>NZ_JAGEKJ010000001.1:0-378983 GCF_049887835.1 Gluconobacter sp. NFX36 | reverse complement strand
TCCAGCCCTTGTCACGTTGTCCCTGATGGCGGCTGGACGCGTCGGTGCCGAGCGGGAAGAACAGGCCAAGGCTTCTGAGGGAAACTGATTGCCTCACTCCAGTGGGAGATGGAGTGGGGCCAGTTCACGGGAGAGAACGAGGTTCCAGAGATCCGTGAAGCGGCTCTGGAGTGTCGTGTTCTCCCGGATCCCTGGAATGAGGTTCCCTGGCGGGCCTGGCACGATCTCCAGCATGACCGGCCGTGGATTACCGACGGTCTGGGTGCAGGCATGGGGGCGATCCGGATCATCTCCCGTCCCCAACCCATCGGCTGGGTAGCCGTGGATCGGTGGTGTGATGCCAGTGGGGTTACGGCAGACGAACGCCCGCTTGTGTTTCGCCTGGTCCGGGCGCTGGACGTCGTGTTCCTCACGCACCGGAACGCTCAGATCACGCGGGATCTCCAGAACGCTCTGAGGAAATAATCATGGCATCGCCACGCAGTGTTGCCCGGAATATCCGCCTGTTTCGGGATCAGGCGCTGTCACCGGCAGCCCAGTCGGCCTATCTGGCGCGGGTTGCAATCAATGCCCGTGACACGGCCGTGCGGCGTGGGGATGCCCCTCCGCACTGGACCACGAACGTGGATGGACGTCAGGGTGCGCCGGAAAGCTCCGTCCGGCCTGACGGGTTCATTCTCTACAGGTTCAACGTGATGGGCCTGGCGGCCAAGGCTGCGCTCCAGCTTTGCAAGGAGCGTTCCCCTGTCCGATCCGGACGGTACCGGGACAGCTGGGTGGTCGTGGTCGAGGGCAAGCCCTGGGCAGGCGACGTGTCTGACGTGCCAGACGGCAAGCAGGTCATGATCGTTAATCCGCAGCCTTATGCTCGCAAGATCGATACGGGTGCGATGAAAATGAGTGTTCCGCCCGGCATTGTTGAAGCTGTGCGCCAATCCATTCAGCGCAAATTCCCGACCGTGAACGCGGCCCGTGCCTTTGTGACGGTGCCCTCCGGACTACTGGATAATGCGCCTTACATCCTGCGTCGCAATGGGCGCGCCAAAGACCGAGCAGCCGGAAAAGCGATCACCTATCCGGCTCTGATACTCACCCGAAGATTCTGAGGTTTTGTCATGCCGACAGTTGAGCAGATCGAAGTTTCCTATCGTGGCCAGATCGCAGCTGCGGCACAGGCGGACGCCAATGCCCTGGATAAGGTTGCGGACGGTCTGGACCGGGTCGGTGAGTCGATCGAAGTTACAGACAGCAGAATTACCCGCACGACCAAAACGGCCGAAGGTTGGGTTAAAACCCTTGATACCGTCACGAAATCAGCCACAGCCCTGCAAAAGGCGCAGGACAGGCTGAATGAAGTCACTGAAACGGTGAATGAGGGCGTCCGCAAAGGTGAGGTCACGCAGGCCGAAGCCGCTCGCACGATCGATGCCCAGACCGCCAAGGTCAAGAAACTGTCGGACGCCCATGACGCGGCCGTGAAATCAGCCAAGGGGGCCAGCGATGCGCTCCAGGACACGACCGACAAGGTCAAGCTGTCTGGCTATCAGTTCGGCATTGTCGCTGATGAAGCGCATAAGTTCTTTGACCAGGTGATGTCTGGGGGGTCCGCCATGAAGGCCGCCTTCTATCAGGTGCCCAATATGGTGCAGGTGATGGGTGGCTTTGGCTCTGCGACCAAAATTGTCACAGGTTTCCTTGCGGGGCCAGGTGGTCTGGCTGTTGCCGCTCTTGCGGGCGCTGCTGCTCTCTACAAAGTTGGCTCCGCAGCAGAAGCCGAACAGGAGCAACTGGCAACCCTGTCACAGCATCTGCGGGCAACCCGTGACGATTACGCTGCCATGGCATCATCGGCCGAAGCCGCGGCGCGCCAGCTTTCATCCAGCGGTGGCCTATCGCTCGATGACAGCCGGTCCGTCACCACGACCTTTGCGGCCGTGCCCACTGTCGATGGCTCCAGCCTCAAGGCACTTTCAGCCGAAGCACGAGATCTGGCCGAAGTGATGGGCGAAACCGTCCCGGAAGCCGCCAAGACCATGGCGGATGCCTATGCGGATCCAGCCAAAGCGGCCCAGGACTTTGCGGACAAGGGGCTGCTGGGGGTTCATCAGGGTTTGGTGAGCCAAATCGAGGACCTTCAGACTTCTGGTAATCGCCTTCAGGCCTGGCAGCTGCTCATGCAGCAGGTCGGCACGGCGACACAGGGCGCAGCAGAACAAGGCCTGACGCCATTCCAGCAGGCGTTGCATGACCTGCGGGACGACTGGGCTCCTCAGATCGAAGGGGCCAAGAGCTTCGCGAATTCCATTGGGGACGGCATCGTCGCGGGCGCTACGAAGGGGATCGAAGCCCTGGCGTCCATGGGGAAGGAAGTCCAGAACCTCAAGAAATGGATGGACTCTTTTAGTCCTGATCATGTCGCCTATGAGGCGCAGCAGGCCACGCTGCGCAGCGGCTCCTCTTCTGGGATTTCTGGGCTGATTGACAGTGTTGGCGCTCAGATCGGGGCCAGTTCTGACGTCCTTTCCCTGGCACACCGGATCCAGCCCGTGGAAAGCGCTACGGGCCAGTACAAAAACGGTCAGGTGGTCACATCGTCTGCCGGTGCCATTGGCGCCATGCAGGTGATGCCGTCCAATGCTGCCGGGAATGATCTCACAGATCCGACCGGCAACGTCACGGCCGCTGAACGACTCCTGATCCGGCTCTATTCCAAGTATTCCGGCAACGAACAACTCGTGGCCATGGCGTATAACTGGGGCGAAGGAAATGTCGATTCCTACCTGAAAGGCTCAAAGTCTGTTCCGCAATCTGTTCAGGATTATGCGGACAAGGTCACGGGGGGCGAGGTCTATGGTGCCACGACTGTTGCCAACATGCAGGGAAAAGTCAGTGACGCCCTGAAAACGTCAGACGGTTCTACAGCATCTCAGGTGCAGGATCAGACCAATGCCATCAAGCAGCTGACGTCTGCCCAGGCCGCGCTGGATGACCTGCACAAGGCTGGCAAGGTGACGGATGCCGACTACGCGGCGTCCACTCAGGATCTGACCAATCGTCTGATGACCCACAAGGGGGCATTGAACGAACTCCGGGATCCGCTTCAGGAACTGGCGCATCAGCAGGAACAGGCCACGGATGCGGCCTGGGCTGGCTCAGCTGCGCAGAAAGCCATGGTCCAGGTGGATCAGCAGGTTGAGGACGCTGCTCGCAAGATGGGTCAGGCCCATGCCTCCACCGCTGACATTCTGATCGCAGAAGCGCGGGAACAGCAGATCCTGACGGGTGAGTTCAACGCCTCGATCGAGACCATGACCCGCAAGACGACTGCCCAGGAAGCGCTTCTGTCTTCCTATGATGGCAGCAAGGGCAGCCTGGACCAGTATCTCCGGTCTGTGGAAGCATCCGAAACGGTCCAGAATACGTCTATTTCAGGCACAAAAGAGCAGACACGTCAGCAGGCGGTCCTAACGGATGCTCTCGACAAAGCAGCGTCTGCGCAGGCAGATCTGACGACAGCCCGCAAGGCGTATGGTCAGTCTCTCGATCTGGATTATATCAAGGCGGAAACGGCGTCTCTGGGTCAAAACTCGGATGCGGTTTCGGTTCAGATGGCGGTTCTGAAAGAGCGCAACAGCCTTCTGGAGAATGGTGCCGATCTCACGTCCAAGGCCAGTCAAACGGATCTGGCGAACGTGGCGGCGATCCAGTCAGCCACGAATGCCTATCAGCAACAGCAGGACGCGCTGAATGAGCTGACCAGTGATATTTCCTCAGCAGCGGACACGCTCTCGGGTGACTTCACGCAGGCCTTCGTCAACGCCTCGAATGGCGGTGTGACGTTCAAGTCGGCCATGCAGGGTGTGGAAAGTCAGCTGGTGTCCATGATCGCCAAGCTGACGCTGATCAATCCACTCCTGAATGCTATCGACGGGAAAAGCCGGTCCACAATTGGGGATATTGCGTCGATCCTTTCTGGAGCCGGATCGTCCTCTGGGGTGTCTGCGACCAACGCGATCAGCACCTATTCCGGTGGCTGGGGCTGGAACCCGGTCAGTTCCGGCACTTCGACTTCGAGCTCTCTTGGTGGCCTTGGAGGTGCATCTTCCTGGCTGTCCTCAGGGCTGAAAACCAATCTGTTCGGGACGGCGACGGTCGGCAATCTCCTCGGTGGTGTTGGCGGTGGCTTTGGAGTGGGGTCTTCTATTTCGTCCCTTCTGGGTGGTGGTCAGGCTGGGACAATCGGCAGCGGGATTGGGTCACTTGTTGGTGCCGCAGCCGGTTCGTTTCTGCCAGGTGTAGGGACAATGATCGGCGGCCTCATCGGCGGCGCATCAGGGGGGGCAATAGGCGATCTAGTCAGCAGTAAGAAACGCGGCTTCAGCGGCGGAACCATCATTGGTGGTCTTTTGGGTGGTATTCCAGGGGCACTTATTGGATCTCTCTTTGGCCACAAGAAAAACCCCTACACGATCGATCAGGTGCAGACGATCGATGGCCAGCTGTCTCTGGGTCAGACCTGGAACCAGGCACAGACGGATACGATCACGGCCCAGCTAAAGACAGATATTTCCTCGATCAACAGCGTGCTGTCTGCGACTGGAGCTGATATCGGCGGTGGCTACCTGGGCACGGTCCGCAACGACAAAAACAACAAAAACGCGGCGATGCGGTCCGTTTCCCTGACGGATCTTCTGAAAAACTCCACGCTGACCAGTTCAGATGCAACGTTCAATCAGGCGCTGTCTCAGGGCATGCCCTCGGACATCACGGACGTTTCCACCTATACGGCAGCGATCCAGAGCCTGAAGACCATGGCCGATACGGTTGATCAGCTTGGCGTCTCGATCTCGAAATTCAACTCGGACGGTACCGTCACGATCCAGAATTTCACGCAGCAGACCGGGGATCTGAAAACGGCGCTCGATACGGCGCTGGACGGCAAATCGCTGTCCACGTCCGATCTGCAGACGCAGATCTCCACGATCAGCACGTTCGTGGATACGACGATGCCAGGTCTGCTCAAGGCCACCGTCTCAGGACAGCAGTCCTGGGTGGATCAGATGGCCACGCTGAAACAGACCTATGATGCTGCGGCGTCTCAGGCGTCGGCCTATGGGCTGGATGGGGCCTCTATCACGTCCAAATATCAGGCGCTGTATGCGCAGGGTTATGCGAACAACATGACCACGCTCAATCAGTCTGATGCAGGTGTCCGGGCGCGTTACCTGACAGCCACGGGCAATGATGAGGGCGCAGCGCTCCTGAATTTCGACACCAGTGCCGATCAGCAGCGCCAGTCCCTGAAAGACACCTGGCGGTCGTTTCTGGGCGATGCGTATTCGTCCCAGCAGGCCTACGTGGATCAGTCAGCCGATCTGGAAAAAACACTGGCGGCCGAACGCCTCCAGATCCAGCAGCAGTACAACGGCACGTCCGTGGCGCAGCTGAAACAGTATCAGGACCAGGCGCAGCAGTCTGTCACGTCGGTGTTTTCCAGCCTGACGGATTATGCGCGGGGGCTGAATACGTCTGACGCGTCGCCCCTGTCTGCCCAGGCGCAGTACCAGAGCGCCAATGACAACCTGATGAGCGATTATCAGGCGGCCATGGGCGGGGATTACGATGCCCTGTCGCGGATCCAGTCCGATGCCAGCACCTTCCTGTCCACGTCCAAAACGTGGCAGGGCTCCGGCACCGGATACAGCACGGACTTCACGCAGGTCTCGAACATCCTCAAAGCGCTTGGTCAGTCGGACAGTGACAAGATCACGGCAACCCTGGTCCAGAAACTCTCTCAGCAGACCAATGACCTCCTGAAAGGCATGAAGGACCAAATGGCTGAACTGGTGAAGGTTGCCACAGCAACGCAGAAGACAGCGCAGCTTCAGGCTGTCACCGACGCCACACGGCCGAGGGCGGCATGAGGTTTCGCACCGTTGAGATGGACATCGTTCTGCCGGCCGTCACGCAGCCGGCGGCGACACCGGGGTGGGGCAATGTCCCGTGGGGCGCTTTGACGCAATATCCGGACAATCCGGAATCCGTTGAGACCCTGCGGTTCTCGGATGCGGGCTATGTGACAGAAACGCATATCCCTTATCCGCCCTATGTCACCCAAGCGCTAGATCTGTCACGGTCCCTGACCCTGTCAGCCGACGCCCAGGGTGGTTCGTTCTCGATCGGGATTCTGACGCTGGCCAATCCGGACGGCGTTCTGGATGGCCTGCTCCAGACCCGCGTGAATGATCATCTGCCTGTGCGGATCCGTGAGGGCACGCGCCTGTGGGATGGGACGCGCCAGATCTGGACGGACCCGGTTTCATCAGGCTTGAATCCGGTTTTTTCCGGTTTGGGGAAAAACTGGCAACCGGGTCTGAACAGCGTGTCCATCACGCTGCTCGATGCGACTTACTGGCTGGACGGGACCGTTCCTGTCTCGGTCTATGGGGGCACCGGGCGTCTGGATGGAGACAGCAACGTCGTCGGCCGGGATGTGCCTCGCCTGCGGGGTACGGTCTGCAACGTCACGCCTGTTCTGATCGACAGTAGCAACTACGTCTATCAGCTGTCAGACGGGCCGGCGGATGTGGTGGCGCTGTATGAGGGCGGTTATGCCGGCATCGCTTCTGGCGGGACCGTCACTGATCTTTATGCCACGTCTCCGGATCCGGGCACGTACACGGTTCTCTCCAGCAGTGCGGGCACCTGGATCCGGCTGGGCACCAAACCCGTCTATGGGATAACTGTGGATGCGGTGGGGCGATTTCGATCGGGCGCGGCTCCTGCCAACGTTCTGGACGTTCTGCGACAGTTCCTGATCGAAGACATGGTCATGCCCTCTGCCTATATCGATGCGGCCTGGACTGCGACGTCCAGCCTGGCACCGTATGCGGGTGGATGGTTCTGGGACGGGTCCAGCAGTGTGACAGGCCGTCAGGCGGTCAGCACGCTGCTGTCGGGTCTGGGGATTTCCCTGGTCCCGACCCGGACAGGCACGTTGCGGCCGATCCGGTTGCAGGATCCTGCGGATGCGGGGGATCCGGTCCTCACCCTGACCACGGACGTGATCAGCGCGATTTCGCCCGTGACCCTGGACAGCTCTCTGGATCCGCCCACCTGGCGCTGGCGCATCGGCTGGCAGCACAATTTCACAATTCAGACGTCCGGATCCGGTCTGCACCCGCAGGCCTCGGCGGATCGTCAGTCCCTGATTGCCGAAAGCGATCGGGGTGCTGTGTGGTTTGATACGACCGTCAAATCTCAGTGGCGCGTTCCAAACGATCCCGCGCTGATCTCCACAGCCCTGGCCAATCAGGCGGATGCCGTAGGGATTGCGCACTGGCACGGATCGGTCTGGGGCAAGCGCCGCCATCTCTGGGCGGTGGATGTTCCGCAATCCGTGGCTCTGGCCGTGGATCTCGGGGATGCGGTGTCGCTCCAGGCGCCTGTGCCGGGTGCGAAATCCGCGGTTCCGGGGATTGTGGTCAGCGAACACGTCACCAGCTCGGGCAATACGACAACCCTCACAATACTGGTCTGAGTTATGCAAAACTGCGGCATTGGCTGGCAGAATGTGCTGCTGCCGGCTGCGTTGTCCGGCAATGGCGTTTCTGGCCTGCCCGTCACCAACCTGCAAAACCAGCAGGGCGCGGCAAGCCTCGCCTGGCGCGTGGCAGCCGGTGGCACCGGATGGAGCGCTGACGTCAAGGCAGCCCTTGGCTCTGTCCAGTCGATCCGGGCGATCAGCCTGCACCGGACCAACCTGACAACGGCGGCGACCTGGCGCATTCAGATCCGTAACGGTACGACCGTGACGTTCGATCAGACGGCTGGTGCCAATATCCAGATCGGGCAATGCCTGCGGATTTTGGGAACACCTGTGTCTGGTGATTCTCTTGAAATCACGGTCTGGGATGCCAGTAATCCGGACGGCTTCATTTCGATCCCGCTGGCCTATGCCGGGCCGCTCTGGCAGCCCGTGCGGAACTATTCGTCCGAAAGCACCGAAAGCCTGACGGTGGGGCAGCAGAGCACCACGACGCTGTCAGGTGGCGAGTTCGTGGATGCGCGATACGTCCAGCGTGGCCTGTCGATTGCGCATCAGTCCTACGGCGACGCGGATGCGGTTGTCTTGCGCCAGATCCAGCGTGTGGCAGCCACGGGCCAGAATATTCTGTTCGTGCCGGATCCGTCTGTCAGTGCGCCCGCGCTGGCCCAGACAGCGCTGTTCGGGCGTCTGGCTGGCGGTGATCTCTCCAATCCCTTTGGGCCAGCCGATCGGCATGCCCAAACCCTCACACTGACGGAAAGGCTCTGACGTGGCAGCTCCCCTTCTTCTTGATCTGGTCCTGGAGACGGCCACCAATCCGGGTACCGGGTCGTTCGTGCTGAACGGGGCTGTCCAGGACCGACGCTCTTTTGCCTCGGCGGCTCCGGGTGGCGGACAGGTGTTCTATTTTGCCGATGATGGAACCCAGGCTGAATGGGGTGTTGGCGTCCTGGCAGTCGGCACACCGAATACCCTGAGCCGGCAAACCGTGACAGGGACCACGCAGAACACGGCGCAGGCGCTGAATTTCACCGGAACCGTCCGGGTCTATTCCTGGGTACCGGCGTCCTACACGCCTGTCCTCGATGCCAACGGGTCTCTGGCGCTGCGGGGCGATCTCTCGGCGCAAAGCGGAACTCTGTCCCGGCTCCAGGTCGTTGTCGAGGCGCTTGTTCCGTCCGTGACGAACTGGGGGTCTCAGCAGGCTCTGCCCGCTGCCGATGCCCAGAACCGGTTCATCAACAAGGACATTGGTGGCGGGAATTTTCCCGTTCTGAATATCCAGCTGGTCAACGCCCCGACCGAGGACAACAGTGCGGCCTATTTCCAGTTCCTGACGACCTGGGGCGCTCTGGCTGTTCCCACGAACGCGAACGTCTCCAGTCAGATCCGCAGCTATGCCCAGCCCATCGGGGACTATGCGACCAATGGCAGCCTCAATAATGCTGTCAGTAATCTCAATAGCTCGATTGCCACGAAACAACCCGTCGGCACCTACGTCACGACGCAGCCGACAACCTCCGGATCCAACGGGGATCTGAAAATCAACTCGGTCAATTTCGGCAATAGTGTCAACGCGCCGTATCTGAGCGGCTACAAGCCGGACGGATCTCTCACCAGCTATATTCTGGCCCAGCTCGGAGATCTGCCGCTGGACAGGTCGAAAAAGCTGCACTGCTGGCAGGTCGTCATTCAGAACGGCCAACGCGTGAATTTCCCGTCCGGATTTTCCGGAAGCCCGGACAGTATCAATTTCAACACAACCCAGCGCCTTGATCTGTGGTGGACCAACGCCGACTCAGGCGGATTTACAATCAATTCGAACTCCAACGCTTCGCAGCAGATTTCTGTGATTGCGTCCGGGCCTCGATAGGATAAAATGATATGACAACTGCACTCGATGCAATCAAAGCAGCCTATCCCGCCCGCTATTATGCGACCACGGACGGATCTGTTGTCACGGGTGTCCTGGACGTCTGGGCCGGGACCACGAACAACGTTCAGGCACAGATCAACGTGCTGGCCGTGCCGGCTGTGTCTGATCTGATTGCCCTGACAGCAGACCAGTTTGCCGAAACAGTCGGGGCGACGAATATTCCGGTCTCAGGCGGCGCTCTGGTCTATGCCAGCCGCTATGCGGCTAAATTCGACCATACGGCCGTGCAGCCTGCTGCTGTTACGGGCTGGTACGACCTGTGGACCCTTGGCTCTCATAAGAACCTGCCAGCGCTTGATGATCTCCTGCTTCTGTCGGCTGCTGACTGGCAGGAATTGGGTGGAGACTACGCGGACAAGGGCAACAAGGGCGTTCAGGACGGCAAGCTGATCGACTACACGCCGCCGCCTGTTCCTGTGCCGCTTCTTGACCAGGCAAAATCCGAACAAGCCTGGATCCAGTACCAGGTCAATCTGGCCGCCGCGATGGGCGAAGCTTTTACGAATCCGATGAAGGCCTATGTGAAGGCAATCGCTGCCATTGCGGATGGCACGGATACGACCAGTACGGCTTTGCCGGCGCGACCGGATCCGATCATGGCCTGATCTCTGGCCCTTCTTTTCTGACGTTCTCTGACAGCTGTCTCCGGGCGGCTTTTTTTTATGGAAAAATCATGCCTGACGCTCTGACCCCGTTGCCACTCCAGATCGCACCATCCAGCAAAGACGACCTGATCCGGGAATTGCAGGATCGCGCCCTGAAGCTTGAAACGCAGGTCGAAGGACTGGGGGACAAGTATTCCGATCTTCGGGTGGAAATGCGCTCAGAGATCGCATCCCTGCGCACCCAGATCAACGATCTGAAGGAAGATCTGGAAGCCGGGATCAAAGCACTCGGGTCCAAGGTTGATCGCGTCATGGGTGGCAAGGCCGTAGTCACGGCGCTTGTCACCCTGGCGACGTCAATTCTTGGGTCGGGAGTTGTTCATTTGGTAGTGTCTATCGGAAAGTGATTTCTTCAAAAATAGTATTAATTATTGATACCATTTCCCGGTTTCTTGATTACAACGCCAAGGCTTCTGAATACCCATCTGAGGGGGCTGGGTCAGCATGTTTAGACTTGGCTGAGCTCCACATGCTGAAAAATCTGATTTCGTATTCATGGTCGGAAGTGACGCATTATTTGCCTGCGTCGGAACAGATGGCACAATTGGGTCCTGATTAGCAGGGGGTAATTTCTGTGTGTGTGCACACCCTGAAAGTATTGCAATCATCGAAAGGGAAAGAAAATATTTTTTCATTATTCTTCTCTCTGTGAACGTAACAAACCTTCATAGACCAACTTTGTAACATTTCGAAGTGTGAATGCGAGGTTTTTATAAAATTGTAAAAAATCTCGTAATTTTGCCGCCCCACTGGGCGGCTTTTTTTATGGAAAGTCCCATGAATGAAACTGCCGTCGTGCTGGCAACGACGCTCTTGAAGCTGCCCGGTTTCGAAGGATTCCGGTCGAAGCCCTATGTCTGCCCTGCTGGCTACTGGACGATCGGTTACGGAAGCCGCTGGGTGAAGGACGGCAAGCCTGTGACAGCCAAGACGCCTCCCATCAGTGAGGCGGATGCTGCCAGCCTGTTGCTGCAATCTGTCACGGCTCTGGGCATTTCTTTGTCCCGCCTGGTCAAGGTTCCGCTTTCGGACGTCCAGCGGGCCGCTCTTCTGTCCTGGCAGTACAACGTCGGCACACCGGCCGTGGAAAGCTCCACACTTCTGCGAAAGCTCAATGCCGGCTGTTACGTCGGTGCGGCCAATGAGTTGACACGCTGGAACAAGGCAACCGTGAAAGGCCATCTGGTCGAGCTGGCTGGTCTGACCACGCGCCGCGCCTATGAACGGGATGTGTTCCTGGGCAAGCAGACGGTCATGGGGGTCGGCCGTGCAACTGTCTGACCTTCTCGGCTTGCTCCCGCCTCAAGTCCTGCTCTGGGGTGGCATCTTTCTTGTTCTGACGTCGATGCTGCTGAATGTCTGCGGATTCCTGCGGTCCAGGCTTGCCCCGCCGGATCCTGGATCGATCTGGGTCAGGCCCTATCAGCTTCTGAGCTTTCTGGCCTTCGAGCAGAAATATGCCGCCGCCATGTACAAGATCGGGCTCACGGCCGTCATGACAACACGGGCTGAAGCGCCGCTTTTGAAGAAAGCCGGTGCAGACAGCGGCGTGCCGATCCTGGACAGCAAGGGCAAGCCCAAAGCCCCTACCTGACTGAACCCGTCCGTCGGACCAGGTTCGATCATCCTCATTCCTCAGATCTCCGAAGGAGGCAGCAATCCTGCTGTCAGACCGTCGGATGCAACGCCGCCCATCGAGGTGGCTTTTTTTATGGAAGAAACAGTTATGGCTTTTAGTTCTGTGACGGCCCTTGAAGGTCTCGTAAACCAGTCCCTGGGCAGGGCTGACACGCCTACAGTGCAGCAGGGCATCAGTGTCGGTGGCCTCGTGCTTCAGGGCGTCCTGGCCGCCTCGATGTCGAAGCTTGCCGAGCATGTCGATATCACGGCGTTCGATGCTGCTCTGACAAAAACGCTGGAAGGTGCCACGGATCTGGAGCGCGTCATCGCTGCTGGTCCCATCACTCAGACGTCAGCTCAGTGAATACTGCCAATCTGGCGATTGTCGGCGTCATGGCCCTTTTGGCTGTGGCGTCGGCCCTCGGGCTCTATCGAGCCGGGGGCAAATCGCAGAAGGCCGATACGGCTGATCAGGACGTCAAAGACGCAGAGTCTCAGGTGACGCAGCAGCAGGCCATGGAACAGCGCGGCGCAGAAGCTCCGCAGACTGCGGATGAACTGCTGGATGCTCTGGACAAGGGGGAAGCGTGATGCGGGCTGTTCTATTGTGCCTGGTGCTGGCTGGATGTGCGCAACCGCGCATCAAGGTGATGTGCCCTGCCCTGCATCCCTGGACGGCCGATTTTCAGACGGAAATGGCAGCCGAGATCCGGGCGCATCGGCAGGAATGTCCTGCCCTGATAGAATCAGCTCTTCAGATGGAAGCGGTCCGGAAAAGTTGTGAATAATGAGGCTTTGGCTCGATCAAAACGAAAACAGCCCCCTTATAAAGGGGGCTGTCACGTAGTCACGAATGATCTACAGAAAGCAATCAAGCAGCCTTGGCCACATGCTCTTCATTACGAATCGTAACCTGCTTGTCGTTTGATCCAAAAAGAGAAGTTCGCTTAAGGGCGTCTGTGCCCATTTCTTGAAGGGCAATCGTAAATGCCCGAGAGAAGGCTAAACGATAAAGATCAAGCATGAGACATATCCTCTCTAATTGAAGCTTTCTGGTCGTTAGCTGGCGGCGTCGCCAGAGACAGAGAAAGCCAAGCCCCGTGCATGTCCACAGATGTGAACGCGGGTTCTTTCGCTAAACTTGGTCGTGCACGTCGGAAAAACTCAAGATCCGCAGGAGTGCGAAAATGGAATTTAACGTGTGCAGAAGGAAGCTCTTTAATGGCCAGATCGCACGCCTGTGAAAAAGCTTCCGTTAAAATCTGAGCGTATTCCTCAACACTTTTCGAACCATAATCATAATCTGGTGATAAGATCATGTGTCGAATGCGAAGCACACGCCCCGTAAAGTGGGGTAGAAACGTTGAGTTAGCCTGAAAGATGCAATGTGGAGTACCGGCTTCATCGCAAAGAACGTAAACTTTAGCACGGCGCAAGGGCTCTTCAGCCAAGGGTGCTAGGACACTCATACCGGCCTGTGCGTAGCTATCTCCGTCTTCCTCAAAGTCTTCGCACTGTTCACGCCACGAATGACGTACGGACTTCCAGAGCCCATTTTGAGCCGTGCAGGCGATTAAGGAAAATTGCATGTTTCTCTTTTGACTAACTAGGACATAGCGATACGGCGCCAACAGCTGGCACCTGCATATGTAAGGATGGATAGCACTCATTTGTTAGCAGAAAATGAGGGGCAAGAAAAAAAATACGCAAAAACGCATGTCAACCCCTATTCAGTTGTTAGTAATTATTTTTTCGTTGTGGAAAACAGATATTATTGCAAGAATTTAATGTGGATAATGTTAATTATGTGGATAATATATGTTTTGTCCCCAGAATTGTGACATTACTCAAATTGTTTCTGCGCCCGTTATAAGATTCGGAGCGTCAATCTTTTTTTTGTGTTGCTCACGCAAACTGACTGAATTGAGGTCCAGTTCGAGCTAAATGCACCAACTTCCTGCCATCGCGATTTTATCCAACCGCGTCGTATAGCGTCTTAATAAGTTAAGGGGTTCAGGTGAGTCTGTAGCCTTTGAAGACGAAGGTATTGCAGCCAAACCGCGCAATGGCCGCATGCATGGTCAGACGGAGGAGGCCGGCGCTCATGCAGCGAAATTGACCTTCCCTGCATGTTACATCCAATCAGCCAACACATCATTCAATTTGAAATATCCGTATCCTGCCCATCACACAACCTGCGCTACGTGTCTGCAGTACAAGATCAGATCTCACGTAAATTCTAACCGAATTTTCGTTAGATAACAATTTTAAGTTTTTGAAATTTACAAACCAGAAGGTTTGACACTCCAACGATTCGTGCGTTGATTTTCCGTTGTAGAAATTTAATGGTTTGACGAGATAACCGATTGTTTTGCATGGATTTATCTAGTTGCGTCGGGTCCACCACCAATCTCAAAAATCGCTATTTTTCGGTAGGCTTGACATTGCTTTCATCCGAAATTCGGAAACGGCCTACCCAGCATGGCTCAGGGCAGGCCGTACCCCATCAGGTGGCAGTACGCGTCGTCACACCCAGACGGAAGCCTTCTTTCTTAAGCACCTGAATGGAGGCTTCAGAATACTTGGCAACCAGCGGCGTTACATTACCCGGCGCACACCAGAAGCCCAGCGTTACGACAATATTGGCTGGCTTAGGCAGGAACGATACGGACGGAGCCGGTGCTTTGAGAACAAGAGCATCGTTCTGAAACAGGTCCAGAAGCAGCGCGCGGGCCTTGTCGATATCGTCATTGTAATCAATCAGCAGACTGACCGATGCGAGCAGCCGCTCAGACTGGGAGCTGTTAATGACAACATTGTTCGAGAGCGTACCGTTTGGCACGTAAACGATGTCGTTTGTGGAATCCTGGAGCACGGTCCGGAACATCTCGATCGAGACAACCGTTCCCGTATTACCGGCAGCTGTAATGGAATCCCCGACCTTGAACGGACGGAACAGCAGGATCAGCACGCCACCCGCAAAATTGGCGAGACTGCCCTGAAGCGCCATGCCAACAGCCAGACCAGCCGCACCAAGAACAGCGACGAAGGACGTCGTTGCAATCCCAACCATGGAGGCAACACTGATTAGCAGAAGCGCCTTCAGCAGCAGTCCGACAACACTGAGCAGAAAGCCCCGGAGGGTTGGCTCGATATTGCTGGCAGCCATCATGCGGCCCATGCCGCGCGTCACCATATTGATGACGGTCCAGCCGACCAGCAGCACCACAATCGCCAGAACAAGTTGTCCCGCGTAACTCAGAAGTGTTGGTAGCCAGCCGTAAAACTGGCCCCACAACGTATTGACGTGATTTTCCATGAACCCCTCTGCTGTTCGTTAAGTTGGCACCATGATGCCGACAGATGAACCGCAGGGTAACGGGCTTGCAAGGTTGCCTTCAAGTCTGCCCCGGAAAACCTGACAGTCTCCGGGACTGACATGACTGTCAGAAAGACGCGGTTAGGCTCAGGTTGAAAGAACGCCCGAGCCCCGGCAACGGGCCAAGATAGCCGGTCGCCTGATAATCCCCGAGAGACATCCCCCCAAGCGGCAGGTAATATTTCTGATCCAGAACATTATCGATACTGCCATCCAGCGTAAAATACCGCCAGTGATAGCTGCCCCCCAACCCGAGCAACGCATAACCGGGCGTCCGTGGTTCCTGACGCAGTCGATCCACGCTCTCTTTGGATTTGACGAGCGTGACATCCACATGCCCGCTCCAGTTCTGGAATGTTTCTCGCAGCGTTATCACGCCATTCGTTGGCATCTGATGATAGAGCCCGGCGTGAGACACAAGATCCTGCCCGCGAACCCAGTTCAGATTGGCCTGAACCTCACCCTGACCATACACTGTGCTGTTCCAAAGCCGGGCAAACATTGAACTGTTGATGCCATAGCTCTGCGCATTGTGGTTGGCGAACTGAAGCATGGACCGCCCACTGGAGAGCGTCCCGATATTCACGACGTTTATGTAGTGATGCGTGTAGGTATAATAAGGCTGAACCTTGATTTCCCAGCCATGCCCATGCGGATCGTGCAGCGTAACCGTCGTGCTGACCGTATTGGCAATTTCAGGCGTCAGATTGAGATTGCCAACATACCCGTTCCCATCCCCAAACCAGCCGATCATTGTGGATGCCATGGCACCTCGCCCCCAGGCATACCGCTCATAAAGGTTAGGGGAACGGGTCTTGCGTGCATAACCACCCTCAATGGTCAGACTCTCAAGCGCCTGCCATCGCCCCGTCGCCGTGACGTCGAAATTGGTATCCGTTCGTCCCCGGGAGGCCGCGTTGAAGGCCTTTGCAGCGGCGGCATCCGCCATACTCATCATGCTGGTCCAGGAATAAGGCGCTACCTTTCCCGTATTCATCATGACCAAATCATTACGCAGACCGAGTTCTGTGGAGAAACGAGACGTCCACTGGGCTTTCCATTCAATATAATGCCCCAGCCGGTCCCGATGCCCGTTATTCACATTGTGGAAGGTGTCCGGCCCCATCATCATGCTGTTCAAAAGCGGCGGCCACCAGTCATTCAGACCGTTATGATCGAATGAACTGCCAATTCCCAATGTATGTCCCGGCCCCAACGGGATCGTGGCCTTGATGGAATAACCAGCAGCCCGGGTGTCCGTATTCATCGGCATCCCGGTCGAGGCCGTATGCCCTCCCTTGTCGGAGAGCATGTTCATCGCGTGATCAACACGCTGCCAGAATCCACGCGCTTCAAGCGTTCCCCACGTGAAGTCCCCCGTATATTTTCCGTTCACAAACGTGGACCGATTGTTGGTCATGTCCATGTACTGGTTCGGGAAACCCTCATACGGAATATCCTGCTGCCCGACCGTCAGGGCCAGCAGATGATTTTCCTTGCGAACGCCCAGCGTGACAGCATGATTGAAGCTCAGATAATTCGTGGACAAAACACGTCGTCCGCCACCTCCGGCATGGTAGTCGCTCGCATGGCTGTAAGATCCCGTGTACCTCAAACTGAGCCAGTCATTAGCGACTGTCACTGATCCGGACGCGCCAGAACCACCACCATTACTGCGGTATTCTCCCTTCGCATGACCGGTCACGAGGATCTTCGAACTCTTTGAAAAGATCGGATCCTTGCGATTGACCTCAATCGTCCCGCCCGTGCTGTCCCCGCCCTGACTGACCGACGTAATCCCCGCAATGGCCACAGCGGACGACACCATATCCGGATCAATATAAGACATGGCCGGGTTCATGTGATTGGGGCACGCGGCCTGCATGCGCATCCCATCCACAAATGTCGCCACCCTGTCATCGGCCATCCCGTTAAGCACTGGAAGCGCCGATACACCGCCCGCGGAATAGGCGCTAAACCCTAGACTGCGCTTGAACAGGCTTGTCACATCCGGGTCCGTTGTTGCGGTGTGCCGCACCCCATTGACGGTAATGAATTCTGTGGAAGGAGACTTCCGGGTCTGCGCGTTATCCGTATCGTCCGCAAAAGCCGGGTTCAGGAAAAAGACAAGCGCGCAGCCACACAGCAACAGTCCCGGACGTGACACACGCCGAGCATTCGGAAAAAACATGGTCCATAACCTTCGATGAAACACAGAGAGCCGGCCATATTCCTCCCAGGCTTGGAGAAAGATGCGGTCGGCAGTGACGTGGTTTCAGACGAAGCACGGAGGCCCGGTGGCTGGTGGCAGATGCGCAACCCGCCCGAGCGGAGGCGCACGAACAGCATGGCTCCGATAGCGCCAGCGGGACCAGCGGATAAGCGTAAGCAGAACAAGAACCGTTGCCAGCAGAACAACGGCCGGAAGGTGCAGCAAGGGGCATAGCGGGCAAGCTGCATCATGATGATGGTGATGCCCGGAATGATGCGCCATTCCCGACATCCCCGTGTGCCCCATTGGCATCATCATCACTTCTGATGGGACTGGAGGTGTATCCGGTCCGATGCTCAGTCCCGTCAGGCGCTCAAATGTGGCACGCGGGGTTTCATCGGGCATGGACTGGCTCTGAAGAGCAAGCTGTCCAAACAGCCCCAACAGAACGCAGATCACCAGCAGCCAACGACCTGTCGTGGCAGAGAAATCCCGACCGTTCCTGAACTGCCCTGAAACCAGCGTCCGCAACCTTGTTCAAATCTTCTGGCGCAGAAAAGATCACTCGCTTTGCATTGTAAATACCCAGAGAGACATCAAAATCGCAAATAAACCCCCATCAGGTATAAAGTAATGACTCACCCTATACCCTATGGGGTATCCTGATTTTATTTTAAATATGAAACAATCCCAAAATCTGTTTGCCTGCAAAAGCATCCGTTCTAGGGAGCGGGCCTGACATTTTCATACAAAGCCGTCCAGATTTCGCCACATAAGGCGAGCAACTTTCGATAAGATCGAGCTACGCCCGTTCAACGGACATCGTGAGAGTGCCATGCGACTTGTCAGTGCGATCAACAGATTCGGCTGGGGCCAGCGGGACAGTAAAGCCTCGGACATGCCTCTCCGGGAATGGCTTTCGCAGCAGCTCAATGAGCCTGATGCAGCCACTTTCAGGAACGTCGGATCATCCCCGGATGGGCTGATCGCCCTGCGGGAACAGCGCAAAACCAAAATACAGGGCGACCCTCTGGTCAAGCCGATCTTTCAAGCAGAAGTCGCAACCCAGCTCGACAATCTGCTTGTGACGGACCAGCCATTCCGAGAGCGGCTTGCGTGGTTCTGGTTCAATCACTTCACGGTCAGCCTGCGTCAGGGCGGAACAAGAGCAGTCATCGGCGCCTATATGCGTGAGGCCATTCGCCCGCATGTAACAGGACGATTCTCGGATATGCTCCTCGCCGTGATGCGTCACCCGGCCATGCTGATGTATCTGGACAACACATCGTCCATCGGCCCCACCAGCCCGGCAGGACGCAAAAGCCATCACGGGCTAAACGAAAATCTGGCCCGTGAATGTCTGGAACTGCACACGGTCTCGCCAGCCTCTGGCTACACCCAAACAGACGTCACGTCCTTCGCAGCCGTCCTGACAGGCTGGAGCATCGACATGAAGGCCGAACAGCCCGGCTTCGTGTTTCGGGAAAAAGCTCATGAACCAGGCGAAAAAACCGTCATGGGTCAGACCTTCCCGGAAGGTGAAGACGGTGGTGTGCAGGCCCTGCACTTCCTCGGCACGCACCCTGCAACGTACCGCCACATCGCAACCCAGATGGTCGGGCATTTCATTTCGGACACACCTTCACCGCAGGATATCACCCATATTGCGTCTGTCCTTCGGGACAGTGAAGGAGATCTGCGGGAAGCCTCTCTTGCCTTGGCAGACCTTCACGATACGAACCGCTCTGGCAGCAAGTTCCGCTCCCCCATGGACCATGCCACCGCCGTCATGCGGGCCCTGTCTTTGGGTGGAGAACCCAGCCAGCCAGATGACCCGCACTCTCCCGCCCATCAGCTTTACGTGGCCTTCGCTTCACTGGGGCAACCATTATGGACAGCCCCATTGCCAAACGGCTGGAGTGACACTGCGGCAGACTGGAGTGCACCTGCGGATATGCTGGCCCGCACGGACTGGGCATGGCGAATGGCGGCTCATGTCCGGGCCGGAGATCCGATGGAGATCGCCCATATCGCCCTAGGCCCGGCACTCCGGCCCCAGACCCAACTCGCCATGCATCATGCCGGCTCCCGTCAGGATGCGCTGGCCCTGCTCTTCTCTTCACCCGAATTCCAGAGGCGTTGACCCATGATGATCCATCGTCGCACTGCCCTGCTGGGTCTGGCTGCAAGCTGGACACTCGGACGTTCCTCTCTCGCGTTTGCCGGTTCACCCGGCGGGCCGGATGATCCACGCTTTGTGGTCATTATCCTTCGGGGCGCACTGGATGGCCTGTCGGCTGTCACCCCATACGGAGATGCCGATCTCAGAACACATCGCCGGGATCTTGTTCTTCCTGAACCCGGACAGGAGGGCGGCCTCCTTGATCTGGGCGGCTTCTACGGGCTGCACCCCTCCCTTCAGACGCTTCACCGCCTTTATGGCGAAGGCCAGATGCTGCCTATTCATGCCGTGGCAGGCCATTACCGCAGCCGCTCCCACTTTGAAGCGCAGGATTATCTGGAAAGTGGCGCGGACGACCGTCTGAGCAGCGGCTGGCTGAACCGGGCTGTGTCCGTCCTTCAAGGGAAAACCAACAGACCGGATGGGTACGGGCTGGCCATGGGGCTGACAGTTCCCCTTCTGCTCCGCGGATCTGCCAAGGTCGGAAGCTATGCGCCCGCTGGAAGCCAGCACCCGGACGAGGATCTTTACAACCAGATCGTTGCCCTGAACGCAGCCGATCCCATCACAGGGCCGGCTTTCAAAAACGGCCTGAAAGCCAGAGGCTTCTCGGACGCGGCCATGACGGACATGAAGGTACCAGCCGCCACAGGAAAACCTCACAAAATCGACGCTTTCACACAGCTTTCCACCGCCGCAGGGCAAATGCTGGCCACATCCCATGGCCCCCGGATCGCCGCACTGGAAATCGGAGGCTGGGACACCCATGCCGCTCAGCTTGGACGACTGGGAAGCCCCCTTGCCCAGCTTGATCGCGGGATTGGAGCCTTGCGTGAAAGTCTGGGCGAAAGCTGGAAGCGCACGGTCGTCCTTGCCCTGACGGAGTTTGGCAGAACCGTCCGCATGAACGGAACAGGCGGAACGGACCACGGCACCGGCACTGTCACGTTCCTTGCCGGAGGCGCCGTTGCAGGGGGAAAAGTCGGCGGCACATGGCCCGGCCTTCGCCCCAGCCAGCTCTTTGAAAACCGGGACCTCGCTCCCACAACAGATCTGCGTGCCGTAGCCGCAGGTGTGCTGTGTGATCATCTTCATCTGCCACCACAGGCGCTTCCAACGGTCTTTCCCGGCCCAAAAACAAATCCACTCAAAGGCCTGATTGTTTCAGCCTGACAGGAAGGGGAATTTTTCGACGTCCGGCGAGGCCGTTCTCAGGACGTGTCCATCACAATCGAGCGATCATATGGCTGTATTTCTATGTCACGGTTGCCGTTGAACGCGACAGACGTGGAGGTCAGTGTACGACAACATTTCGTCGTGCCGGGCGACCCCGGCCGCAAGAGATGGCCGCTGCCCGAACCTGGAGAGAAGCCATGTCTGACGAAAACAGGGGGGTCGTTTATCTCGGCCCCAATCATGTTGAAGTCCAGCGGATCGACGACCCCAGAATGGAAACATCCGATGGCCGGAAGATTGACCACGGCGTCATTCTTAAAGTCGTCTCCACCAATATCTGCGGCTCCGACCAGCATATGGTCCGAGGCCGTACAACAGCGCCGTCCGGGCTGGTCCTCGGCCATGAAATTACCGGCGAAGTCATCGAAACAGGCTCTGATGTCGAGATGGTCCGCAAGGGCGATCTGGTCTCCGTGCCCTTCAACGTCGCCTGTGGACGCTGCCGATGCTGCCGCGAACAACATACGGGCGTATGCCTGACAGTGAATGCAAGCCGCGCGGGTGGCGCCTATGGCTATGTGGATATGGGCGGCTGGATCGGCGGACAGGCCCGCTACGTCATGGTCCCTTATGCAGATTTCAATCTGCTGCGCTTCCCTGACAAAGCTCAGGCACTTGAGCGCATCAGAGACCTCACCATGCTGACCGATATTCTCCCCACCGGCTTCCATGGCGCCATCAATGCCAAGGTGGGTGTGGGCTCAACGGTCTATATCGCGGGTGCAGGACCCGTCGGTATGGCAGCAGCCGCATCGGCGCGCATTCTCGGGGCCGCCGTCGTTATGATCGGCGATTTCAACCCTGAACGCCTCGCCCATGCCAAGTCCGTCGGATTTGAACCTATCAACCTCCAGAACGACGACAGACTTGGAGACCTCATCGAACAGGCCATCGGAACACCGGAAGTCGATAGCTTCATTGATGCCGTCGGTTTCGAAGCCAGAGGATATGACGGAAAGGAACAGCCAGCCGTCATTCTCAATCAGGCCATGGACGTCACTCGCCCAGCCGGAGCCATCGGTATTCCCGGCCTGTATGTGACGGAAGATCCGGGCGCCCATGAAACTGCGGCGCAGAAAGGCAATCTGACACTCCGATTGGGTCAGGGCTGGGCCAAAAGCCAGTCGTTCCATACCGGTCAGACCCCCGTTCTGCGGTATAACCGCCAACTGATGCAGGCCATTCTGCATGGACGACTGCCCATCGCCGACATCGTCAACGCAACCGTGATTTCACTCGACGACGCGCCACGCGGCTACCACGACTTCGACAACGGCGCGCCACGCAAATTCGTTCTCGATCCTCACGGGATGCTAAAAAACGCAGCCTGATGCCTGCTTTGTGTCATGATCCGCTTCCCTTCGGCTCATGACAACAAAAAACCCGGCTCTTCGACGGAGACCAGTCCATGCCCAACGACACGCCTCTGCATTTCGTCACCCTGCTCGGAAGTCTTCGCAAGGCCTCTTTTAACGCGTCGGTTGCGCGGGCTTTGCCAGAACTTGCACCGGAAGGGGTTTCCATTACCCCGCTCGGATCAATCGGGGACTTTCCCCATTACAACGCAGATGTGCAGGACGCAGGCTTTCCACCTCCCGTCCTAGCCATGGCGGAACAGATCCGGGCCGCAGACGGCGTCATCATCGTGACCCCGGAATATAATTATTCCATTCCCGGCGTCCTGAAGAATGCCATCGACTGGCTCTCCCGTGTCTCACCCCAGCCTTTCAGCGGCAAACCTGTCGCCATCCAGACGGCATCCCCCGGGATGATCGGGGGTGCCAGAGCGCAATACAACCTCCGACAGAATATGGTGTTTCTGGACGCCTTTGTTCTTAATCGTCCCGAAGTCATGATTGGCATGGTCGCAGGGAAAGTAGACCCCGAAACGCTGAAATTCATAGACGAACCTACCTGCAAGTTTATTGCCGGTCAGATCGTTGCGCTCGCCACCTTGGCCAAAAAGCTTCAGTCCTAAGACAAAGAAAAAAAGCCCCGCACCAAAACCTGATGCGGGGCTTTTCAGACTTTACTCGATCAAACCAATCAGGCTGAAAGCTTGGACAGATCTTCCTGCACATAGCCAATGACCTTGGCATATTCTCGGGGAACGATATGCCAGAACTGCTCCAGCGTGTGCTCCCAGCAATGCAGCAGGTCAGCGGCGTAAGTGCTGCCCGTTTCTTCCACATGCTGCTCGACAAGCACTCGTAGCTCGACGTCCCAGCGGCTGCCCGGCTGCACGCGGTTCCACATCACCGTGTCCGGATTGATGCGGGATTCAAAACGGTTCTTCGGATCAAGCACATAGGCCATACCGCCCGTGAAGCCTGCGCCAAAGTTGTCGCCCGTCTCGCCGAGGATCACGACCTTGCCACCGGTCATGTACTCGCAACCGTTCGAGCCACAGCCTTCGACAACAGCCGTTGCACCGGAGTTACGAACCGCGAAGCGCTCACCAGCCTGACCAGCCGCAAAAAGCTTGCCACTCGTTGCACCGTACAGGACCGTGTTGCCGATGATCGCGTTCTCTTCCGAACGCCACTGGGACGCCGGAGACTGACGCACAACGATCGTCGCACCGGAGAGACCCTTGCCGACGTAATCGTTGGAGTCCCCTTCCACGATCATCTTCAGACCCTGCACTGCGAATGCGCCGAGGGACTGACCAGCCGACCCACGGAGCGACAGCGTAAGTTGACCCTCTGGCAGTTCATGCATCCCGAACTGACGGGTGATCATGCCGGAAATACGCGTCCCGATCGCACGATGCGTGTTCTGCACGTTGTAGTGCAGGTGCAGCTTCTCACGACGCTCGAACAGCGGGATCGCATCGGCCACGATCTGCGCGTCCAGCGTTTCCGGAACCTCGTTACGGCCCTCGCGGGTGCAGTAACGCGCATGTTCACCCGGATCGGCCTGCACCAGCAGGGAGTTCAGATCCAGATCATCCAGATAGTCCGCGCCGCGAGACACCTGACGCAGCATATCCGTGCGGCCAATGACCTCCTCAAGGGAGCGAACACCCAGATCGGCAAGGATATGGCGAATGTCTTCAGCAATCAGCGTGAAGAGGTTGATGACCTTCTCCGGGGAGCCCTCGAACTTCGCACGCAGCTTTTCGTCCTGAACGCAGACGCCGACCGGGCAGGTGTTGGAATGGCACTGACGCACCATGATGCAGCCCATGGCCACCAGCGCGGCCGTACCAATGCCGAACTCTTCCGCACCCAGCATCGCCGCCATGACAACATCACGGCCCGTCTTGATACCGCCATCCGTCCGCAGCACCAGACGATGACGCAGACGGTTGAGCATCAGAACCTGATGCGCTTCGGACAGACCCATTTCCCACGGCAGACCCGCGTAATGGATCGAAGACTGCGGGCTGGCACCCGTACCACCGGAATGACCGGAGATCAGGATGGCATCTGCCTTCGCCTTCGCCACACCCGCCGCAATCGTGCCGATACCCGTCCGGGCCACCAGCTTCACGGTGACGGTTGCCGTCGGGTTGACCTGCTTCAGATCATAAATGAGCTGGGCCAGATCCTCGATCGAATAAATGTCATGATGCGGCGGCGGAGAAATCAGCGTCACACCCGGCGTCGCATGACGCAGGCGGCCAATCAGTTCCGTAACCTTGAAGCCCGGAAGCTGCCCACCCTCGCCCGGCTTCGCGCCTTGGGCCATCTTGATTTCGATCTCACGGCAGTCATTCAGATACTGCGCGGTCACACCGAAACGGCCAGACGCCACCTGCTTGATCGCGGAGGACGCATTGTCCCCGTTCGGGCGCGGCCTGGAGCGCTCGGCATCCTCGCCACCCTCACCGGAATCAGACTTCGCACCAATCCGGTTCATGGCAATCGCCAGCGTCTCATGCGCTTCAGGGCTCAGAGCACCCAGCGAGATGCCCGGCGCGACAAGGCGACGACGGATCTGCGTGATGCTTTCAACTTCGTCCACCGGGATCGGTGCATGAGGCGCCTTGAAGTCCAGCAGGTCACGCAGGGCCACCGGCGGCATCTGACGCACCGCATCCGCGTAACGGCGATACAGCGTGTAGCTGTTGGCCGAAACCGCACTTTGCAGCATGTGCACAAGCTGGCCGGAAAACGCATGCGTCTCGCCCTGACGGCGCAGCTTGTAGCGACCACCGACCGGAAGGGCTTCAACCTTCTGATCCCACGCAGCCGCATGAGCCTTCAGGATGTTGCGGGCGATACCCGGCAGACCAATGCCGGAAATACGCGACGGCATGCCCGGAAAGAACTCGGCCACCAGCGCACGGGACAGACCAATGGCTTCAAAGTTGTAGCCACCGCGGTAAGCCGAGATGATGGAAATCCCGAACTTGGACATGATCTTGAGCAGACCCTTGTCCACCGCCTTGCGGTAACGCTCCATCGCCTCACGCATCGTCATCTGGCCAAACAGGCCACGACGCAAACGGTCTGCAATACTGTGCTGAGCCAGCGCCGGGTTCACCGTCGTCGCACCAACACCGATCGTCACGGCAATGGCGTGAACGTCAATAGCGCTGGACGTCCGCACGTTCAGGGACGTGAAGGTCCGTAGGGAATGACGCACCAGATGAACATGCACGGCAGCCGTCGCAAGGATCATCGGTACGGCCACACGATCCGGCCCGGTGTTCTCATCCGTCAGGAACAGATGGGTGCAACCGCCACGAACATGATCTTCCGCCTGAACCCGGATGGAGGCGATCGCCGCGCGCAGACCTTCCTCGCCGTCCTCAACCGGGAAAGTACAGTCGATCAGGGCGGCATTCTCACCGCAGACTTTCCGCAGTTCATCAAACTCGCCAACCGTCAGAACCGGGCTGGGAAGCTGAAGCAGATCGCACTGTTCCGGGCGCTCGTCGAGGATGTTCCCCAGATTGCCCAGACGCGTGATCAGGCTCATCACCCGCGTTTCACGCAGGGAGTCGATCGGCGGGTTCGTAACTTGGCTGAAGCCCTGACGGAAGTAATGCGACAGGCCACGATAGATCTTGGACAGAACCTGAAGCGGCGTGTCATCGCCCATGGAACCAAGGGCTTCGGCAGCCGTCTCGACCATCGGGTGAAGAATGGTTTCCAGCTCTTCGTGCGTCAGGCTGACGGCCATCTGCTGACGACGCAGCACGTCTGCGGCCATACCTTCCGGCTCGACCACATCCCGCACGATCGGCTCGATATTGCGGATGCGCTTGACCCAAGACTGGAAATCCTGACGGGAGGCCAGCATTTCAAGCAGTTCATCCGGCTGGTAGAGACGACCTTCCTTGAGGTCGAGCGCCAGTGTCTGCCCCGGACCAAGGCGCCCGCGACGCTGAATACGCGCTTCCGGCACGCGGACCATACCCGCTTCCGAACCCACGATCAGCAGGTTGTCGTTGGTGATGGAATACCGCAGCGGACGCAGACCCGCACGATCCAACCCGGCGATAACCCAGCGACCATCCGTCGCACAGACTGCGGCCGGGCCATCCCACGGTTCGATCACCGCATTGCAGTAGCGGAACATGGCCCGCGCTGCAGGAGAAATTGCGGAGTTCGCACCGCTGGAGGCCGGAATTAGCATCATCTTGGCCATCGGAGCACTACGGCCACCGAAGGTCATAAGCTCGAAAACGTTATCCAGCGCCGCTGTATCCGAGCCAGCAGCCTGCACGACCGGCTTCAGATCATCCATATAAGGATCGAGTGCTGCGTGCGACAGACGTGTTTCGTGCGACCGCATCCAGTTGGTGTTGCCGGAGATCGTGTTGATCTCACCGTTATGCGCCACCTTGCGGAACGGCTGGGCCAGCTTCCAAGTCGGGAACGTGTTGGTCGAGTAACGCTGATGGTAGATCGCAAAACGCGAAACGAAGCGCTCGTCCAGCAGATCCGGATAGAAGTCCGTCAGGTTCTCGGCCAGGAACATGCCCTTGTAGATGACGGACCGGCAGGACAACGAACAGATATACAGATCCACCTGCTGGCGGGTTGCCTGCTTCTCGATGCGACGACGCAGCACATACAGATCACGCTCGAACTCATCCTCCGAACGACCCAGCGTATTGCGGATCATGATCTGTTCGATCTCAGGGCGCGTCTGGTTGGCCTTCTCACCAATGCAGGCCGTGTCGATCGGCACCTGACGCCAGCCATAGATCCCGTAGCCGAAGTTCAGAACCTCGGTTTCGATGATCTGACGACCAGCTTCCTGCGACGCCAGATCCGTCTTCGGCAGGAACACCATGCCAACGGCAATGCGACCATCGATCGTATCGTCGCTGGAGCTGTTATGAATGGCTTCAGCAAAGAAATCCTGCGGGATTTCAACATGGATGCCCGCACCATCGCCCGTCTTGCCATCAGCATCGACAGCACCACGGTGCCAGATGTTCCCCAGAGCCTCGATACCAGCCTTCACGACCGCACGGGACGGCTTGCCATCCAGCGCCGCGACAAGGCCAACGCCACAGGAATCGCGCTCCTGCGTCGGGTCATAAAGACCTTTCAGGCGCTCGACGTTCTCAGCGTATTCGCGGATGAAATCGGTATTCTGTGTCATTCCGCGGCCTCCAGCGCCAGGGTCTTGGTCAGAGAAAGATGCATTGCGTCAGCCGCATCGCGGCCGTCCTTGATGGCCCAGACAACGAGGCTGGCACCGCGTACAATATCGCCGCCAGCGAACACTCCGGGAAGGCTAGTCTGAAAGCCGCCCGGCGGAACCGTCAGCGTGCCCCAGCGCGTCACGGCAAGCTCCGGCTGCTGCCACTGACCCGGCAGGTCTTCCGGATCGAAGCCCAGCGCGCGGATCACAAGGTCGCCTTCAATAATGGAATGTTGGCCCGTGCCTTCGATGGAACGGCGACCCGTAGCATCCGGTGCGCCAAGACGCATTTTCAGCACCTTCACACCTTCAACCGTGCCTTCGCCCAGAAACTCTTCCGGTGCAGCAAGCCACTCGAAGTTCGCGCCTTCTTCCTCGGCATTGTAAACTTCCTGACGGGAGCCCGGCATATTCGCACGGTCACGACGATAGACGCAGGTGACCTTTTCGGCGCCCTGACGGATGGACGTCCGAACGCAGTCCATGGCCGTATCACCACCACCAATGACCACAACACGACGGCCCTTGGCGTGAAGGGCTGCATCTTCGCCGGGGTCTTCATCATATCCACGACGGTTTGACGCGGTCAGGAAGTCAATCGCATCCACAACGCCGTTCAGGTCAGCACCCGACACATCCACGGAGCGCGAACGATAAACGCCCGTTCCGAGGAACACCGCATTATGACGCGTCCGCAGATCATCCAGTGACGTCTCCCCCTCACCCGCACCGATCGGCGTGGAAAGGTGGAAAATGATGCCCTGCTCTTCCAGCAGCTTGTGACGACGGGCCACGACATGCTTTTCAAGCTTGAAGCTGGGAATACCGTATGTCAGCAGGCCACCCACGCGGTCCTGACGCTCATAAACATGAACCTCATACCCGCGCGCGCGCAGACGCTCTGCACAGGCCAGACCAGCCGGCCCAGATCCCACGATGCCGACACTAAAACCCAGTTCACGATCCGGCAGACGCGGCTGCACCCACCCCTGCTCGAAGGCATTTTCCGTAATAAAGCGTTCGACAGCACCGATCGTGACGCTCTCGAACCCCTTCTGGATGACGCAATTACCTTCGCACAGACGATCCTGCGGGCAGATGCGGCCACAGATTTCCGGGAAAGTGTTAGTAGCCGAAGACATCTCATAGGCTTCCTGCAGACGGTCTTCCGCCGTCAGCTTCAGCCAGTCCGGGATGTTATTGCCGAGCGGGCAATGCACCGAGCAGAACGGAATACCGCATTGAGAGCAACGGGAGGCCTGCTCTTCAGCACGGCCCGTCGCAAACCCACGATAAATCTCTCCAAAATCCGCACGACGCTCAGCAGCATCGCGCTTCTCCGGAAGGATCTGTGGGTGATTGACGAACTGCAACATCCGTTCGGCCATGCGCCGTGTCTCCTAAACAAACCATATATTCCGTGGAACACACGAAATCGGTGGAGTACCAGCTATTCCGTCACTTTACGTGATAACAGTCAGTGATACTTACCTATAAGCAAAAACCATGTTTGGATCGCCGCTTTCATTGCAGAAATCCCACATTATTTAGGTCCGATATGGACCAATCAGGATTTGAGCTGTCGATAGAGCTTGAAAACTCCCGTCTTCAGATACTCCGGCACCACCATCCACATGGACACCGGATGGATATCCAGCGTCTGCAAATTGTCCGGCCCCGGGTGCACCACATTATCAACAGACATCATTGCCACCTGATCCCGCGTCAGCAGATGGCCCGGCAGCTTCTCCAGCACAGAGGCTTCAAGACGGGCGAGCGCCGTTGGAACCGGCAACAGAAACCTGTGACGACCAGACGCCTCCAGAACAAACGCCATCATCTCCCGCATACTGAGAATGTCAGGGCCACCAGCCTCGACGATACGTCCCGCATGCTTAGGCTGCAGCAGGCGCAGCAAAGCTTCCGCAACGTCTTCAACAAAAACCGGCTGATAGCGTGTGTGCTGAGCAAAAACCGGCAGAACAGGCGAGACTGCGGCGATCAGAGCAAACAGATTGAAGAAACTGTCCTCAGGGCCGAACACAACCGAAGGACGCAGCAATCCGGCATCCGGAAACACACGCCTGACAACCTGCTCAGCCGCCCCTTTACTTCGACCGTAAGCGCCCGGCGATGTGAGCGAAGCCCCGATTGCAGACATGTGAACATAACTCTTCACCCCTGCACGCTGCGCCCGGACAGCAGCCAGATGAGCGCCCTCCACATTGATCTTGTGAAGAACCTGCACATCCGGCGTCATGACCGAAACCAGATTGACCGCCGCATCCGCTCCATCAAACAGCCGGTCCAGTTGCTCCGCATCATTGACAGAGACTTTTAGGAACTCGACACGCCCCGTTCCTCTTGCCGCTCCAAGCCCCTGAATCGTCTCAGGATTTTGACTGCCAATCCGAACGACATGCCCTGTCGCCACCAGTTTTCTGACAAAACTGCGGCCAATAAAGCCACCGCCGCCAAGGACCGCCACCTTGTGTGGCGACGTCCCTGAAAAAAGTTTCTCCATTTTCTTCTTTTCTTTCATACAGACAGTTGACGCGTCCCTACAGTCGGGCTAAACGCCTCTTCACCAACCCGGGATGCCTCAGGAAACTGAAAAACCCGGTGCTTTCTGAGCCCAGATGGCGGAATTGGTAGACGCGCAGGTTTCAGGTACCTGTGTCCGAAAGGACGTGGAAGTTCGAGTCTTCTTCTGGGCACCACAGACGGTCAGGCTTCATAAGCCTCCCCTCTGAGCTTCTAAAAAAATTGGTGACAACAACATGAGCCAGCAGAACGCCATCCATCTTCATGACGGCGACCTGCCGGACGATTTTGATATTGGCCCTGTTGTCGCCATCGATACCGAGACCATGGGTCTCAATCCCCACAGAGATCGTCTCTGCCTCGTGCAGCTTTCCGCCGGTGACGGTGAAGCGCATCTTGTGCAGATCAAACCCGTTTCCATGGGTGGGCGCGGTTATGACTGCCCCAATCTCAAGGCTCTTCTGTCGGATGACTCCCTCATCAAGCTGATGCACTTCGCACGCTTTGATGTGGCCGTTCTCCAGCACGCTCTGGGTATCACCATTTCTTCCGTCATTTGCACCAAGATTGCCGCGCGGCTGGTCTATACCTTCACGGATCGCCATGGCCTCGCCTATCTGTGCCGCGATCTGCTCGGCGTAGAGATGAGCAAGCACCAGCAGAGTTCTGACTGGGGCGCAGACGTCCTCACGGACGACCAGATGCGCTATGCTGCGTCTGACGTGCTACATCTGCACGCTCTGTGGGAGAAACTGGAAGCCATGCTGATCCGTGAAAACCGCCGTGAACTGGCGCAGTCCTGCTTTGATTTTCTATCTGCCCGCGCCCGTCTGGACCTTCTGGGATATACAGATCCCGATATTTTCGCGCACCGCGCCTAATCACAGTCCGGCTCCGAAATCATGACCTGCCACGCTGTCTCGCCCCTTCCCTCAGCCCTGCACACTCTTGCAGCGGAACGTCAGGGCCTTGAGGCGCTGGAAGCGGCCTTTCAGTCCTCGCTCGGATCTGCCTTCACGCAGGCTGTGGACCGTATTCTGAACTGCGCTGGTCGTCTGATTGTCACGGGTATTGGCAAATCCGGACATATAGGGCGCAAGATCCAAGCCACTCTAGCCTCCACCGGCACCCCCTCCCTTTTTGTGCATCCTGCCGAAGCCTCTCATGGGGATCTGGGCATGGTGGCACCGGGCGACCTGATTCTGGCCCTGTCCAATTCTGGAGAAACTGCCGAGCTTGCCGCAATTCTGGCATACGCCGCCCATAAAAAGCTGGGCGTGATTGCGATAACCTCCGTTGAAACATCCGCGCTCGCCCGTGCGTCGGAAATTGCGCTCGTGCTTCCAAAAGCCAGAGAAGCCTGCCCCATGGGGCTAGCTCCAACGACCAGCACACTTCTCCAGCTTGCTCTGGGCGACGCGCTGGCCATTGCGCTCCTCGAAAAACGTGGCTTTACCGCCAATGATTTTCAGACCTTCCATCCCGGTGGTCGCCTGGGCGCCAGATTACGGCCAGTGCGGGAACTGATGCACACCGGGGAGGCTTTGCCTCTCGGGAAGACCAGCCTCTCACTCCGGTCGGTTATTCTGGAGATGACACGCAAGGCTTTCGGGTGCATGGGTGTTACAGACGACGCAGGTGTCCTCTGCGGCCTCATCACGGATGCGGATCTTCGCCGTGCCCTGCACCGTGATCTCGATGCGACAACGGCTGAAGAAGTGATGAACCGGTCACCGATCACGACCACCCCCACGACTCTGGCACAGGACGTCCTGCTTCTTATGAATGCACGCTCCAAACCCATCACAAGTCTTTTCGTCGTGGGCGAAGATGGGCGACCACAGGGCATCATTCACCTGCATGATCTTCTACGGGCCGGCCTGTCATGAACACACCTCAGGACGACAAGCGCCCACAGCGTGACGATTTCGCCGAGAACCGCAGCGAGAGTCTGGCGAAGCTCGATGCCCTCCGCCGCGCGGCTTTTGACAGGGTTCGCACCGCCCCGAATGCCGAGCAACTCGCCCGCAGGCGGTCCCTGCTAGGCTTCGCCAAATGGGCGCTCCCCGGTCTGGCCCTTGTTCTGCTCAGTTCGATTGCCGCCTGGCCCGAGATCTCCCACCTCGTGAACCAGAATCGTGCGGCCCTGAAGGAAATGGCTCGCCTGCGCGTCGAAAGCGGCAATATGGAAAATGCCATCTATCGCGGACTGGACGCACATAACCATCTCTACATGATCACGGCCCGCACCACTCATCAGCAGGGCCCGGACCGGGTGGATCTGATCGATCCCGTGGCAGATATTGAGCTTGCGGGCAATTCCTGGGCTCATATCAAGGCCGATCGCGGCGTTTACATGCAGCACGAGCAGACCCTGAACCTTGATGACAACGTCGTCCTGTATCGCGATGACGGCACACTCATGAACGGTCCCTCCGCAGACATGGACCTGAAACAGGACGTGATTGCTTCCCGGGACTGGGTCCACGCAGAAGGACCATTTGGCACGCAGGATGCTCAGGGCTATTTCCTGGACCAGCATGCGGGTATCATGCAGTTTACAGGGCCGGGTCTGACGGTCCGCAATGATGATAACGGTCCCCCTTCCCCGGCGGCCCGCCTCCGGCAGGAAGGAGCCAAGACAGAGAAATGATGAGCCGCATCAGCCGACTGCTTCCCATTGCAGGACTTCTTCTCGCGACCGCAGCCACTCCCGCCGCCTATGCGGACGGGCTGGACATGTCGCATGGCGAGGCCGTCAAACTGTTCTGGAAAAACGAAGAAATCTACGATCGCAACGCCCAGACCGTCACCCTGACAGGAGGCGCCCGCGCCGTCCGTGGTGATGTGACGGTCGATGCCGATACACTCATCGGATATCTCCGTAAAAAGACAGCGCCCGACGGCCAGCCAACACCTCCGCCACCAGCAAATGGTCAGAGCGGCGAAGCTGACCCGATGGGAGGCTCTCTCGAACTTTATCGCATCGAGGCACGCGGGAACGTCCATATCTACAATCAGACGGATCAGGGCTGGGGCGATCACGCCCTGTACGACATGGATCAGGCCGTCATGGTCATGACGGGCAAGCACCTGAAGCTTACGACGCCACAGGATGTTCTGACTGCACGGGACGTCATGGAATATCATTCCAAGACCCGCATGTCCGTCGGCCGCGGGGATGCAACCGTCACGACCAATGATGGCAAGCAGGTCAAGGCAGACGTTCTGGTCTCCTTCAGTGCCCCGGATTCGCCAGCCCCCGCTGACCAGCCACAGCCCGCCAATACAGGCAGTAATCCCCTTGGTGGCGGATCGTCCAAGCTGGATCGCGCCTACGGCTGGGGCCATGTCGTCCTGCGCACACAGACACAGACCGCGACCGGCGACCGTGGCGTCTATGTTTTCGCGACGCAGATTGCCCGCCTGATCGGCCATGTTCACGTGACACAGGGCCAGAACCAGAACAACGGCTCGCAGGCCATCGTGAACATGAAAACCGGGATTGCCACGATGCTGCCAGGATCGGACTCTCCTATTCAGGGACTTGTCGTTCCCAACGAAGCCAACAGCAGCCAGGCCCCAAAGTGACCGAGACATCTTCCACAGCTTCCGTGCTTCAAACGGGCCTTGTCGCCAGCGGTATTGGCAAGACCTATAAGAAGCGCGCCGTCGTCAAGAACGTCTCACTTCAGGTGCAGCGCGGTGAAGCCGTTGGCCTGCTTGGCCCGAACGGTGCAGGTAAAACTACCAGCTTCTACATGATCGTGGGGCTGGTTCAGCCAGACACGGGGTCCATCACGCTGGATGGCGCAGATATCACGCAGCTTCCGATGTATCGCCGCGCCCGTCTTGGCGTCGGCTACCTGCCGCAGGAAGCCAGCATTTTCCGTGGACTGAACGTCGAACAGAACATCATGGCGGCGCTGGAAGTGATCGAATCCGATCCTGAAAAGCGCGAAACCATGTTGAACGGCCTTCTGGCCGAGTTCGGCATCACGCATCTTCGCCGTTCCCCGTCTCTGGCGCTATCTGGCGGTGAGCGTCGTCGTCTGGAAATCGCCCGCGCTCTGGCCAGCCAGCCGAACTACATCCTGCTCGATGAGCCTCTGGCCGGTATTGACCCAATCGCCGTGGGTGAAATTCGCGATCTTGTGTCCCACCTCAAGGATCGTGGCATCGGCGTGCTGATTACGGACCATAACGTCCGCGAAACGCTTGAAGTCATTGACCGCGCCTACATCATGCACGGCGGTCAGGTTCTGATGGAAGGCACCCCGGAAGCCATCGTCGCAAACGAAGATGTGCGCCGGGTCTATCTTGGAGAGAACTTCTCGCTCTAATCTGACGGGATGCTCAGTCCCGGTCTGATACAGCGCCAGTCGCAGTCGCTCGTCATGACGCCACAATTGCGTCAGGCGATTGCGATGCTGCAACTCGGCCATCAGGAACTGACGCAATCCCTCCAGCAAATTGCAGAACTCAACCCCCTGCTCGTTCTTGAGCCAACCGACACGGTCGCGCTGCCGGAACCCGGTGAAACGCCCGATTACCATGACGACGATCCGGATCGTTTCACGTCAGGGGCGGAACAACCTGAAGCAGCAACCCCCGGCCCTTCCCTCCATGACGATCTAAGCAGCCAGATCCACCTGACCTTTCCTGAACACCAGGATCGTGCCGCCGCACTCTATCTTCTGGCCAGCCTCGACGATGCAGGACGTCTGCCCGAGCCCATTTCCGACATCGCCCGTGCTCTCGGCATGGAAACAGCCGATCTGGAATCCATTCGACACATCCTGATGCGACTGGACCCTACCGGCCTGTTCTGCCGCTCTCTGGAAGAATGTCTGGCTGTGCAATTGGAACGCTGTGGTCGGCTCGATCCCGCCATGAAAATCCTGCTGGCCAATCTGGACCTTCTGGCGAGGCGTGACTGGCGGATTTTGCGACAGAAATGTCAGCTTGAGCAGGATGATCTGCTCGATATGCTGGCAGAAATTCAGGCTCTCAATCCCCGCCCCGGTTTCGATCCACGACATTCCGTACCCCCGATCCAGCCCGATCTGATCGTCCGCAGGAACGGAGACGGTTTTCGCCTGACATTCAACCATCGCGCCCTGCCTCGTTGCCATGTGGACACGGATATTCAACGGCACATCGACAGCAACTCAAAGGCAGGACGGCAACTCCAGACCTATGCCAGTGAAGCAAGCGCCGTCATCCGGGCGCTGGAGATGCGTCGCCAGACCATTCTGAAAGTCGGGGCAGAAATCATCCGTCAGCAGGCCGCTTTCTTTGAAGACGGAATCTCTGCCCTCCGCCCCCTCACCATGCGTGAGCTCGCGACAACAACAGACGTGCACGAAAGCACGATCAGCCGCGTCGTGAACGGCAAATACATGGATACGCCACGCGGCATCGTGCCACTTCGCATGTTCTTCTCAACAGCCCTTCAGGCCAGTGACGGCTCCGTTCAAAGTGCCAGCGCCATTCAGCACCGTCTGCGCGCGCTCGTTGCCGGAGAAGGAGACGACATTTTATCAGACGATGCCCTGACAACCCTGCTTCAAAAAGAGGGCTTTGCCATTCAGAGACGGACCGTTGCGAAATACCGCGAAGGTCTGGGCATCGCAAAATCGAGCCAGAGACGCCGGTTGAAGAAAACGTCCTGATAGCTTCTTGCCTTATTGGCCGTTAGGGTCTGCTCCATGCTGCATCTCGCCATAAAAGCCCTGATTTCCGGAATACTGATCGCCACCGCGTCCACGCTAGCCCGACGTTATCCAGGCTTTGGCGCACTTATTGCCTCTCTGCCGCTCGTTTCGGTACTAGGCATGATCTGGCTGTGGAACGACAAACCCGACCCCGCGAATATGGCCGCCCATGCCGAGGCGACATTCTGGTATGTCATACCATCATTACCCATGTTTTTGTTGATCCCGGTCCTGCTACGGCATGGGTATGATTTCTGGATCTCCCTAGCTCTCGGCTGCTGCCTGACGATTGCCTTGTATGGTGCAATGACGTGGATCGGACCGCGCTTCGGATTGCATCTCTGACGCTGTCAGACAGGTGGAATGAGCCCACCTGTCCAGCATTTTCACAAAGCGCTGTGACAGAACGCTTCGATCAGAAAGCACTTTCCCGGTCTGCCACGTTTAAGTACCGCCCTCAGTGAAGCCCCGGAGCTTCCTGCCCAGTACGCGCCACATATTCCGAATATCCACCGCCATACTGGTGAATACCCTCAGGCGTCAGTTCCAGAACGCGGTTGGAAAGCGCGGCCAGGAAGTGACGATCATGGGAAACGAACAGCATCGTGCCATCATAATCCGCAAGGGCCGTAATCAGCATTTCCTTGGTGGCCATGTCCAGATGGTTGGTCGGTTCGTCGAGCACAAGGAAATTCGGCGGATCGAACAGCATCAGCGCCATCACCAGACGCGCCTTTTCGCCACCAGACAGAACCCGACAGCTCTTTTCCACTTCATCGCCCGAAAAACCAAAGCCACCCGCCAGCGAGCGCAACGCTCCCTGATTGGCTTGTGGGAAAGCATATTCCAGCGTCTCGAAGATGGTCTTGTCACCATCCAGAAGGTCCATGGCATGCTGGGCGAAGTAACCAACCTTGACGTTGCTTCCGATCGTGACCGTTCCTGCATCGGGCTCAGTCGTCCCCGTCACCAGCTTCAACAACGTGGACTTGCCCGCACCGTTCACCCCCATGATGCAGCAGCGTTCCCGACGGCGGATCATCAGATCCAGCCCGTCATAAATCGTGCGGCTGCCATAGCGCTTGTCCACACCCTGAATGTTGACCACCACATCTCCAGACCGTGGTGCAGGCGCGAATTCAAAGCTCATGGCCTGACGACGCTTCGGCGGCTCGACACGGTCGATCTTGTCCAGCTTCTTCACACGGCTCTGAACCTGTGCGGCATGAGACGCACGGGCCTTGAAGCGTTCGATGAAGTTGATTTCCTTCGCCAGCATGGCCTGCTGACGTTCGAACTGCGCCTGCTGGTGCTTCTCGTTCAGGGCGCGCTGTTCTTCATAGAACTCATAGTCGCCGGAATAGGTTGTGAGGTTTCCGCCATCAATCTCGATCACCTTGTTGATGATGCGGTTCATGAAGGCACGGTCATGAGACGTCATGAGCAGAGCGCCGTCATAACCGGACAGGAACTGCTCCAGCCAGATCAGACTTTCCAGATCAAGATGGTTGCTCGGCTCATCAAGCAGCATCACGTCAGGCTTCATCAGAAGAATGCGGGCCAGAGCCACACGCATTTTCCAACCACCAGACAGGCGCCCAACATCGCCATCCATCATTTCCTGGCTGAAGCCAAGACCATGCAGAACCTCACGGGCCTTCCCGTCCAGCGCGTATCCGCCAAGATCCTCAAACCGGCTCTGCACTTCACCGAAGCGCTCGATGATGCTGTCCAGCTCATCCATGCGCTCCGGGTCCGCCATGGCCGCTTCCAGTTCGACCAGCTCTGACGCAACTTCCGAAACGGCCCCCGCACCATTCATGACTTCAGCCACGGCACTATGGCCGGACATCTCACCCACATCCTGACTGAAAAACCCGATGGTCACACCACGATCCGTCAGGACATTGCCCTCATCAGGCTCTTCCTGCTTCGTGATAAGACGAAACAGCGTGGACTTACCCGCACCGTTCGGCCCCACCAACCCCACCTTTTCGCCTTTCAGCAGAGCGGCCGAAGCCTCGATGAAGATGACGCGCTGGCCGTTATGCTTGCTGATATTATCGAGACGAATCATGGGTCCTCGGGGAGCTGGAAGCGGGAATAAATGGCCGTCGGGACTTACCCTTATCCCCGCATGGGCGGAACCCCAGAAAATCTTACTCAGGTACACCTTCGTTCATGGCGTCATAGACCTGAGACGTCAAATCATGTGCGGAATTGTCCCGAATGACGGGAATAACCTTTTTCAGCCAGTCGGCATCCCGAATGACAAAATGCTGGAGCGAACGGTTGCTCCCAATGTTCCACGGGGCCCAGACATCCGACACCCCAAGCATCTGGACATCGTTCGCATCTGTATCAAAAAAATATGTCACTTCCTCCCAGGCTTTACCCATCGCCCGGAAATAAGTCGCGCCAACAATTGTGGACGGAAAATGATCCTTGTTCTGACTGATGGCTCTTTTCCCAATCAGCAAAGGCAGCGGAGCTTTGTCCAGATCCCATTCCGAATAGGCAAAAGCGACCCTGTTGATGAACCAGCACTCCTCCTGCCCATCCTGCGGCTTTTGCAAGACACCCCGTGCATAACGCCGCACATAGGCACAGTTCGAATTGGGCTGAAGAGGCGTCAAACTTTCCCCTGACCGTACCAGCACATAGCCGGTCGGCTCATGACCATCCATACGCGCGAGAAAAGCCCCACGCCTCACCGTTCCGTCCGCAGCAGGCCTTTCCAGAACCGTTGAAAGCGTCGTCCAGTCCCCCGGCGGTAACGGGATGGAATACGCTCCAAAGTTCAGATCATGCCGAAAGACACGCCGCCTGTGGTTCTGTTCAGCCGCCGCGGCCTCAAGGCCATTCAGAGAAATATCATTGTAACCAATGGCATAATAAGGAACTTCCGAGGCGTAAAATTCATCACTCCTCAACTCCACGGACATCCGTTTAGGAGGCTTCGGAGGAACAGGATAAGGGAAAACTTCCAGATCTTTCCGCAGAGCCTGCTCATCCTGCTTTACATCAGAACCCGTCTCTACCTCAGGCCGACCGGGTACATTCAACCCGTTGTCAAGAATGGAAGGCGTGTTGGCCGCTTGAGATCTTCCGAAAAGCCCTGATCTCTGAAGGGTTGGCGTTATCAGCACACCGCCCAAAGCGCCGAGAGAAGCCATCAGTAGCAGACTCAGAACTTTTTCCCGACGTGTCATCAGCCACTCTTTCACGTTACTTTTTGAAACAAAGAGTGCCGCGATAGAATGAAAGTGTAAAGACCAGAAAAAGGCCACAAGTCTGCTCCCTCCAATCAATGTGATATTTTACCCCTTAAAGAACATTGAAAATGATATAAATATCGATATATGATGTTATTTATGTGATATGCGGGACAATGAAGCTCCTCTGACCCACCTCAGAAAACACCAATTCTCTTTTATCTTTAGCGCTCAATTTACTTCCATGAGGCAATCCGTGGCCAAGCCTGATCCTATCGTCCAGCTTCCGGACGGCTTTTACCTGAACCGCACACCATTGCTGGCCTTTGGGCTGCTCTGTTGTCTGTTCTCCCTTTGGGGCTGTGCAATGAGCCTCAATGACGTGCTGATCGGGCAGTTCCGTAAAGCCTTCATGCTGTCGGATTTCCAGTCCGCCCTCGTGCAGTTCTCATTCTACATCAGCTATTTCGTGCTCGGCATTCCAGCAGGCATGATCATCAAGCGTTTCAGCTACAAATGGTCCATCCAGTTGGGGCTGTTCCTATACCTGATCGGCTGCTGCCTGTTCTTCCCCGCCGCTCACTTCGCGACATACCAGATCTTTTTCATCGCTCTTTTTGTCGTCGCAGCCGGATTGGTCTTCATTGAAACTGCGGCCGATACCTATTGCACCCTGCTCGGCCCTCCGGGACGCGGAACGCATCGCCTGAACTTTGCCAGCGCGTTTCAGCCAATTGGCGCCATTCTCGGGTCCAGCATGGGCGCCTATCTGATTTTCAAGGATGGCGATCTGTCTCGTGAGCAGCTTTCCGCCATGCCAGCCGCTCAGGCCTGGCAGCATCAGCTTGGCATGATCCACGCCACTCTTGAGCCGTACATCTATATCCTCGGGGTGCTGCTGGTCGTCATGATCGCCATCGGCGTGACACGTTATCCGGCCTGCAAAGGACGTGATCAGCAGCGTAGCCACGAACTGGATACGACCGGGGCTCTCAAACGTCTGTTCGCTAATAAGCGCTTCGTCCTCGGTATCCTGACACAGTTTCTGTATGTCGGCGCTCAGGTTGGGGTGTGGAGCTTCATCATCCGCCTCTCCATGCGTCTGGGGCACATCAACGAACGACAAGCCTCAGTGTACTTGATCGCCTCATTCTGTGCGTTCTTTATCGGAAAGCTGGTAGCCAACTTCTTCATGCGGCACGCACGGCCGGCGCGGGTTCTGTTTGTATACAGCCTGCTCTGCATCGTTGCCTTAGGCTATGCGGTGATGGTGCATGACTTCACGGCTGTGTACGCGGCCATCCTCGTCAGTGGACTGCTCGGCCCCTGCTGGCCAACCATCTACGGCCTGACGGTCGATGAACTTGGTCATGACCGCGCATATGGCGGCTCCATTCTGGTGATGAGCATCAGTGGCGGCGGCATTCTCCCGCTTCTGCAAGGCTACATCTCAGACGCTACCGGCGGAAACATGCAGCTTGCCTATATTGTGCCGATGGGATGCTTCGTCGTGATTGCAATGTTCGCGGCGTACTGCATGAAAAGCGGCGACGAAACGGCAGAACACGTCGTGTTCGACGCCACACTCTGATCTACAAAAAAAGGGCGAGCATCTGCTCGCCCTTCATAATCTGCGAACCTGAAAAATTCAGTCCTTAATCAATGCGCCGTCATGACAGTCCTTGGGCGCATTGACCGGATTGCATCGAGCAACTGCCTGATTGGCAAACTGCACCTTGTAATCATGCCACTGCGCAGGCTCGATAGCCGGATAATCGGTGCTGATGATCTGGGCACCGCTCTTGAAAGAGACCTCCCGGCGGCTCAGATCATTCTGGCGCGCCTCAATCGTGTTGGCATCTGCTCGTGTCCGCACGAGATAACCCTGTCGCACCAGTTCCGGGATTTTCCGGGCAGCCTCAGCGTTATCAAAAGACGCTCCTTTCTGGCCTGCAAACCCTTCATTGACCTCCGTATAAGCCGCATCCGGATCACCCGGTCGGCCATTCGTGAACAAAACGCGCCCTTTTAGACCCGAGTGGTTCAACACATAACGGGCCGTATCCTGAGGACGATCCAGTACGAAGATGATCTTGCCGCGCGCAGACGCCAGTGTCGGCCAGCCTTTCGTTCGGATCGCCTCATTGACCGAAGAGGCCGTCCCCCGAACATCATCAGGAATCAGAAGATGATCACGACCGATAATATCCGTGATTTCCCTGTCCAGACGATCATAGGTTGCAGGCGTAAATGTCTCAGGAACCGTAAAAGTCAGCTTATCACTTTTAAACGGAATGTCCTGTTTTGTTTCAATATCAATAAAGATCGGGAAATGCTCAGGATGATCGTCTGACCACTTCCGAATGATCTGAAGACATTTGCTGAAAGGCTCGCAGTTCGAGTGCTGGTCAATGTCCACAATATGCATGACCTTGAAATCAGTACCTTGCATGGCAGCAGCAGACGCCGGATCAGTATCGGGGGTAATGCCGCTTTTACGTTCCCACTCTGGTCCCTTCGGGTGACTGTACTGGCCGCCCTGAGTATCGGCATAAATATCGATTTCGAGTTGACGAACACCGCCATCAAGCTGTCGATCCAATGTTGTGTGCTTGTAATCCAGCGCTTCTGCGGCTTTCGGGGACACAGCCTGGAGCCATTTCAACGTAGCAGGCGAAATATCCGTCCGATAACTGTTGTGGGTTCCAATAATCTGAACCTGATTCAGGTGTAAATCATTCGGAATCCCCTCGGCAAAAGCAGTAGATGAAAGGCCAAGAAAAGAAAAAAACAGTCCGTACGCGAAGCGGTTCATGTGACGTCATCCATTTGTCAGAAGCGGCGCGATGACAGGGCACTCCAGGACATATGACAACCGTAATATTTTGAACGTTTTATGATGATGACTTATTTTTTTCATTCCACAGTCATAAAAACATCCTTTGAAATGATCCGGAAGCGTCCGTAGTTCCACCCGTGCCTTCTTCCGGGAGGCGGCCCCAGGCCAAACGTGCCGTGTGATGGAATAACGATGCCTTCCTGCAAAAGACGTTCTTTTTATCTGCTTTGTGCCTCAGCACTCGTTCCAGCATTGGTCTGCAGCACCGGTCCGGCTCAAGCCCGCGTCCATCACACCGGAAAAAATCAGATCAAACAGACGCCTGTTGCCCCCGCTCCAAAAGCCGCACCGAAAGCTCCCCATCCTCATGATCTGGAAGGCCATTCAGCAGAGAGCATGAGCATCCATGCCAGCCGCCGGGTATTGGGCGGTGGAATGATGGTGCATCATACGGAAGCCAAAACCATCAGCGCCGTCACTCAGGAGTATATTTCCAAACAGGCCCCGACCGTTACGCCCGGCGTTCTGGCATCCAGCCTCCCCGGCGTGCAGGCCACTAACGAAGGACCGTTGAGCACAACGGCAGAGACCATTCATATCCGCGGTCTGGATCAGACGCAGATCGGCATGGTGTATGAAGGCATTCCTCTCGCCGATCCATTCACCTATGGCGCTTATACGTCCGCCATGGTCGATAACGAGAACCTGGGATCTGTCTCGGTTAGCCAAGGATCATCAGATCTCACAGCGCCAGTTTATAACGCCGATGGCGCTCAGATGACACTGTCCCTTCGCCACCCCGCAGACAAAATGACAGCCTATGCCGAAGCCTCTGGCGGCACACACAGCACAAACAAAGAGTTCGTCCGCTTCGATACGGGTGAAATCGGGCATAGTGGCGTTCGGGCTTTTGCATCCGGCTCTTATTCCAGCGCCAACCTCTGGCGCGGTCCGGGCCAAATGGATCGCTGGCATGTGGACGCCGCCATCGAAAAGCGCTGGGCTCCCAAAAGCAGTTCCGAACTGATTTTTGGATATAACAAAGCCAACCAGACCGAATGGCTCTACCCGACGCTGGCACAGTGGAAAACATACGGCACTGGCTACAACACGCACGCAACATATACGAAGGGCGACACGCTCTATTACAAGCTCAACACCAAGGCAACGAATGCCGTGGTAGGGGCGCTGAAAAACCATTTCGATTTCGGACATGGCCTGACGCTTGATGCAGAACCCTATGCCATCGAGACATTTGGTCCCAATAATTACGGCGTCAATATTCCGGCATCCAACGGCTATGTTGGCACCCAGCAATATTCATCCCTGAACGGGTATGAAGGCCAGACAGGGAATGTTACGGCCATCAGTATTCACCCATGGGTCCAGACGTCCAGCGGCATCAATCTGGTGGGGGCATGGCATCGCGGCTTCAACACGCTGAAGCTCTCCTACTGGTATTCCTATGCGGTTCATACCGAATATCAGAACCATTATCCGGTCAACGCATCCGGTCAGTACACGGAAAATAACGGCTACCTGACGGCCTTCAACAACGTGTCTGTCAGTCAGTACAACATCAATGGCTTCCAGCAACTGAACGCCATCGGCCTGGAAGACCAGGTCAAACTCTTCCATGACCGCCTGACCATCGACGCAGGCCTGCGTGCCAACATGATCTCCCGCAGCTTCAGTCAGGATCTGCCAGGAGCCAATTTCAAGTCCGTGGAGAACATGTTTGTTCCCATCCCTCAGGTCCTGATCAGCTACCAGTTTGATCCGAAAAACCAGATTTACGTGAACGGCACGACCGGCTACCGCGCACCGTCTTCCTTCCAAGCACAGGTTCCGGTTTACAGCTTCACAAGCGCGAATGCTGTTTCACTTCCGCTGGCTAATTTTCAGCCGGAATACATGATCGGCGAGGAAATCGGGTACCGCCATTCGGGCGATATCATGCTGAACGTGGCGCTGTTCAATTACAACCTGACGCATCACCAGATCACCAGCGTCTCGTATCTCCCCAACTCCACCATCATGATCAGCCAGCCGATCGACGCGGGTGGCGAAAGTGCACAAGGCGTGCAGGCTGAAATTTCAACGCGTCCCTGGCACCATATCAGCGCCTATGCGTCCGGGCAGTTCATGCATACGCGTGTCGGCAACAACATCGCCTATCAGGGCGACTATCTCCGCACGAAGGGCAAGCAGGAAGTCGCATCCCCAAAATTCACCGGCGCTCTGGGCCTAACCTACGACGACGGTACTAATTTCGCGAACGTCAACCTGCGCTATACGGACTCCCAGTACGCAACGCTGATGAACGACCAATCCATTCCATCCTACATCACGTCCGATATTTCACTGGGTCGCTACCTTCCGAAAATTGGTCGGGTCCGCCCGAAAGCCATGCTGAGCCTCATGAATGTCGGGGACAGTCACTATCTGGCACAGGTCAACGGCTTCTCTGGCAACGCCACAACAACACGCGGCGTCTATGGCAAAACACTCTCCGCGTCCCAGCCAACCTATAGCGTCGGCACAGGCTTCGCTGCAGTTGTCTCCGTCTCTGGGACGTTTGAATAACGCTTAGGTTGGGATCTGAATGGTCCCGGAGAAACAAAAAAAAGCGGTACAGCCCTCGTCGGCCGTACCGCATTTTTATTGAGAGGCGCTGCTTTCTGTTCAGCGCAGGGCAGCAATCGCCGTAATTTCCACCCGCCATTCCGGATCAGCCAGCTTGGCTTCGACGGTAGCACGGGCAGGCTTGTGCCCCTTATCCAGCCACACATCCCAGGCCTTGTTCATATTCCCGATCTCGTTGATATCGGTCAGGAAGATCTGAACAGACAGGATACGCGTCTTGTCCGTACCCAGATCCGCCAGAAGTGCATCGATCTGGCGCAGAATGTCAGCTGTCTGGCCTTCCGTATCCAGCGTGGCGTCATCCGCGACCTGCCCGGCCAGATAAGCCAGACCGTTATGGGTCACGACACCGGCCAGACGGTTTTCTTCAAGATGACGGGTAATGTCGGGATTGGTGCTCACGCCTAAACCTTACTGAAGAAGAGTAGGAATCATTTCATGTTCGAGGATCGCGTCCATGGCGCTCTCCTCGTCATCTGCCACGGCCATGGGTGTGCCATCGGCAGCATGGATTGCCACCATCAGCTCACCGTCATGCATGACGGATCTCACATAGGCGAGCTGGGACATGCCCAGCGTACGAAGCTGTGGTCCCGTGATCCGCCTCAGATCTGCCGGGAGCGCCTCTTCGTGCCCATCACTGTTTTCGAACGGATTGTTCAATTCCTGATCCTTACTGAAACCTGTGGGCTTCTCTGGCGCCAGTCAGGTTGAAACATACACACTGTCAAAAAACGGCTTATTCGTCGTCAAGATCGCGCACCGGTCGTGTCCGGCGTGGCTTGACCACGGGTGGAACGACTTCGTGCTGCACGGTCTGAGGCGTGCCTGCCGTCCGGCGGCCCTGCGTGATGGCAATCCGCTTTACCCGAACTTCCGGCTCGGGACGCAGAAGATCGATATGCAGCAGGCCGTTATCAAGCCAAGCCCCACCAATTTCGATGCCTTCCGCCAAAACGAACGCCTTGTGGAACTGCCGTGCAGCAATCCCACGATGGAGGAACACGCGGCCCTGACTGTCATCTGTCTGGCGACCACGGATCACAAGCTGGTTGTCTTCCTGCGTGATCTGAAGATCGTCCATCACGAACCCCGCCACAGCCAGCGTGATCCGCAGGGCTGTCTGGCTCAGCTGTTCGATGTTGTAGGGCGGATAACCGTCGGACGTAGATTTGGACGCGCGCTCAAGCATCTGCTCAAGATGATCGAAACCAAGAAACATGGGTGACGTAAACAGACGACCGGACATAGGGCTTGAGCCTCCTCCATGAGCGAGACAATGGGCATCAGACCCTCCATGAGGCACCTGACATCAGCACAGGATATGGTGGAGCACCCCAAAGATGCAAGTTCTGCCTTGGGAAATGCCCCTCAGGACTGGCACAAAAGCCTCACCCTCGCTACATCGCAGAGCATGAGCGAATTCGATTTCCTGTCCGGCATCGATGCGGTGCCCCCGACCCCGATCCTGATTGCCCCGGCCCCCGTGCTGCGTCAGGTCGCCCGCGAAGTGCGCGCGGAAGACATGGCGTTCCTGCGTGAGCAGCTTCCAGGCATGTTTTCCGCCATGTACAAGGCCCCCGGCATCGGCCTCGCCGCGCCGCAGGTCGGCCTTGGCATGCGCTTTGCCCTCGTGGATGTCGCCGAGGAAGATGCGCCCCGCGAGCCGATGGTTCTGATCAATCCGGAAATCGTCACGGATTCCGAGCAGATGGCCGTCCGGGAAGAAGGCTGCCTCTCCCTGCCGAACCAGTATGCCGAAGTGATCCGCCCCGAATCGATCCGCGTCCGTTACCGTGACCTTGCTGGCGAGATCATCGAGCGGGATGCGGATGGCCTTCTGGCGACCTGCATCCAGCATGAAATGGATCATCTGGATGGCGTCCTGTTCGTGGATCATCTGTCCACGCTCAAGCGCAACATGATCATGCGCCGCCTCGCCAAAGAGCAGAAGCTGGGAAGGCGTTAATCACCGATGCGTCTGATCTTCATGGGTACGCCGGATTTCGCGGTCCCGGCCCTGCATGCCCTCATGGCCGCAGGACACGAGATCGTTGCGGTCTATACACAGCCTCCCCGCCCGGCAGGGCGCGGCAAGGCCGTGCGCCGCTCGCCTGTCCATGAAGCGGCGGAAGCTGCCGGAATTGAAGTTCGTACGCCTGCACGCGTCCGCAAGGACGTGGCAGAGCACGAAGCTTTTGCCGCGCTCAATGCCGATGCTGCGGTCGTCGCGGCTTACGGACTGATCCTGCCCAAGGCCATGCTCGATGCGCCCCGTCTCGGCTGCCTGAACATCCATGCCAGCCTTCTTCCCCGCTGGCGTGGTGCCTCACCAATCCAGTCTTCCATCGTTGCGGGAGACAGCCAGAGCGGCGTCTCGATCATGCAAATGGATGAGGGCCTCGACACCGGTGCCGTGCTGCTTGAAGAAGCCACCCCCATCAGTGCTTCAGACACGGCCAGCACGCTGCATGACCGTCTGGCGGAAATCGGTGGACGCCTGATCGTTCGCGCCTTGCAGGAACAGCCTCTTGCCGCACCCCAGCCTGAAGAAGGCGTGACCTACGCGCACATGCTCAAACGCGAGGACGGGCGGATCGACTGGTCCCGCAGTTGCGAGGACATCGACCGTCAGATCCGTGGTCTGACCCCATGGCCCGGCGCATTCACGACACTGGATGATGTGGTGCTCAAGATTGGTGCCGCAACACCCGTGCCTGAACAGTCCGGCTCCGACGCGGGGACGGCCATTGATGACGCTCTGACGATTGCCTGCGGCACCGGCGCGCTCCGCATCGAGCGCATTCAGAAACCTGGACGCAGCATGATGAACGCCAGCGATTTCGTACGAGGACAAGCCGTCCCGAAGGGGACCCGCCTTGGCTGAGGACGACATCGCGCGCTGGGCACTGAAGATTGAATATGACGGCACAAATTACGTCGGCTGGCAGCGCCAGAAAGACGGCCTCTCCATCCAGACCCTGATTGAGGCAGCAGCCTCAAAACTGGTCGGCGGCCGTGCCGTCTCCAGCATTACAGCAGGGCGCACGGATGCAGGCGTCCACGCCTCCGGCATGGTGATCCATCTCGATTTCCCGGCGGATGCCCCGATCAATGGCCGTCAGATCCGTGATGGCATGGGATATTATCTCAAGCCTCACCCTGTCGTTGTGCTTCAGGCCGCGCCCGTCAGTCTGGACTGGAGCGCCCGCTTCTCCGCGACGTGGCGCAGCTACCGGTTTACCATCCTCAACCGTCAGGCACGCCCCGCCTTGCAGGAAAACCATGTGTGGCACGTCAAGCGACCTCTGGACGTGGATCTCATGCAGGACGGTGCGAATTTCCTGCTCGGAACGCACGATTTCACATCCTTCCGGGCCATCGCCTGCCAGGCCAAAAGCGCGGTCCGTACTCTGGATGTCTTAAAAATCCACCGTGAGAGTGACCTCGTCCTTGTCGATACACAAGCCCGATCCTTCCTGCACCATCAGGTCCGGAATATGGTCGGCTCACTCGTCATGGTCGGATCACGCCAGTGGCCAGCGGAAAAAATGCGGGACATTCTAGAAGCGAAAAACCGCTGTGCCGCAGGGCCGACATCCCCGCCAGACGGCTTATGCCTGACAGGCGTCGGCTACCCTGAAGATCCGTTCGCCTAAGACGTCAAACGCCCCCGAACAGATCAACCAGAGCATTGTAATGCGGTGGCAGTAGCCACAGCAGGCCGAACAGAACAACAGCACTCAATGTCTGCAATACAGTCATGATGACGGCCTGCAACGCCGTCATCATCAGACCAACGCGCGTGACATACCAGGTCAACCAAAGACTGTAGAGCTGCACGCCCGCTGCCACCCCGGCAATAGCAGCAGGGGATGACGCATTGCCCGGCATCACCATTCGCATGACACCTTCGGCCATGATCATCATCAGCAGAGGCAGCCAAGCACACCACAGCGAGGCCGTTGCATAGCGGGACCAGAGCCCCTTACGCCCGGCATAGGCCGCATAGCGCTCGGATACCACAAGCTGAAGCAGCGTGCAGACCAACTGCACCAGCGCCTGTGTCAGCCGCAGCCCGCGTTGTTCTGCGGGCATAAAAAACGCCCCAAAAATTCCGATCAGCGCAATCGCTACAGTCGGCGCCAACGCCGCCATAAGCGGCTGCATACCAGGCGCGAAACAGTTGATCCCGATCCCACGGCCGCGCCCCAGAAGCCACACGCCAAGCGGAACATTCATTCCCCCTGCTGGAGGCATACCATTCGGGCGGTCTGGGGTCACAGGCCAAATCTTTCCATGAACGTCAGGTAAATGCGGGTCAGGTCTTCAAGGGTCGAAACGTCAACATGCTCGTCCCGCTTGTGCATGGTGGCACCCACAAGACCGAACTCTGCAACAGCACAGTGCTGCGAAATGAAGCGGGCATCGGATGTTCCGCCCCCCGTATCGAGCTTCGGGCGACGTCCCGTCACATCCTGAACAGCCTGTTCCAGACAGTTCACAGCCGGTCCCGGCTGCGTCAGGAATGCCTCGCCGCTAATCGCGATCTTCACATCGCCGTCGGGTGCATGACGGCTTACAACGTCCCGGATCCAGTCCGCCAGACCAGCTCCCGTATGGCTGTCATTGAATCGAATGTTCAAGCGAGCCCGCGCATCAGCAGGAATAATATTCGTCGCCAGGTTCCCGACATCAACACTCGTGACCTGAAGCGACGACGGAGAAAACCACTCCGTCCCCTCATCGAGACAACGTCCGGTCAACTCCGTCAGAGTGGCAAGTAGCCGATGAACAGGATTATCCGCCAGATGAGGATAGGCCACATGCCCCTGCACCCCACGGACGGTAATTTCAGCATTCATGCTGCCGCGACGGCCAATCTTGATGGTATCACCAAGAACAGAAGGATTGGTTGGCTCACCCAGCAGGCAGAAATCCGGCACTTCGCCCCGCGCCGCCAGCCATTCGATGACGGGCTTCGTGCCAAAATGCGCCGGACCTTCCTCATCCCCCGTAATAAGAAGAGAAATCGATCCCTTGAGCGGACGGCTTTCCAGAAAGCGTGCGATGGCTGCAACCGAGCAGGCCACGCCCCCCTTCATGTCCGCAATGCCACGCCCATAGAGGCGGCCATCATGGATTTCGGCAGAAAACGGATCATGCGCCCAGCCCTCACCGGGGGGAACAACATCCGTATGTCCTGCGAAACAGAGAGACGGACTTCCCGTCCCGATCCGGGCATAAAAATTCGGGGTCGGCGCATCCTCTGGTCCAAAAGGAAGATGCGTGACCTCAAACCCCATCCCTTCCAGTACCGAGGCCAGAAGAGCCTGCGCTCCATCATCGGCAGGCGTGACGGACTGGCAACGGATCAGATCCTGAGCAAGAGCAACAGGATCACTTGGGAAAGATGGGGTCGGCATGTCTCAGTCGCGCAGGAGTTCGTTGATGGATGTCTTGGAGCGCGTACGCTCGTCAACGCGCTTAACGATCACGGCACAGGCCAGAGATGGCTGACCCGGCTCCTTCGGCGGTAGTGTACCTGGAATGACGACAGAGTAAGCTGGAACGCGGCCCATGAAAATCTCACCCGTCGCACGATCCACAATCTTCGTGGACGCACCGATGAATACGCCCATAGACAGGACAGAGCCCTTCTCCACGATCACGCCTTCAGCAACTTCCGAACGCGCACCGATGAAGCAGTCATCTTCAATAATGACCGGAGCAGCCTGCAGAGGCTCCAGAACGCCACCAATGCCCGCGCCACCACTGATATGGCAATTCTTGCCAATCTGCGCGCAGGACCCGACGGTCGCCCAGGTGTCAATCATGGTGCCACTATCAACGCGCGCGCCAACGTTCACGAAGCTTGGCATCAGAACCACGTTCGGGGCGATGAACGCCGAACGACGAACGATTGCCCCCGGAACGGCACGGAAACCGGCTTCCGCAAAACGGAACTGATCCCAGCCTTCGAACTTCAGAGGCACCTTGTCAAAAGCCGGCTGGCCACCGCAACCACCAACCATGACGCGGCTGTCATTCAGACGGAAAGACAGCAGAACAGCCTTCTTCAGCCATTCATGCACAACCCAGCCATCTTCGCTCGGCTCAGCCACACGCAGCGTACCGGCATCAAGACCTTTAAGCGCGGTTTCAATAACCTCGCGATCTTCCCCCTCTGTCTGTGCGTTCAGAGTGGTACGACGCTCCCAAAGAGCGTCAATGGCGGTGCGAAGCGTATCGTGAGGCATCAGAACCATCCGGAAAAGGAGCAGAAAACCGCCGGACCATGCGTTCCCCGGCTTTACCTGTCAACGGCTCTTTCCCCTTTCAGCCAGATCACCTCATCCATTAAGCTTCCGTTAACCTATTAAGCCTATGAAAAAACACCGGGACATCCTGCTCCAGAAACCGGCAAAGAACGTTTCTGATCCATTCAAAGCCGCTCCATGGAATGATTAACCCGTTGCGCCCTAAGCTGCAGGGCTGATTTTTGCCTCATCACCAGCCTGGAGCCTCCATGGCACACCCTGATACCGGACTGCGTCTTTCCGATCCTCTCATGCAACAGGAGTCTACATCCACGCCGCTGCATGTAATCCGGAAGGTACTGACGGCAATGCGCCAGGCCATTCTACCGCGTCTGGGCATCGCTGCTGCCCTCACAGTTCTTCAGGAGGAGTTGCAGGCTGACACTCTTCTCTTCAGCTCCTTTATGCCGCCAACAGACGACAGTATTCTTCATAAGTCAGCCCCATTTCCGCAGGGTCTGCAGGAATGCTTGCAGGAAAATACTTTCGTCCCAAGCCTGGCTGCTGTCCGGTTTTCAGCGGGTGCGGAGTATGCGGTTCTGATTTGCGAAGCCATTCGCAGCCAGTCTCCGCTCGGCTTGATCTGCTGGAAAAAGACACTCTGGTCTCAAGAAGGCATTGAACTTCTCCAGACTGTCATGTCTCTCATCGCCGCCACACAGGAGCATGACGCTCTCCATCGACGCGTCCTGGAAGAGTGCCATTACGATCTCGCTTCCAATCTTCTGAATTGGGATGGCCTGAAAGATGAAATGAAAAGGCGTACTCCCCGTCTGGACCGGGAATGTCTACCCGCAACACTGATGGTCGCATACGTTCCCGGCCTGACAGACATTACCCAAAATATCGGCTTTCAGGCTGGAGAAGAGGCACTGATCCAATGCATCGCGCTGCTACGCAAAGCCGTCCGTCCGACTGACGCCATCGCGCGTCTCAGCGGGAATACCTTCGCGCTCTGGATGGACGGCGGGGATCGTTTTGCCATGGCCGAACGCGCAGAACGCATGACAGCACACGGGATTCCCTTACTGATAGACCCGCCGATGCATTTGCCTTTGTATATTGGCCTGATCAGCCGGGAACCAAACGATCAGGACTCTTCGCCGGAACTCCTGCTTGAACGAGCCACCCAAGCCCTTCATGACGCGCTGGATGAGCAAAAAAAATGGCGCTTCTCTTACGAAGCGCCATAATCCGGTTCAGGCTTTGATGAGGGTTCCCGGCCCGGCCCGGGTAAAAAGTTCCAGCAGGCAGGTATGGGGCACACGACCATCCAGAATGACAGCCGCTTTGGCACCACTCTGAACAGCATCCAGACAAGTCTCAACCTTCGGGATCATGCCTCCCGAGATTGTACCATCCTTGATAAGGTTACGCGCTTCTTCAGCACTTAGTTCCTCGATCAGCTTGCCATTGCGATCCAGAACACCCGGAACATCCGTCAGCATCAGCAGACGTGAAGCATGCACGGCACCAGCAATCGCACCCGCTGCCGTATCAGCATTGATGTTGTACGTCTCACCGTTTTCGCCCGCACCGACCGGAGCAATCACAGGGATCAGCCCCGACCCCAGAAGGGCATAAAGGACACGCGGATCAATCTTTTCAGGTTGACCAACAAACCCAAGATCAATGACGCTTTCGATCTGGCTGTCAGGATCACGACGCGTGCGGATCAGCTTGCGCGCTTTAATCAGGCTTCCATCCTTGCCTGAAATCCCCACAGCCATGGCGCCAGCCTGATTGATCAGTTCAGCCACCTGCTTGTTCACGCTGCCGGCCAGAACCATTTCAATGACGTCCACCATCGCAGCATCTGTCACGCGAAGGCCATCAATGAACTGGGAACGGATCTGCAAACGATCCAGCATGGAACTGATCTGCGGGCCACCACCATGCACAACGATCGGGTTGATCCCGACCAGCTTGAGCAGGGCGATATCATAGCCAAAAGCGCTGGCCAGCTTTCCCTCACCCATCGCATGACCACCATACTTCACGACGATGGTGTCACCGGCATAACGCCGCAGATAGGGAAGAGCACTGGCAAGGATAGCCGCCTGCTGCTGGGCGTCATCCATGTTCACGGCTGGCGGGATTTCCGGCAGCTTTTCACTGTGGGTCTTTTTGCTCACGGCCGGACTTATCCTTCCACTGAGGTCTTGGCAGGATCTGCGAAACGGGCGATTTCCGCACGTAGATCTTCGATACCTTCGCCGGTCTGACTACTGGTGCAAACAATACGCGGATAAGCCGCAGCGTGCTTGAGCGCCAGGGCCTCCACATCCGCTATCTTGGCTTTCAGAGCATTAGGCCGCACCTGATCACACTTGGTCAGAACAATCTGAAAAACAACCGCGGCCCGGTCCAGAAGCTCCATGACATCTTTATCAGAGGCCTTGAGTTCGATCCGCGCATCAAGAAGCAGAATGACGCGAGCCAGCGTCGTCCGTCCACGAAGATAAGCGAACATCATGTTCTGCCAATCTTCCTTGACGGACTTTGCAGCTTTCGCAAACCCGTAGCCCGGCATGTCTACAAGGGAAATACGGTCTGACAGATTAAAGAAGTTGAGCTGCTTGGTACGACCGGGCTCGGAAGATGCGCGGGCGAGTGCCTTGCGCCCTGTCAGAGCATTGATGATGCTGGACTTACCAACATTCGATCGCCCCGCAAACGCAACTTCTGGCCGCCCAACCGGAGGCAACTGCTCGATCTTCTGCGATCCGAAGAAAAACTCACACTCTCCGGCAAAAAGAAGACGCCCGTCTTCAATCTGCTCAGGAGTAGGAGGGCCTGCGACCTCTTTCATGATGTCTCAGCGTCCGTTCTTGGTAACAGGAACCGGCAACTTGGCACGGCTCTGGATAAAGGTCTGCTGCGCGAAGGTCAGCAGGTTGTTCCAGGTGTAATAGACCAGAAGACTGGCCGGGAACCCGGACATCACGAACACATAAACCAGCGGCATGAACTGCATGATGCGCGCCTGCGCCGGATCCATGCTCAACATCGTCTGGCGCTGAAGCAGCCAGAACGTGACACCCAAAGCGGCTCCCCAAACACTGATATGCAAAAAGGAGAAGTAAACCGTCGGATCAAAAGGGATCAGGCCGAACAGATTGAAGATGTTCGTCGGGTCCGGGACGGACAGATCACGGATCCAGCCGAAGAACGGTGCATGACGCTCGTCAATGCTGATGTTCAGCATTTTATAGAGGCAGAAGAAGATCGGGGCCTGGATCAGAACCGGCAGACAGCCACTGGCCGGGTTCACGCCCTCTTCGCGATACAGGGCCATAACCTTCTGGTTCATCACCATCGGGTCGTCCTTGTTCTTCTCGCGGATCTCCTTGATCTTCGGAGCCAGAAGACGCATCCGCGCAGAAGACGTGGCAGCCTTGGACGCCAGCGGGAACAGTACAATTTTGACGATCAGCGTCAGCGCCATCAGCGCCAGTCCGAAGTTCCCCAGATGCAGATACAGCCAGTGCAGCAGATACAGGATCGGGCGCGTCAGGAAGCTGAACCAGCCAAAATCAATGGCCTTATCGAAATCCGTGATATGCAGATTGCGACTGTAGGCCTGAAGCAGGCTTGGCACCTTTGCCCCTGCGAACAAATGGCTCGTCTGTGTGATCGTGCCATTCGGCATGACCTGCTGGGGAGCCTGCGGGGCAAAACCAATCTGGTACGATCCCGGATTGCCCGGAACATACGCAAAACTGGCCGTCACGGCAGCGGTCGCTTCTGGAGCAACAGCCGTCAGCCAGTACTTGTCGCTGATGCCGCCCCAGCCGCCGGTACCAGCCTTGGCCCAGAACGTATGATCCGGATGCTCGGCCCCCTTGCGGACATTCTTGTAGGTCTCGTCATTCAGACGACCATCCATAACAGCGATCGGGCCTTCATGGGCGGTCCAGAACCCTTCTGCAGCCTGATAATCACGCTGGACACGCTGGAACGGAACGAGAGCGACCGGCTGCGCAGAATGGTTTTCCACGGACTGGACGACCGAGAACATGTAATGCTCATCAATCGAGATCTGGATCGTGAAGATCAGCCCTTCGCCATTATCCCATTTCAGCGTTACCGGATGACCTGGTGACAGAGCCTCGTCTGCACTGCTCCAGACCGTATTCAGATCAGGAACCTTCGCATTCGAACCTGGAGCATTATTCCAGCCAATGACAAAGAAATTCGGATGTTCGCTGCCAGGCTTGTCCAGCAGACGAACCAGCGGACTGTCCTTCGCGAGTGTGGCGCGATACTTCGTCAGCACCGCATCATCCAGAAGCGCACCCTTGAGATTCAGGGAGCCCTGCACGTCTTCGCTCGTGATTGCGATACGTCGCGCCGTTACCGTCTGCTCGGGAGCAGCCTCTGAAGGCGCAGCCTGAGCCGGAGTTGACGGGGACTGTGTTGCAGCAGTCTGCGTGACAGCGGGATGATTGTCCTGATGGGGTTTCGGCATGAAATAGTCGAAACCGATCAGGATGAGGGCCGAGAGGATAGTGGCCGCAATGATGCGCTTGATTTCCATCGGGCGGATGCCGGTCTTTCGTCTCTACGGAGGAATGCTGAGCCTCAAGTGGCCGAAAACCGCGATCAAAACAATAGCTAGCGGTATTTTTTAATGCTGATGGCGTTCAGGAGGAAGGTCACAGCCCCCTTTTGACCAGGGATGACAGCGCAGGAGTCTCCTGAGTGCCAGCCATCCTCCACGCAAGGGACCATGCGATTTAATCACCATGATGGCGTAAGTGCTACACCCCGGCTCAAACCGGCAATTTCGTCCCAGATAAGGGCTAACAAAAAGTTTGTAGGAATCAATCAGTGCAAGCAGGAAGAGGGTGACAGGCTTACTAAAAAAGCCAGTCATTTTTCCGCACTCTTACGGAGGGCTTTCCGGAGATCTTCCTGAAGCAGAGAAAAATCGCGTCGGCGCGTGCCGTCTCGACCGATCAGGACAAAGTCTCCTGTTGGGAGACCGTCCTCACGCGCCACAAGACGCAGCGCCTCTCTGAGGCGGCGTTTTGTGCGGTTCCGGATGACCGAATTCCCGACCTTTTTCGTGACCGTAAACCCGACACGACTTTCAGGCTGGGCATCATCCTGCAGAATCTGCACAACCATTCCCGGAGTAGCGACTTTACGCCCTTTCCCGGCAACACGCAGAAACTGCGGCCGCTTTTTCAGGCGGCCAACTGTAGAGTTCGCGCTCAGGCGGAAAGCTTCGAGCGACCCTTGGTGCGGCGGTTTGCCAGCACGCGACGGCCGCCGACGGTAGCAGAACGTGCACGGAAACCGTGACGACGCTTACGAACCAGCTTGGAGGGTTGATACGTGCGCTTCATGACATCGATCCTTTAAAACCATGCAGACGCCCCTCTGGACATCCGCGTCGATCGGGCGCACGAAACGCCCGGTGAATGAGACCCGGGCTTGTACTCACCGGGTCCCTGCCTGTCAATGCCGGAGCACCAGGAAGCTGAGGATATGAGCCAAAAACCGACTCCAACACCGTCTCAAACGGTCGAATCCAGCGCATTTCGCCACGATTTACGAAATGCGCTATCCCCTGCCCTGCTCTGCGCCGACATTCTGTCATCCCACACAGACGATTCTGTACGTCAGAACGCAGAGACGATCATTCAGTCCCTGGAAAAAGCTCTTAGTCTTCTGAAGACGTCGGCTTCTTCTCGATAAGCTCGATCTTGTACCCATCCGGGTCTTGGACGAAGGCAATAATGATCGTTCCGAACTTCAGCGGCCCTGCCTCACGCGTTACAGTGCCACCACCGGAGCGGACAGTTTCAACCAGCGCAGCCACATCGGGCACGCCAATCGCAAAGTGCCCGAACCCCGAACCGATTTCATAGTCGGAGTCCTGATCCCAGTTATAGGTCAGTTCGATTTCGGCCTGTCCGTGCTCGTTATCCGCGAATCCAATAAATACCAACGTATAACGCCCTTCGCGAACCTCTTTGCGACGCAGCTCCTTCATTCCCAGAAGGCTGTAGAACGCCAGACTGCGATCAATGTCCCGGATGCGGACCATCGTGTGCAGGAATGTGCTCATTTTTCTTCCTTAAGATCTTCGGTCGTCAGCCCATAAAGAAACAGCCCGTACCGGTCAGCCAAAGCCACGCAGCGATCCGGGTCTGTCAGAAGGGTTACACCAGGCTGAAACGCTACCCCACGCAATCCGTTCCGGGCAGCATTCTCAAGAGTTTCCGGGCCAATCGTGGGCATATCCGCCCTCAGATCCTGTCCACTCTTGGGCATCTTGATAAGAACACCCCCGCTGCCAGCCTGCATCAACTTACCGCAACGTCCCAGCATGGCGTCCGTACCTTCAAGGGCTTCAACAGCAAGCACCAGACCGCTCTGCACCACACACCCCTGCCCGATGTCCAGCGCTGCCATCGCACGCAGAACCTGTACACCTCGCGCGATATCCTGACGGGCCTGCTCATCAGGAAGAACGCGACCAAGCGTTCCGCTACGACCCGTGGCATGATCCAGAAATTCATGCGCTCCGCGGACAATGAATCCTTCTTCCCCCAGAACCCGGACAACCGCGCCCAGCAGACCATCATCCCCCAGGAAAATGGCACGCCCCAGACGCGCAAGAATTCGAGCACCCTCTGCATCAGGTCGAAGGTCGCGCCAGGCGGGACGCCTTACAGGACCAATCAGAACCAGTTCGCGGCAACCATGCTTTTTAAGCGCCGCCAGAGTCTCGCCAACCGCGGCAAGACGAATGATCTCATGTGGATAAGGAGCCAAAAGGGCCGTATCAGCAAAATCCCGGAAGCCGACGACAAAAACCGACTTTCCTTTTTCCAGAGCAGCCGCAGCCACCTGTGCAGGCAAGGGGCCTGCCCCGGCCAGAATACCGACGCACCCTCCCCCTGGCATACTCAGGCTCCTTCAGTTTCGGACAGCCCCTCATTCCGGGCTACGCGCGTTAGTCCACGGCGGCTCGGCGCTTCCATAAAATCAAGCATTTCTGCGATGCGCTGCAAATGCCCATATTCACGGCGAACTTCTGCGATCCGGGCTTCCAGAACAACATCCGTGCTCCCGTGACGGGGATACAATGTCCGGAAAGCCCGACGCATGGCCTGCATCTCATCCGGCCCAACACCGGATCGCTTCAACCCGATCCAGTTCAAACCAACAAGACGGGCGCGGTTTCCGAGAACGCTACCATAGGGAATGACATCCATCTCGACCCCACAGACCCCACCGACAACCGCGCCACGACCGATGCGAACGAACTGATGAAGCGCAGCTGACCCCATGACCTTGGCGTCATCAGCAATTTCAACATGCCCTCCCATGACGACATTGTTCACGATGATCACGCGATCACCCAGAACACAGTCATGCGCCACATGGGCATTGGCCATGATCAGACAGGATGCACCGATCTTGGTCAGAGCGTGCCCCTGTGCCGTTCCACGATGGATCGTCACGTTCTCACGAATGACCGTGTTCGCCCCAATCTCACAAAGCGTTGGCTCGCCGGCATATTTGAGATCCTGCGGCGCCATCCCGATCGTGACGAAAGGATAAACCTCCACTCCTTCGCGAAGGGTGGTATGACCATCGACGATAACCGAAGCATGCAGGTGCACACCGTCGCCAAGCGTCACATGAGGTCCGACCATGCACCACGGACCAATACGGACGTTATCTCCAATCCGCGCACGCTCATCGACAAGGGCGGTCGCATGGATCTCGGCACTCTCGGATCGTTTTCCTGCAATCTGCATCAGTTCAGCCCATGATCATGGCACTGAAGGTTGCCTCTGCAACGGCAACGCCGTCAACACGGGCAATACCCTTGAACTTCCAGACGTTCGCCCTGGAACGCTCCTTGACCACCTCAATGCGAAGCTGATCACCTGGCCCCACAGGACGGCGGAACTTAGCCCCCTCAATGGTCATGAAATACACCAGCTTGCCTTCAAAAGCCTTGCCGAGCGTCAAAACAACCAGCGTTGCTGCCGTTTGGGCCATGGCTTCGATGATCAAAACGCCTGGCATCACCGGATGGGAGGGGAAATGTCCTTGAAAGAAAGGCTCATTCACCGTGACATTCTTGATGCCAACCGCAGATTCACCTGCCTTGATTTCCTGCATCTTGTCGATCAGGAGGAAAGGATAGCGATGAGGGATCGCCTGCATGATCTGCAGAATGTCGATGCTCTCGGGAACCTGATGTGTTCCTGATGCCCCTTCTGCCGGGGTCGTCTTTTCAGCCGGAGCGTCCACTCGATGCATCTTCTTCACCATAACCCTTTCGGGGGAAATCTTGTCAGTTTTCTGCTCTCCGAGCAGTACGATGGGCCTCCCTTAGCAAAACTGGCCAAAGGATACCATCCATCGCCCGTTCAGGTCAGTCAGAGCTCTTCTTGGAGAGCTTCCGCAACGTCGCCACGTTCCGGAAAAACTCACGGAACGGCATGGCCGGACTGCCAATGACATCCGCCCCTGCATCAACATCGGACATAACGCCGCATTGCGCGCCCACGCGGGCCTTATCCCCAATCTTGATATGACCAATCAGCCCCGCCTGGGCAGCAATCGTCACAAAATCACCAAGTTCGGTGGAACCAGAAATACCAGCCTGTGAAACCACGATGCAGCATCGACCCAACTGGGCATTGTGACCAATCTGCACCAGATTATCGATCCGCGTCCCTGCTCCAATAACCGTGTCCCGCATGGACCCCCGGTCAATGGTGGAGTTGGCACCGATTTCGACATCGTCTCCAATCACGACCAGCCCAAGCTGAGGAACGGTTTCAAACCCCTCCGGACCGACAGCGAAGCCAAAACCGTCCTGCCCGATACGGGCGCCAGGATACAACGTCACCCGATGACCAACACGCGCATGTGTCAAACTGACATGACTGCCAATCCGGCAGCACTCGCCAACTTCAACGCTTCGTCCAATCAGAGCATGCGCCCCGATCAGACTTCCACTGCCAACCTTCGCGCCATCTTCAATGACGGCAAACGGCCCGATCTCAACATTATCGCCGATCTCAGCCTTCTCGCTCACGTAAGCCGAAGGATGCCGAACACCGGTCGAAGACGGGGCTGGATGAAACGCTGCTGCAATTCGCGCCCAGGCAAGATAAGGCGTCTTGCAGACCAAACCAGCGGTCCGGGCTGGCAGCTTGTCAGCAAAAGCCGGAGCAAGAATAACTGCACCAGCCTTCGTATTTTCCAGTAACGGCAAATAACGCCGGTTATCCAGAAAACTGACATCTTCAGGCCCTGCAACATGCAGAGGGGCGACACCATGAAACAATGTGGTCTCATCCTGTCCTTCTGCAGCGGGACGCACATCGCTTCCAGACACTTCCGCCAGACGGGCGAGCCCAAAAGGCCCGGCCCTCAGGAAAAAGCGCTCGTCGCCCGGACGGGTCTCGGTAGACATCGTATCACCCACAGGCTCGAACCTCAGTGATGTTGACGCAGAACAGACTCAGGCTGCGCCGGTGCTGCAGCAGCTGGAGCCTGCTCAGGCCCTTGCGGACTACGCTGCTCGTCAGCCGTGGTGGGCATCTTGCCAGACTTTGCAAGCTGCTCCGGATCAACGCCCTCACCCGGAATAAAGACATGCGGCAGCGTTTTATTCAGCTGGTTGGCAACTTCTTCCGTGATGTCCTGCTCGCCAACATGCAACACAACCTGTTCTGCATGTAGAACAAGATTCATGTTATGCGCACCAGCAACAGCCGCAATGATACCATTGCCCTGCTCAAGCTCGCGCTCGATCTGGTGGAAAGCAACCTGGGCGGCTTCCTGAATGATGCGGGCCTGATTGCCGAAATCGCGCTGATCCTTGGCGCGACGCTCCTGCAAGTGACGCTCCCGAAGCTGGATCTGATCCGCCGTCAGGGTACGAGCCTCGGACTGCAGCTTCTGCTGCTCTCCACGCCAGGCCCCTTCTTCGCGCTGCACGGCCTGAGCCAGCTTGTCACGACGTGTACCCAGAACCTGCTGGATTTCCTGTGCCGCAGAGGACATCTGCATGACAGCCTGAACATTAATCACACCGATAATCGCTGCCGGCGGCGGAGCAGCCTTGGCAACTGTCGGCGGATTTGGAATCGGCGGAAGCGGTAGAATTGGCGGCGCCTGCTGCGCATTCGGAGCCCCCTGATCTTCTTCAGCCGGGGCTTCTGCTGCAACTGGTACGCTGCGACGAGGCGCTGGCCGCGCAGCCGGAGCAGAAGCCTCCGGATGGGCAGCCTTCGGAACAAACCAGCCACCATTGTTAGCAGACTGAGCGTAAGCGGATGGAGCAACGGCAAGAATAGTCGCTGCCAGAAGCGCACCGGCTGAAACCGGGCGCATCAGGGAATGAAGGGTCATGACCACCTCTGGAAAAGGGGATAAAATTGCGTGAGTCTTGAAATCAGGCACGCAGTCTTAGAACTGCTGCCCGAAGCCAAAGCGCAGCGGGTAAAGGCGATCGCCCTTTTCCTTACGCAGCGGAATAGCACCGTCGATGTTCACGAGACCGAATGGGCTTTTCCAGGAAATACCAAGACCCGTAGAAACACGCGGGATCATAGTGTCGCCCGTAATCGGGGTATATTCATACCCAGCCTGATTTCTACGTGAGTAATCCGTATATTTATTTTTCACTCGAATACTCGAGAGACTGCCAGCATCAACAAAATAACGCCCGGAAATACCTAAATCGTCTCCCATTGGCATTGGGAAATTCAACTGTGCAGAGGCTGTGTACATAAAGCGACCGCCCAATAGATCTTCCTGTCCGGCGGTAGGAAGATAGGTGGCACACTTACCGTCCGCTTTGGCTACGCAGATATGACCTGATCTGGGACCGACACCACCCTGCAAGAAGCCTCTCAGATTCTCACCACCCAAGTAGAAGTTATCGATGATGTTGCGACTACCGGTGTCGCTCCAGTCTCCCATGTAACCAACACCTCCCTTGAACTGAAGGGTCCAGTCATGGCTCCCCGTCAAACGATCAAGAGGCAGATAGTAGGCACCATCAGCTTTGAAACGATAATATTTGGCATTTCCGCCCAGGCCAGCGAAATCTCCTCCAACCTTCATCATGTACCCTTCATGCGGGTTCATGCGACGATCACGTCGGTCATAAGTCAACGACGTGCTGATCTGCGAAAGCACAGACCATCCGGCTGACTGCTGGACATAGATAGACGGGACGTAAGCCCATAGCTGCGAGTCTGCAGCGACGGACGCAGCATCATAGAAGTTACCAACCTGACGATCGACCAGTGTGTAGCTGAAAGACTGTGAAAGATAGCGGTTATACGCATATCCAAGACGCAGGCTCATACCATACTGAGACTCTTTATAGCTCTGATATGTCTGGTAATTGTTCTGGATGAAGTAGAAGTCAGCACCAGCAACAAGGTTACGGTTCAGGAAGTACGGGTCCGTAATGGAGATGTCAGCCTGCTTCTCGTAATAGGCAACCGTTCCGGAAATACCGGCGTCTATACCCGTTCCCAGCATGTTATGCTGCTTGATCGAGGCATTACCCAGCACACCAACGTCCGTTGAGTAACCGCCGCCCAGCGAGAATTCGCCCGTCGGCTTTTCAACCACATTCGCTGCAACGTTGACGCGATCAGGCGCGGAGCCCTGCGTCTGATCCACTGAGACCGTGCTGAAATACCCAAGATCCTGCAGAGCCAGTTTGGAGTACTTCTTGTCAAACGGGGTGTACGGGTCGCCCTCAGCCATCGGCAGGTTACGGCGAATCACGTTATCACGGGTGATGGTATTACCGTTGATGTCGATACGCTCGACATACACATGCGGGCCTTCAGTCACATCGAAGAGCAGATCCACAATCCGCTTCTCAGGATTCCGGGCAATTTCAGAACGGACCATAGCAAAGGGGTGCCCCTGAGCCTGCAGCCACTCCTGCATGTCTGTCGTGTTATGCTGAATCGCAGTGCCATCATAAATCTGATGCTTGAACAACTGGATCTTGGGCCGCACCATTTCAGGCGTCACATGACGCACGTTGGAGCGAACGTCCATCTTACCGATACGATACTGATCGCCTTCATGGATGGTGAACGTCACATAGAAAGACTTGTGATCAGGAGAAAGCTCTCCCGTCGCGTCCACCATGTGGAAATCAACATATCCATTATGCAGATAGAAGCGGCGCAGCAACTCGGCATCGTACTTGATGCGCTCAGGATTATATTCATCCGAAGAAGAGAAGAACCGGTACCAGGCATTTTCCTTGGAGGAGATCACCTGTGCCAGACGAGCTTCACTGAACGCATGGTTGCCCACAAACACAATTTTGTGGATCAGCGTCTGCTGGGCCTCATTAATTTTGAAGACCACATCCACACGGTTGTGTGACAGCTTGATGATCTGTGGCGTAACCGTCGCACCGAAGCGCGCTTTTCCCGCATACTGGTTCAGGATCTTCTGACGGTCGGCAGCTGTGGTCTGGGACGAGAAAACAGCGCGGGGACGAAGGCTGATTTCCTTGCGGAGATCTTCGTCCTTCAGCGCATGATTACCTTCAAAGACAATCCGGTTGACGATAGGATTCTCAACCAGATTGACCAGAAGCGTGTTGCCATCACGGTGAAGCGTGACGTCCTTGAACAGGCCAGTCGCATAAAGCGACTTCAGGGACCGGTCGAGATCATCCTGATTAAACGAATCTCCCGGCTGGGCGACCATGTAAGACAGGACCGTGCTGGTTTCGATACGCGTGTTGCCAGAGACCGTAATGGCCTGGATCACGTTGCTACCCGAGGCTGCACCGGATGTCTGGTGCTGACGTACAGAGCGGGCCTCCGCCACGCCGAGGGCGGTCGGGAGAAGACATGCAGATGCAAGCAGCATCAGACGCATGTTCGGGGACCGGGAACCTCTTGACCGTGATCCTGACAAACCGGTTTTCCTTGTAAACAGATTTTTCGCATGCGCGTGAGACGATACGCCATTGGCGGAGGTATCCGAAAATCCCCCCACCATGCAAGATCTCCCTTCACTCACGAAGAGTTACGGGTCGTATCCCAACCTAGCTTCCCGTGTGAAACATCCAGTGGAACAACCCGATATTTGTCAGATCATTCACTGTGGAAAAGAGGAAAAGCGCGCCGATAAGTGCCATTCCGACCTGCATGCTGACCTCCTGTACACGCCGTGAAACAGGCCGTCCCTTGATAGCCTCAACGGCGTAAAAGATCAGTCTTCCACCATCCAGAACCGGGATTGGAAACAGGTTGATAAGGCCCAGATTGATAGACAGGAGCGCCATGAACGACACGATGCTCGCCATGCCGTAGCTGGCAACCTGACCAGACATCTGTGCGATTCGGATCGTTCCGCCAAGTTCTTTCGGACTGCGCTGCCCGGAAAGGATCTGCCACACACCCTGCAACGTGCGCACAGACATCGTCCATGTTTCCTGCACGCCCATCACAGCCGCCTTGACCGGTGAAACAGGATGCCCAGGAGAAGCAGCAAACCCCACCCCCAGCACGCCGGTGGCATGGGAGCCACTTTTCACGGCACCGATCGTGACCGGCAACGTCAGATCCGTCCCATTACGACGAATTCCAAGAGTTGTCGTATCGTTCGGATGCGACGCGACAGTCCCCATCACATCTTCCGGACCAGTAATGGAAAGCGAGCCGATACGCGTGATCACATCACCCGTTTTTACCCCAGCCTTTTCCGCGGCACTCCCAGCAACGACCTGAGAAATATCATTCCGAAGTTCGGGCTTTCCAACCGTTGCGAACAGAAGCGTGAAGGCAATGATCGCAAACAGAAAATTGAAAACCGGCCCCATGACAATCACCAGAGCCCGTGAGCCCACAGGTTTATCGTGGAATGTCCGCCCCGGAATCCAGGCTGCTTTCTGCTCGTCTGTCGCGTCGTCCGGCCCTTCAAACCCATGCGGTTTGACGTACCCTCCAAGCGGAATTGCACTCAGCCGCCACTCTGTTCCTGACTTGTCATACCAACGCCGGAGAGGTGGACCGAAACCGATGGAAAACGTCTCGACCTTCACACCCCGCCAGCGTGCAGCGAGGTAGTGTCCCAACTCGTGAATGAAAACCAGAATGCCCAGGATCAGAACATAGGCAATAATGGTGCGCAGAAGATCATGCATGCAGGGCGTTCTCGCTCACTGTATTCCGCAGACGACCGCTCTCCCGAAGGATATGCTCTTCGGCAAGCGCACGCCCGCGGGCGTCCCATTCCAGAACCTCGTCCAGCGTCGTCAGCTCAGGGTTTTCGGTCATGGCCTGAAGGGCGCTGTCGATCGTCTCACCAATACCAAGAAATCCGATCCGACGGTTCAAAAAAGCATCAACGGCAATTTCATTCGCCGCAGAGAAAACAGCCGGAGCCGCCCCCCCTGCCCGCAGAACCTGACGTGCCAGCCGGAGTGGAACAAACCGAACTTCATCCGGGGCTTCGAAATCAAGACGTCCGAACGCCGCCAGATCCAACCTCTGACACGGCGTTTCCATACGCTGCGGCCATGCAAGAGTGTGCGCGATGGGAATACGCATATCGGCGGAACCCATCTGGGCCACCAGACTGCCATCCCGGAACTGTACCAGCCCATGCACCACAGACTGCGGGTGCACCAACACATCAATCCGGTCTTCCGTCAGGCCAAACAGACGGGCAGCCTCAATGACTTCAAGGCCCTTGTTCGCCATTGACGCAGAATCAATCGTGATCTTGGCACCCATTGTCCAGGTCGGGTGCTTCAGCGCCTTCTCCGGAGTCGCGGCGCGCATGTCTTCAAGGGAAGACTGACGGAACGGGCCACCAGAAGCCGTCAGAACAATTTTCTCGACGGTGCTCATGTCACATCCGCCGAGCGCCTGAGCAATCGCATTATGCTCGGAATCGACTGGCAGCAGCGTCGCTCCAGCCTCACCGACAGCGCGAAGCATGACATCACCAGCGCAGACAAGTGCCTCCTTGTTCGCCAGTGCAATCGCATGACCATTGCGGGCAGCAGCAAGGGTGGGCTCAAGTCCGGCAGCACCGGTAATCGCGGCCATGGTCCAGTCCGCTTCCATGGCACCTGCTTCAATAACCGCCTGACGGCCAGCAGCCGTCCGGATGCCACTTCCAGCAAGCCGGGACTTCAACTCCTCATGCAGACCTTCATCATGAATGACGGCAATCTCCGCACGCAGTTCGCGTGCCTGCTCCGCCAGAAGCGCAACATTGCGACCACCGACCAGCGCACGAACCTCGATATCTCCAGCCATGCGCTTCAGCAGATCAACCGTTGACGTGCCGATACTGCCCGTACTGCCAAGAACACTGATCCGGCGAGGCTTGGCCACAGAACCGTCAGTCATGAGAAGAACCCCCCTGAGGAATGGTATGATGTGCAGACCCGCCGACCAGATCCGCAGGAGTGACAGACCAGAACACCTGTCCAAAGGCTGCCAGAGACAAGAGAGCGGCTAACGGAGCCGCAGCGAGAAGGCCGTCAAACCGGTCCAGCAAACCGCCATGACCTGGAATGAGTACGCCGGAATCCTTGACGCCAAGACGACGCTTGGCCGCACTTTCGATCAAATCGCCGCCTTGGGAGAAAACACCCAAAACAGCGCCCCAAACCAGACCGCCACCAACAAATCCCAGACCAGACAGCCACGCCACAGCCCCGCCCGCCAGAGAAGCTCCCACGAGCCCCCCGATTGCCCCTGAACGTGTTTTTCCCGGTGAGATGGAAGGGGCCAGCTTGGGGCCACCCAAAATACGACCCGACAGATATGCGAAACTATCACTGGCGATCACAACGCACAGCACGAACAGCACGCTCTCGAAACCGGCTGGAAGGTGCCGCAGCCAAAGCAACGAAAGACCGCCCAAAATGGACACAATGACCGGGATGCAGGCAGGCACACCAAACACAAGGCTTGGCCAGACCATCCAGAACGCACCACTCCATTCTCCTCGCAGGGCAGCAACACCTGAAACAAGCGGCCAGCACAGAAGAAGTATCCCTCGCCACGTCGGCAATGGCTGACGGATCAGGGTTTCCCCTTCCCACACCAACCCGAACATCGCGAGCAAGATAAGAGCATTGTAAATTATGCCGTCCTGCCAGAGACAGATCCCCGCGACAGCAATCAGAACAACAGCTGACGATAGCCGCAGCTTCAGATCAGACCAGCGCGACGAAGCACTCATGCCGGACGACCACCAAAGCGCCTTTTACGGCCAGCAAAATGAGACAAGGCTTGCACAAACTCAGCTTCACCAAAATCAGGCCACAGAACATCCATGAAAACTAATTCAGCGTAAGCACTCTGCCAGAGGAGGAAATTGGAGAGCCGACATTCCCCACTCGTTCTGATCACCAGATCAGGATCCGGCATGTCTGACGTTTGCAGAACACCAGCCAATCGCTCTTCCGTAATATCCGAAGGCGACAATTCGCCTTTTGCGACCTGTTCGGCAAGTCTTCTGGTCGCCTGCGCAATATCCGCGCGACCGCCATAGGAAAGCGCCAGCGTCAGCGTCAGCGTCTTGTTATTGATTGTCTTGGCTTCAGCCCTTTGCAGTTCTTCGCGCAGAGCTCCTTCAAAACGCTCCGGCTCGCCAATCACTTTCAGACGCACTCCCTGCTCGTGGAGTTCGTTGAGCTTGTGGCGAAGATAAAAGCGCAGAAGGGACGTCAGGTCACCAATCTCTTCTGCAGACCGACGCCAGTTCTCCGAAGAGAATGCATAAAGCGTTAGATAACGCACACCTTGACGGATAGCGGATTTGACACAGCCCTGCACGGACTCCGCCCCTTTCCGGTGCCCGGCCAAAACCGGCAGACTGCGCGAACGCGCCCACCGGCCATTACCGTCCATGATCATGGCGACATGCACAGGGATTGTCCCCCTCTCTCCATGAGAGGACAAAGGGGCAACCATACTGGATTTAGGTACGGATCCGATCGTCAAGAGAAAGGTCAGACCTGCTTGATCTCACGCTCTTTGTCCGCGAGCGTGTCATCGACCTTCTTGACGTACTGATCCGTCAGCTTCTGAATGGAGTCAGACCAGGTCTTCAGATCATCCTGGCTGATTTCACCTTTCTTTTCGAGCGCCTTTGTCTGTTCCATCCCATCACGGCGCACGCCACGAATGGCAATCTTGCCATTTTCCGCATAGCGGTTGGCCGCACGAGCCAGTTCGTTACGACGCTCTTCTGTCAGCACGGGGATGGGCACACGAATGGTCTGCCCATCCGCAGACGGATTAAGACCAAGGCCGCTATCACGGATCGCACGCTCAACGGCGCCCACAACCGTGCGATCCCAAACGGAAACCGTCAGCATCCGTGCTTCAGGGACCGCAATGGAACCAACCTGGGACAGCGGAACTTCCGAACCATAAGCCTCAACACGCACCGGCTCCAGCAGGTTCGGGCTCGCCCGCCCCGAACGCAGGCCGGAGAGGTCACGACGCAGACTCTCGATCGCACCGTCCATACGGCGCGTAAGATCATCCAACAGGTCTTTCAGGTCAGCAGGCATAAGCTGTTCCTTTGCAAAATCGACGTAAGGTTCAGGAGACTATCCTGAAAGGTTCGTTGAAAATGAGGCTTTCAGCCAGCCTCAATGACCCGCGTAAAGCGGCCTTCACCACGCACAACGGTGGCAAATGCGCCCGGAGCATGCATGTTAAAGACCACAATCGGCAATTTATTTTCACGGGCAAGGCTGATGGCCGCCGCATCCATGACATTCAGCTGCCGGGCCAGCACGTCCATGTAGGTCAGCTGATCATAACGCACTGCATCCGGATTGCGACGCGGATCATCGGAATAAATTCCGTCCACCTGCGTTCCCTTGAACAGCGCGTCACATTCCATTTCGTTGGCGCGGAGAGCCGCAGCCGTATCGGTCGTGAAGAACGGATTGCCCGTTCCCGCAGCGAAAATAACGACACGCCCCTTTTCCATGTGACGGACCGCACGGCGACGGATGTAAGGCTCGGCAATCGCCGCCATCTGAATCGCCGTCATGACGCGCGTTTCAAGACCCTGACGCTCCAGACCGTTCTGAAGCATCAGCGCATTGATGACTGTCGCCAGCATACCGGCATAATCACCCTGCGCACGGTCCATACCGCGCGCTGCGGCTGACAGGCCGCGGAAAATGTTACCACCACCGACAACCAGACACACCTGCACGCCGGATGCCACAACAGCAGCAATGTCGGCAGCAACCATATCCACCATTTCCGGGTCCACTCCACCGGAGCCCTTGCCCATCAGTGCCTCACCGGACACCTTGAGCAGGACGCGCTTGTAGGAGGGGCTTTCTTCTCGTTTGTCGGTCATCGTGCCCGTCTCTTGCTGGATTGTGGTAACTTTGCGCCTGTTCATACAGGCGCATACGGCTGGGAACAAGCGATGTCAGAAGCGGAGATGTCACAAGGCATCCCCCGCCCTCAGACAGACGCCTGTTTTTATTCTTCCAGACCGATCGCTCTCAGGCGGGCCTTTTCTTCATCCCACCCTGCACGCTCCTTCACGTTCAGGAAAAGATGACAGGTCCGCTCCAGAAGACCCTGGAGCTCCTGACGCGCGCGCGCGCCGATCGACTTGATCTTGTGGCCGCCCTCTCCGATCAGAATGGCCTTATGGCCTGGACGGGACACATAGATCGTCACTTCAATACGAACCGAACCATCGGGCCGCTCTTTGAAGCTCTCGGTCTCCACCGTCGCCTGATAGGGAATTTCCTCATGCGTCTGCATGAAAATCTGTTCCCGCACCAGTTCTGCGGCTAACAGGCGGTCAGGCAGATCCGTCAGATCGTCTTCCGGGTAAAGATAAGGCCCTTCCGGCAACTCACGCGCCAGATGGTTCATCAGATCTTCAACACCATCGCCGGAACGCGCGCTCAGCATGAACACATGCTCAACAGTCAGCAAACCGCTGACCTCCTGCGTGAGAGGCAGAAGCTCTTCTGCACTCACCAGATCTGTCTTGTTCAAAACAAGCCAGATCTTCTTATTGCCCTCGGCCAGCTTGGCGATGATCTCCCGGACGTCTTCGCGCAGACCCGCTTTCGCATCGATCAGCAGAAGCGTGAGATCAGCATCCTGCGACCCCGTCCAGGCGGCGTTCACCATAGCCCGATCCAGACGACGGCGCGGCTTGAAGATGCCCGGCAGATCAACAAGGATAATCTGCGCATCCTGATGAACCACAATTCCCAGCGTCCGAAAGCGCGTTGTCTGCGCCTTGGGGCTGACAATGGAGAGCTTCGCCCCGGCAATCCGGTTCAGCAGGGTGGATTTTCCAGCATTCGGCGCCCCGACAAGGGCAACGAAACCGCAGCGTGTGGTCATGTTCCTATCCTTTTCCACATGCGCCTCACGACGCTACGTCTTGGCCAAGAAGTTTTAGAAGATCAATTGCGGCGGCACTTTCCGCCACCCGCTTGCTTCCCGCCTCACCGCGTCCCGTCAGACCGCGGGCCTGAACAGCAACGCGAAAGACCGGCGCATGAGACGGCCCTTCAGCAGCGAGAAGCTCATATTTCGGGAGCGGCAACCCTTGCGACAGAAGGTATTCCTGCAACAGGGTCTTCGGCTCCTTGTGAGGACGGGCCTGATTATCAATCCGGCTTCCCCACTGCTTGCGAACAACCTGCCGTGCAGGCTCCAGCCCGGCATCCAGATAGAGCGCTCCAAGAAGAGCTTCCATGGCGTCCGCGCGAATACTGGACAAGCGCCGAATGCCCGCTGCCTCTTCATGAGGGGAAATTCTCAATGCCGAGGACAGTCTGATATCGTCAGCAATCTCAGCCAGAACAGGGCGCGACACCAGATGCGCGTGCCTCGGACCAAGCGCCCCTTCCTGCTCCATCGGGTATTGCTCAAAGAGCCATTCCGCCATCAGAAGGCCCAGAACACGATCCCCGATAAATTCAAGCCGCTCGTTCGAACCCGTTCCTTTAGGCCCTTGAGCACGTTTCCCCCTGCGAGGATCACGCCCACTCACAGCTGACCGATGCGTCAAAGCCTCCAGAAGCAGATCCCGGTTTGCAAACTGATGACCAAGCGCCTGCTCCATGGCCTCCATGGCCTCTTCCTGCGACAGCTTCATGTGACAGGATGCAGAAATCGATTCCAGCGGATCTCGACCGGCCAGTACCAGAACTGCCATGCCGGATGCTTCAGATCGATCGAGAACAGGACCATGGGCGCACGACCGACGAGGTTCTGCATCGGAACATAACCAAGGTCGTCTGGCCCATCGCCCTGGAAACGGCTGTCCGCGCTATCATCCCGGTCATCGCCCATCGCAAAGAAATATCCCTGCGGCACAACGTATTCAGGCGTATCGTTGGCAAAACCTTCATCGGTCAGCTTCAGGATCTCATGATCGACAGCCGGGCGACCCGCACTCCCCGGCAAGCTCTCACGATATCGCTCTCCGCTCAGCAGACGGTTGTTCTCGTCCAGAACTTCATAATGCCCCAGAGACGTGCGGGGTACCTCAATTCCGTTCAGGAAGAGTTTGCCGCCCGTCATCTGGATATGATCGCCCGGCAGACCAACAATCCGCTTGATGTAATCAATGGATGTGTTCTGTGTGTAGCGGAAGACAGCCACATCCCCGCGATGCGGCTCCGATCCCATCACCCGACCATTGAAAAGGTTCGGCGAAAACGGGAATGAAAACCGGGAATAGCCGTAACTGAACTTCGAAACGTAAACAAAATCCCCGATCTGCAGGGTCGGGATCATGGAACCCGACGGAATATTGAATGGTTCGAACACCAGAGAACGCACAGCCACAACCGCCAGCACCATCAGGGCGAGCCAGCGCACGCTTTCTCCCAGAGATTCTTCACGGGCTGCTGGCTTCGCGCCAGCCTTCTCTGAACCCTTCACGGGGCTTTTCTCCTGAGTCATGAGACGCTCTTAACGCAGCTTGCCCGCAATGGCGAGCGCTTCAAACCTTAACAGACTGAATGAGCACCTGCGCCAGCGCAAAGGGAGGATCATCCGTCAGGCTGACAAACACATCCGCACGACAGCCTTCCGGCGTCAAACGCTCCAGCGCAGAGCGGGCACCACCCGACAAAACAAGCCTTGGCGCTCCCTTGTCATCATTCAGCACACCAATATCCTGAAGCTGCACGCCTTCAGCAACGCCCGTTCCCAACGCCTTGACGCACGCTTCCTTTGCCGCCCAGCGCTTGGCATAGCTTCCCATTCGCGCCGCACCTGACAAACACTCTGCATGAGCACGTTCAGCTTCCGTGAAGACCCGGGCCAGAAAACGGGCACCAAACCTGTCAATGCTCCGTTCGATCCGGGAAATCATGCACAGGTCCGTCCCCATACCCAAAATCACGCCTTCACCCCTTCGCGCGCTCGACCTGCATAACTCCCACCGCCGTCCGGAAAGCCGCAATCAACGAGGAGAGATGCCTCAGATCGCGCACCTCAAGATCAACCAGAATTTCCATGAAATCGAGCTGACGGTTGACGATCTTCAAATTGACGACGCTGCCGTTATGCTTGGCTGCCGTATTGGTCAGCGTTGCCAAAACCTCCGGCTCATTGGCGGCAATTACGGAGAGCCGCGCGGTATAAGGCACTGCATCCTTACGGCGACTCAGAGCCTCATAATCCCAATCAACCTCAATGAAGCGTTCCGGCGTATCCGCAAAACTTGAAAGGTTCTGACAGCCACGACGATGGATGGTCACCCCTTTGCTCTGGGCAATGATCCCAACAATCGGATCTCCCGGCAACGGACGGCAGCATCCGGCAAAACTGGTGGCGATTCCTGTTCCGATCCCCGTAAGGATATTGGTGGACTGTACTGGCGCCGGTTTTGCCGACCCATGCCCTGCCCCCAGCAGAAGTGACTGACCAAAGCGCGGAGACAGCCCAGGCACCATCCGCGGCGCACGACCGGTCTGCCTCAGATCAGGATAGGCCGTGTTGACCACGTCTTTCGGGCCGATCTGACCATTGCCAACAGCAACGTACAGATCTTCAACAGACGCCTGTCGCAGTTCCTTCAGGATGCCATCCAGCACCTTTTCGGAACCATCCACACCTTCCTGACGAAACGCCTTGGCGATAGCCGCACGTCCATTGTCCACATGGACCTGACGCTGCTGGGCGGCAACAAAACGCCGCACACGCGCACGCGCCTTGCCCGTAACAACAAACCGCTCCCAAGAAGGAGACGGCGTGCCACCACGAGCCGTCATGATCTCAACCTGATCGCCGTTCTGAAGCTCGTGACGCAGCGGCATCAGCCGCCCGTTCACCTTCGCCCCAACACAGGTATCACCAACCTGGCTATGAACCGCGTAAGCAAAATCGACGGGCGTTGCGCCACGCGGCAGGGAAATCAGCTGCCCCTTCGGCGTGAAGCAGAAAACCTGATCCTGATAGAGTTCAAGCTTGGTATTTTCGAGAAATTCGTCCGGGGCCTGACTGTCTTCCAAAATCTCCAGAAGATCCTGAACCCAGCGCAACTTGCGGCTACCGGCCCCGAAAGCAGACGACAACGCAGCGGCTTCACGCTCACTGGGTGTAGCATTTTCCTTGTAAGCCCAATGCGACGCCACGCCGTTTTCGGCAAGGTCATGCATTTCCGCTGTACGGATCTGAACTTCAATTTTCTGGTTACGGGGATGCCGCAGCGTCACCCCGGTATGAAGGCTCTGGTAACCGTTCGCCTTCGGGGTGGAGATGTAATCCTTGAAACGCCCGGCGATCATCGGATAGGCGCCGTGAATCGCCCCCAGCGCCATGTAGCAGGCGTCACGGGTTGGAACGAGCAGACGGAACGCCATGATGTCCGAAAGCTGCTCGAACGCCACATTCCGGCGCTGCATTTTTTCCCAGATGGAAAAAGGTGATTTTTCGCGGCCGGTGACTTCCACCTTGTCGAGACCGGCTTCCGCACACAGGCCAATCAGCTCTTTGCGGATATGCTCGATGATATCGGCACCCTGCCCGCGAAGGAAGTTCAGTCGCGCCCGAATGGTCGCGTCAGCTTCCGGCTCAAGCTGGGCAAAGGAAAGATTCTGAAGCTCCGTCTTAACCCGGTCCATACCAATGCGCTCGGCCAGAGGCGCATAGATATCCATGGTCTCACGGGCAATACGCTGCCGTCGGTCCAACCTCTGGACATAATGCAGCGTACGCATGTTGTGCAGACGATCAGCAAGCTTGACGATCAGGACGCGGATATCCCGCGACATGGCCAGCACGAGCTTGCGGAAGTTTTCTGCCTGCTTCGTCCGATCTGACTGAAGCTCAAGCCGCGTCAGCTTGGTCACGCCATCAACAAGAGACGCAACATCCTCGCCAAAACGGTTCTTCAAAGATGCACAGGAAACCCCTGTGTCTTCCACGGTGTCATGGAGCAGGCCAACGATGATGGACGTCGTGTCCATTCGGAAACCCGCGAGAATATTGGCAACCGCTATGGGGTGGGTGATGTAGGCGTCACCATTATCCCGGCGCTGCTCATTATGAGCATCGGCTGCCAGATCATAGGCAGCCTCAACACGGGAAAGATCAGCAGTCGGATCGTAACTTTCGATCCGACGGAGCAGTCCACTGATGGAAGGTTTGAAATCTCCCGTTGCGACAGCGGTCCGCTCAACAGGAGGAGATGCGTCAGGCATGATGCACGCTCCTCTTTGTCAGGATAGCAGGAAAATCAGCGGCGACCCCGGCCACCCAGCTCTGCTTCGATGGCAGCAGCTTCATCAGAAGACATATGCTCAGCCATGTGAGCATGCTCTTCTTCAGAAGACACGTCCTGCAGACCAAAAATATTCTGGTCGGTCGGGATGATGTCCATCACCTCTTCGTCTACTGGCTCCGGCTCAGGCGCACGAGCCAGCGAGCGGATGATGCCATCGCGCAGACCTGTAAGGCTCAGCTTGTCTTCAGCAATTTCACGCAGCGCGACAACGGGGTTCTTGTCATTGTCACGGTCAAGCAGCATTTCCTCGCCACGAGACAGAGCACGAGCACGCTGGGCAGCCAGCAGAACCAGCTCGAAACGGTTTGGAACCTTTTCGATGCAATCTTCGACGGTTACACGCGCCATACGACTGGCCCCCTTCGGGTAAAACTACAAAAAATGGATACAAGAAGAAACTGGCATTAGCACGCTGATCGTGGCAATGCAACGCGTGCCCGCTTTTCTGCCATAATCACAATGAAAACTTAAGCGTCTCCCAGATCGTTTGACCTGTTCATGGCAGGGCCATCGCACCTCCCCGTGAGGAAGATCATTTTACAATCAGGAATATCATAATGCTTCTGCGTCAGAACGAACGCACCGCTCTCTTCATTGATGGCGCCAGCCTTCATCATGCTGCACGCAACCTCGGATTTGAAGTCGACTTTCGCAGCCTTCGCTCCCTGTTTGAAAGCCAGTGCCAGTTTCAGCGTGCTTTCTATTATGCAGCCATGCCTGAAACGGACGACTACTCCCCCCTCCGCCCTCTGACCGACTGGCTCGCCTATAATGGCTTCCATCTCATTCTAAAAAATGCCCGCGAGTTTACGGATCCTTCAGGAAGACGTCGTATCAAGGGGAATATGGATGTCGAACTCACCGTTGATCTGCTCGAACAGTCATCAAGGCTGGATCATGCCGTCATCATCAGCGGTGATTCCGATCTGCGTCGTGCTGTCGAGGCTGCACAAAGTCGCGGTGTGCGCGTAACAGTCATTTCCTCGATGCGGTCAACGCCCCCCATGATCGGGGACGATCTGCGCAGACAGGCTGACCGCTTTGTGGAACTGGCCGATATCGCCCCGTCCTTTACGCGCCGCCAGTCGGAGCAACGGACACGTCAGGCTCCCGTTCGTCATCCAGCAGACCTCAACAGTGACGAGACCAGCGATACATGACTCCCCAGGCTTCTATCGGATCAACCGCATACCCAGACGCGCCCATTCTCCCGGAAACAGAGGCAGATCAGCGCGGCCTCGGCCCCCTGTCTGCCGAACTCCTGATCGTCTGCCTTGATCCGACAGAAGCTACCCAGACACTTGCCCCGCTTCTGGAGCAACACGCCATCGTCTTCACCCCGGATGAGAACAGTCTCCTCATCCGGGCACGCATTACCGGCGTGACAGCATCACTGCCAACAGATGGCATTCCCCAGCCAGATGAACTTGAAGCATGCAGCTCAGCACTCTGCCGCGAACTGCAGACCATGACGCAACTCCGCCTGGTTCTGGTTCTCGGCGTCAGCGCCCACATCACAGCCCTCGGAGCCTGCGGCATCCCCCTGACCCGCCTGGACTTCAGACCCGGCGATATCACGCGCCTCCCTGACGGACTCCTGCTGGCAGATGCCTGCCACCTTCCGTCAGATCCCCTCAGCAACGATCTTTTTGCTCAACGCAAACAGACCCTCCTGTCACTGATCCCGAAGATCAAGGCCGCCCTGCGACCCTCCGTCTGAAGCTACTCCAAACCAAAGGCCCTCTTGCGACAAGCACGAGACCGAGCAAACCCAGATAAAGTGCGCTTGTCCTGTTCAGCGTCTTGAACGACAGGAAAAAGTGAATACCGGCTAGAACGGCTGCACCGTAAACAAGACGGTGCAACCGCTTCCAACCGCGCTTCAGTCGCACCATCGACCAGCGGTTGGACGTCAGTGCCAAAGGAAGCAGCAATGTCAGTGCTGCCATCCCAAGAATAATAAAAGGCCGATGCGTCAGGTCCCGCCCGAAAATCCTAATATCGAACTGAAGATCCAGCGCCACATAAGCAGCCAGATGCAAGACGGCGTAGAAAAAAGCCAGCAAACCTGTCAGCCGACGAAAACGCAAAAGATTGAAGCGGACCATCTGCTGAAGCGGAGCCAATGCCAGACAGATCAGCAGAAAACGAAAGGCCCACAGACCAAGTGAGCGCTCAAAGACATTGACCGGATCTGCCCCCAGCCCTCCGTTCTGCCCCTGCCAAACCAGCCATACCGCCGGAAGCAGGCCAAGCGGATAGAGAATGACAGGCCACTGTCTGCGAACAAATCCAGACATTCCGCTTCTAGAAATTGTCATGCAGGTTCATGCCCCGATACAGGTCTGCCACCTGCTCCTCATATCCATTAAACATCAAAGTGGGCTGGCGCTTCGTGCCAAAAAGCGTTTTGGAGCCAATGACACGCTCACTGGCCTGGCTCCATCGCGGATGATCCACTTGCGGGTTCACATTGGCATAAAACCCATACTCCTCCGGTGCGAGGCGATTCCATGTGGTTGGAGGCTGCTTATCCGTCAGCCGGATACGCTGAATGGATTTGATACCCTTGAACCCATATTTCCACGGGACAACCAGCCGGATCGGCGCTCCATTCTGGTTGGGCAGGCTTTCTCCATAAATCCCGACCGCAAGAAGCGTCAGCGGATTCATGGCTTCATCCAGCCGAAGCCCCTCCACATAAGGCCATGAGATCCCGGAAAACGCACTGCTCTGCCCCGGCATTTCAGACGGACGCACGACACTTTCAAACGCCACATATTTTGCAGCACTGTCCGGCTCCGCAGCTTGAAGGAGCTTGGCAAGTGGTATCCCATCCCACGGAATAACCATGGACCAGGCCTCGACACAGCGCATCCGGTAGATCCGCTCTTCAATATCAGGGGACTTCAACAGCGCCCCCACATCCAGACGCTGCGGCTTTTTCACCATCCCGCCAATTTCAAGCGTCCACGGTAACGGGTGAAAGTCGCTGGAATGGGAGACCGGATCATCCTTCTCCATCCCGAATTCGTAGAAGTTATTATAGCCTGTCACGAATTCTTCAGGCGTCGGCGTTAACCCGCCGGAATATGGACCCGGATGCGTTTTCAGAGCTTCTGCACGCGCAGAACCAGCCAGTGCAGCCGTCAGACCCAGAGCCCCGGTCCCGAGTAATTCCCGACGTGAAAGATAAACATCTTTCGGTGTGATGTCCGACGGCATCGGACGCGGATAGCGGAAAATCGCCATGATCAATTTCCGATCTGGATGAAACTCTGGCAGCCATAGTGCGTGAGTTTGTTCAACGCATAGTAAGGAACCTGTTTGCATGCCCGATATGAAAATCGGTTTTATCGGATACGGCGCAATGGCCCGCCTCATGGGCGCCAACCTGAGACGCGCGGGATATTCCGTCGTGGCCTTTGCTCCATCAGGCGGCAAAGATGAGACCGAAATGCTCCCTACTCCGCGCGCCATCGCCGAAGCCGCGGATGTCATTATCCTCTGCGTCCCGAACGACGCTGCTGAAAACCAGTCCCTGAATGGCGAAAACGGAATGTTGGCCGGGATCTCGGCTGGAAAGCTTGTTCTGGACACATCCACCGTTTCGCCCGAACAGGCCCTCGCACTGGCCAAAACGGGCGCTGAACACGGCTTCATTGTGCTGGAAGCCCCAATGTCCGGCAGTACACCAGAGGCAGAAAAAGGCGAACTGGTCATGCTGGCCGGTGGAGACGCCGAAACCCTCGAACGCGCAAAACCGATTCTCGACGTCATCGGAAAGCTGACGATTCACGCCGGGCCAATAGGTTCAGCAGCGCGCCTCAAGCTCGTTATCAATGGCATCATGGGCGCGACCCTGAATGTTGTAGCGGAGGGCGTCAGCTTCGGTCTTTCTGCTGGCCTGGACCGAGAGGTTCTGTTTGATGCCCTTCAGCAGGTTGCGGTCATCAGCCCCCATCACAAGCGCAAACTGAAAATGGCGCAGGACAAGTCTTTCCCGTCCCAGTTCCCAACACGCCTGATGTCCAAGGACATGGGGCTACTGATGGATGCAGGACGGAAAGCCGGAGCGTTCATGCCCGCCATGGCGATAGCAGATCAGGCTCTGGCTCTTTCGAACCGTCGTCATGCCGATGAAGATTACTCAGCCCTGCTCGGCGCGATGGAACACAGCGTTGCCAACACGCCTCATAAATGAGATCGGTTGTGTCAGCGGTCAGTCTTCGTTCCTGAAGAACTGACCCCTTCATTTTTGCCAAGGAGTAACATCATGGCCTTCGAACTGCCTTCACTGCCCTATGCCGCCAACGCGCTCGCAGGCGCTGGCATGTGCCAGGAGACCCTGGAACTTCACCACGGCAAGCATCATCAGGCTTATGTCACGGCTCTGAACGGCTTCGTCGAAAGCAAGCCGGAACTGGCTGGCAAGTCCCTTGAAGAGATCATCGCATTCTCTCACGGCAAGCCTGACATTGCTCCGGTCTTCAACAATGCCGGCCAGCACTGGAACCATATCCTGTTCTGGAAGAACCTGTCCCCAACAGGCGGCAAGCTGCCGACATCCCTCGAAAAGAAGATCACGGAAGACTTCGGTTCCGTGGATGCCTTCAAGACCGCATTCAAGCAGGCTGCCACAACGCAGTTCGGCTCTGGCTGGGCCTGGCTCGTGCTCGACAAGTCCGGCAAGCTTGCCGTGACGAAGACGGCCAACGGCTCCAACCCGCTCGCCGAAGGCCAAGGCAAGGCCCTTCTCGGCCTCGACGTCTGGGAGCACGCCTACTACCTCGACTTCCGCAACCGCCGTCCAGACTACATCACGAACTATCTGGACAAGCTGGCGAACTATGAGTTTGCAGAAGCTGAACTGAAGTCTGCCTGAGCTTTAAGGCAGTAATTTTTCAGACAGCCTGAAAACAGAAAACGCCCCGACCGGTCTCCCGGCGGGGCGTTTTTCTTTGTGCCCTACGCCCCGATCAGGAGTCGTTTGCCGCCTTGTCGCGAGACACGATGTTCGTGATCGTGCTGCGAACGATCTTCACGCGAACGCCCTGAGCAATTTCGACATCAACTTCATCGCTCCCTTCGCGGGTTGCCTGCACGACACCAACGATACCGCCAGCCGTCACGATCTTGTCACCACGACGCAAACCGCCCTGCTCTTCACGGAGCTTGCGCTGACGCTGCTGCTGCGGACGGATCAGCAGAAAATAGAAAACCACGAAGATGAAGATCATCGGGGCGAACTGAAGCACCGTCGGGTTCGCAAGGAGCCCGCCGCCATCGGCGGCCTGTGCGGAAGAAATGAACAGACTGCTCATGGAATATTGGTCCAGTCTTGAGTGAAACGTGCGCGGACCATATCGTCCGCAGTTTCCCCGTCAAGGACGGGCACTTCCTTCATCACTGGCATAAAGCGAATTCCATGACCGATCACGCCCTGTTCAGCGTCCTTGAACGTATTGCGAACAGCCTCGAACGCATGAGCCCCAAGCCGCCGAGTGCCGATATTCTAAAACATCATGATGCGTTCATCTGGCAGGCCGCGATGGGAACGCTGGTTCCTGTCGAGAAAGTTTCCGGCGTGTCACTCTCCCTGCTTCGGGGCATTGAACGGCAGGTCTCTCAGGTCATGACCAATACACGTCATTTCGCGGAAGGCTTCACGGCTAACAACGTGATGCTCTGGGGCGCTCGTGGCATGGGCAAATCCTCACTAGTGAAGGCTTCGATTTCCACGGTAAACGCCGAGCAGCGCGCCAAGGGAAAGCCCACGCTTGCGCTCATCGAAATCCAGCGTGACGAACTTTCCACCCTCCCAAAACTTCTGGCTGTTCTGCGCACGACGGATCGCCGCTGCATTCTGTTCTGCGACGACCTGTCCTTCGAAAGCCAAGACGCTGACTACAAATCCCTCAAATCCGTTCTGGATGGCGGCATCGGTGGCCGCCCGGACAATGTTCTTGTCTATGCCACCTCAAACCGTCGCCACCTCATGCCGCGCGACATGATCGAGAACGAAACCGGGAGCGCCATCAACCCTTCCGAAGCCATTGAGGAAAAAGTCTCTCTTTCAGACCGGTTTGGCCTCTGGATCGGCCTCTATGGTGCCAGCCAGGACGAATATCTGGATATCGTTCAGACCTACGCCACTGCCCGGAAACTTCCCATTTCCCCGGAAGACCTGCGCAGGAAAGCCCTTCAGTGGGCTCTCACACGAGGAAGCCGCTCCGGCCGTGTCGCAGCCCAGTTCATCGACGATCTTAGCGCAGAACTCGGCACCCATTTCTGAACCAGATTTTACGCCAGACAAGCACAGAATATCGAACCCGATTGACGCTATAAAAAGGTTATTTTGGAACACCGCCAATTATTTGTTTCTTTATTCCTGTCACCATTTTATAGGTTAGCATAATACGAACATTTCAAAGGATGACTGACATGGCACCCCGTCAGGTCATAAATAACGGAACATATACCCTGACCCTTGCTGACCTCAGCAGCAGCGGTCAGGTCTCTAACATTTTTTCAGATGTTAGAGTCACAGTAAGCGGAAAGACCCTGTCGTTTACAGCTAACGGGACATCTTATTCTTATACTTACGACTATTCTTGGGGATCAACGTCCCTGAACGAAATTATTGCAGGGAACGGGCATGGCGGTTATTACATAATAACAACATCCAAGAGCAATATTGGAACATCTTACAGCTACAGCTATAGTTCAAATACGTCTAAAAATCAGTGGACTGTAACGAACAACGGAAAGAACTACACTCTCAATCAGGACTCCACGATGTCCTCTTCAGGAAGCTTCGATCCATGCTTCCTGGCCGGAACTCTCATTCAGACCCCCAACGGCCTGGTAGCAGTTGAAGATCTGAAAATTGGAGATGTTCTTTCCATCACCCTCCCGAACGGTACGGCAGCAATCCGGAAAATCATCTGGGCCGGATCAAACCGGAAGCAGACTTTTCCGTGGCAGCATGATGATGAAGCCGGTTATCCCGTCCGGATCCTGAAAAACGCAATTTCTGAAGGCGTTCCGTTCAAGGATCTTCTGGTAACTGCTGAACACTGCCTCTTCCTGAATGGGCATTTCATCCCGGCACGCATGCTGGTGAACGGTCGTTCCATTTCCTACGACCGCTCGATTACTTCTTATGACTATTACCATGTCGAAACCGAAGATCACGCGATCATCACGGCTGACGGTGTACAGACAGAGACATACCTCAACACCGGTAACCGCGGCATGTTCAGTCAGAGCGGCACAGTGGTCAGTCTGACGAGTCTAGCCAAAAGCTGGGAAGCAGATGCGGCAGTTCCCCTCACGACAGACCGCGCCATTGTCGAACCCATCTTCCGTGAGATCGAAGCCCGGGCTGACCAGGTTGCCCCTCACACAGAAGCCCCACAAACTGTTCTGACATCCGATTCAGACCTGCATCTTCTGTGCGACAACGGATGCACGCTCCGACCGGTGAAAACTGAAGTGGGCAAGGTTGAGTTCATGCTTCCAGCAGGCGTTCGGGCCATTCAAATCATGTCTCGTGCCAGCCGCCCTTCAGACGTGGTGGGACCCTTCCTGGATGATCGCCGCACACTTGGCGTACCGGTTGGAAACGTCACGATCTCAAATGCCAAAGGCACACAACAGATCACATCCCACCAGACTGCTGCGCCGCTCGCCGGCTGGTATCCTACGGATGCGTCCCGCTACCGCTGGACAGCAGGAAGCGCGTGGCTTTCTCTTGAAGAGCGCACCGAGGATGGCATGGTAATCCTGAGCATGGAAATTGCTGGCTCAGGTCCTTATGTCGTGTCCATAGACGAGGCTCAGACCGCACTTCGCGCCTGATCGGCCCAGAACTCACAAAAAAAGCCGCCCGATATTTGTCGGGCGGCTTTTTTAATACTCTATCTGATCGTCAGAACGACGCGCTGACCGTTCCGAAGAACTCACGAACCGCACCCCGCTCCATGGACTGATAATCACCCGTCGCAGGATTATCATTCTGGCCCATCATGGCGATGTATTTCGTGTTGAACAGATTATAGACGTTGAAGCTCGCCGTAACATCCTTAAGTACACTCAGTTTGCCGAAACGGTACTGCATGCCAGCATTCGCCAGCCAGTACCCACCAACAGATGTGTCGTTCATGAAGCTGTAATAGCGGCGGCTATAGTAGTTGGCATCGAAATGCGCCGTCGCCCCCTTCCATGTGTAGGAAACGGAAGTCTTGTACATCCAGACGGGGTAATTGACGATATTCTTGCCTGCCAATGCATAGAAACCACCCGCCGTATCGACGTCCCGATCGTAGGTTCCCTTGTTGTAGCTGACGTTATTGCTGATGCTCAGCCCTTCAACGGGCGTCAGTGTAATATCGCCATTGGCACCCGTCATGGAAATGTGCCCGAAATCAATGACCTGAGACACCGGGTTCGTCAAAGACCCGACAGCCGCCGCCAGGATCGGATGGATCAGGCTGGCATGATAGACGGTCGCATTCGCCTGAAGATACTTGGACGTATAACGATATCCGCCAAGATAGACCCATGCCTTGGACGGCTCGAGGGACTTCTTCTGCGCCTGGAAAGTCGCCTGATCTTCAACCGAATAAACAGAGTTCGCTACGCCATAGGCCGAAACCTCATAAGCGCGCATGTTCTCCGCCACATCCACATACAGTTCGTGGTGGTTGTTGATGTGCCAGTCCAGATTGAGGTGCGGCAGGAAGGCCTGAGAAGCCGTTAGCGAACCATTCGGCAGTTCGTCTGAGCCGGTCCAGTCCGCGTTATTATAGTTCGCGCCCCCAGCCGTCGTCGCAACCATGGACTTGAACCCGGCATGAAGCGTCAGACCCTCCGTCAGACGGATGCTGTCCTGCAGATGGAACTGCATGACATTGGTCGTCCAATCGAAATTATAGCCCTGAAGAAAGGCCCGTCCGTAAACATTGTACGGACCAACCGCCTTGAGTGGAGCGCCCTCACCCAGCACCGGCTGCTGATAATTGAACAGACCAGCCTGCTGGGTGTTGTTCTCGTACCAGACACCGCCTTCGATCGTGTGACGCCCCCACTTGTAGCGCAGGCTCGTGTCGATGCCGTAGCGCTCCTGACGGTTCTGCCAGACCTCTTCGGAGAACGGCGCCCCATTCGGGGACGGATCTTCAGAGTCCGTGTAGCTGTAATAGCCGGTCTGACTATGCCCATAAACCGTGGTGTTCCAGGTCAGACGATCAGTCAGGGCAAGATCGAAATGCAGACCGCCCATGTAATTGGTTTCAGCCTGACCACCATCATACATGGCAATTTCAGAACCATTGATGCCCGGAACGCCACCATAGCCTGCCGGAAGCGCCGCTTCCCCATTGGCAATCCGGTACGCCAAGCCATAATTCGGATAAAGATGCGGCGTCCGCCAGCCGAGATTCTTCAAAATCCCGATCGACGTATCAGGGTAGTTCCATTGCGCCAGGCTGGACCAGTTGAAAAAGGCAGACATACGGCTGCGCTGCCCGATCGGCTGCACAAGCTTGGCATCAACCTGCTGCATGAACTGGTCACCACTCCCCATCCACATGCCTTCATCTGTCCGGGCATAGGACGTGTAGAACTTCGTGCCAGAACTGTTCAGCTTGCCGGAATCCAATCGGACATAGGTGCGATAGGAGTTGTAACTGCCGAAAGACTGACTGACCTTGCCACCCCGCGTATCGTTGGGATCAGACGACCCGATCTGAATCGTCCCTCCCAGCGTGTTGGTGGAAGGCAGTTCCACGGACCCAGCACCCTGAGACATCCGCATGGACTGGATGTCATCCGGAATGATCGCAGAGGCAAGGCTCATGCCGCTCACAGACTGGTAAGTCTGATCGTTCAGCGGAACGCCATCAACCGTCACACCCATCTGGTTCATGAAGAACCCGCGGACGTAAAGATTCGCGCCGAAACTATCAATTCCGAACGGATCGGTAGACGTAAAACTGACGCCCGGCGTCCGGTCCAACATGCGATACGGACTGGTGCCCGGCACAAACTGCCGCATGACAGCCTTGGACACAGCCTGCTCGGCATCACGTCCCGTCAACTGACGGGCCGTCACGGACACGCTCTCGGTCGAACGGGATTCCACATTGGTGCGACGAACGCGCTTCGTCGGCACTACGGGCACAGCAGGCTCAACCGTAACGGCAGCAGGAGCCACATTATGACGGGTCGGCACATGCCGGTGCTTCGGAGCGACCGTCCGGGTCGCCTCAGCGGCATGGACCTGAGAGTGAAGGGCCAACAGTGCAATAGACGACAGAAGCAGGGGTTTGGTGCGCACTGAGGCCAATACTCCAGAAATATGGGGGATTACGAAATTAGGGAAGCGGTGTCCTAGCCAAGCATCCTTATTAGGCAAAGCCTTTGACGCCGTGGATGATGTTTCAATGACATCTGACTTGTGCTTTTCCTGCCTCATGTTGCCCAAATGACGCGTTTTACCCCGACAGGCCCTTCCCCCTTCCGGTCGGGACCTTTTGCCTGTTAGGCTCGTTTCAGAAAGACGCCTTTCAAAAGGCCCGGCTTTATAAGGATCGGGATTTCAATGTCGCAGAGTACAGTAGATGCCGACGCCATTATCAGCAGCATCTCCCCAAACGAGCCTCCAGCCCGCAATACAGACCTGCGTCGCATCCGCTCCAACCCGGATTACTGGTACCCTGTCGCCTGGTCCCATGAACTCCAGCGCGGCAAGACCATCGGCACGCGTTATGCCGGCCAGCCGATTGCCCTTGTCCGCCCTCTGGATGGCACCGTCTTCGCGCTCGAAGACCGCTGCGCTCACCGGCAGGTTCCCCTGAGCCTTGGCCGCGTCAACGGTGAAGCGGTGCAGTGCTGCTACCACGGCTGGGCTTACGGCCGCTCAGGCCGCTGCATTGATGTCCCCTATCTGGGCAAAAACAAACTTCCGAATGGCGTCCGCACCTATCCGTGCCGCGAAGAAGGCGGCCTGATCTTCATTTTCCCCGGAGATCCGGCAAAAGCCGACACCACCCCCTTCCCGTCTCTCGGCTCCGTTCGTGACCCGGCCTACAAGACGCGTCGTTTCGGCAAGAAAGTCGCCTGCCACTACAGCTTCATGCATGAAAACCTGATGGATATGAATCATCAGTTCATGCACATGAAGCAGATGGGCCAGATGAAACCCCGCTTTCTGGGCGGGAAAGATGAGCCAACACTGGTCGAAGCCCGTTACAGCTTCGCCCGGACAAGCGGCAAGCAGCCTTGGGGTGAAGCCCTGATCTTCGGTGAGCGCCGGGACGCCAGCGAGCGCTACGCCCATCGCGACGTCATGACGATCCGGACGGAATATCCCTACCAGACCCTGAGGATCGCCACAGGTGACGAACCGCCGGTCATGGATCTGTGGATCGTCTATGTCCCGCAGGATGCCGACGAAAAAACCTGTCGCGTTTTCGGCCTTCTGTCAGTCCGCAAACCGAAAGTCCGCGTTGTTCTGGATCTGGCATGGCCGTTCCTTGTCGCCTTCACAGAACGGATTTTTAAGGAAGACCGTGATATCGTAGAACTCGAACAGGCCGCCTGGAACGAGTTGGGCGGCGATCACAATCAGGAAGTCTTCCCCGTCATCAACACGCTGCGCCGTCTACTGGCCCGTTGCGGCGTCCCTGAGGAGCAGGATTCAACAAGCCCGACATGACACCCGAACTGAAAGCGGGGGATTTTCTTTTACGTCCCCTCCGCCCGGAAGACGCACCAGCCGTCCATCGCCTCGTGAACGACTGGAGCGTGGTCCGCATGCTCAGCCGCCTCCCTTTCCCCTACCCGCGCGATCTTGCCGAAAAATGGATCGCCTCCACGTTGGAAGACAGCGCACGCGGCGAAGCTCATCACTTCGCCGTAACACGCGATGGAACCCTTCTGGGAGCAGTCGGCCTTGTCCTGTCAGACGACAGACGCTCTGCCTCTCTTGGCTACTGGGCGTCTCCGGCGGTCTGGGGCCAGGGCATGACAACGGCTGCGGCAAAGCGCGTCGTGGAATGGGCCTTGCAGGTTCTTAAGATCGAGAAACTGACGGCCGATGTTGCGGTCGATAATCCTGGCTCCTCTGCTGTCCTGCACAAGCTGGGTTTTCAGGAGACAGGCCGCGCCACCCGACGCTTCGTGTCTCGTGGGGCCGAATGTCCCATTATTGTACATGAATTAACCCGCTCAGGGTTTCTGCAACAGGATGCTACCATTCAGGACGTCACCGCCCTGCCACCTGTGCAGGAAAAAGCCCCAATACCTCCTGCCGTGCAATCGCCCAAACCCCGAACCCTTCTGGTCGTGGCCGCAGCCCTTCTGGACGCACAGGGACGCATCCTCTTGGCCCGTCGCCCAGAAGGAAAACGACTGGCCGGTCTCTGGGAGTTCCCAGGCGGGAAGGTTGAACGGGAGGAAACACCGGAACAGGCTCTCATCCGGGAAATGAAGGAAGAACTGGACGTGGACCTGACAGGCTCATGTCTCGCACCCTTCACGTTCGTCAGCGAAAATGCCGGACCGTTCCACCTTCTGATGCCACTCTATGTTGTGCGCCGCTGGCGGGGTGTTCCCGCACCGCGTGAAGGGCAGGAACTGGCATGGGTCAACGCCGCAGATCTGGCGAAATACCCCATGCCGGACCCGGATCTACCGCTCATTCCACTTTTGCAGGAACTTCTGGGTTAAACCCTCAAGGGGACTGCTTTCCCGAAAGCAGCCCCCCCTTTTGGTTCAGTCGTTCAACTGAAATTCAGCCTGTCGATTACCAGGCACATCCGTTCGGAACGCAAACAGCGAGCCAGCCTGAGGCTCCTGAGCCAACGTGGCTTCATCCAGCCCCTTACGCGCCGTCGTGACGAATACGGTTTTCAGATCATCGCCCCCAAAAGCGACCTTCGTCACATTGCTCACAGGCATGGGAATGGAAGGAAGCTCCGTTCCATCCGGGCGGAAACGAACCACACGGCCACCCAACCATGCTCCGCACCACAAATTGCCTTCACTGTCCGTCACAATTCCATCCGGATAGCCATGCGTCAGTGTGGCGAAAACCCGTTCATTGGAAAGATCGCCATTCTCATCCACATCGAATGCATAAATCGTCTGCTTCGGGCTGTGACAGACATACAGCACGCGCCCGCAAGGTGAGACCGCCGGACCGTTCGAGACAATGTAGCCTTCGTTATGATGCGTAATGTCCAGACCATCTTCCGTATGCACGACGCGATAGATTGAACCCGTCGGCTCTTCTTCCCCATCATCCATTGTGCCGAACCAGACGCGACCCAACGGATCCACGCAACCGTCATTCAGACGATTACCCGGCTTCTCAGGCTCGATCTCCGGCCCGGCTTCAAAATCGCCGCTTTCCGGATCAAAGCCATGCAGCCCATCCCGCAGGCCAGCAAGGAAAGTCCCGTTTGTCACGGGCAGAAGAAATCCCAGACGGTCCGGCGCATCCCACGTCTTGTGCGCGCCTGTTTCCGGCGTGAACCGATGCACCTTGGCCGCAATAATATCCACGAAATAGAGCGACTTTTCAGCCTCACTCCAGACAGGGCCCTCTCCCAGCGTTGCACGCAGATCGAGAATACATTCAGGGAGATGGTGCTTCAGAGTGCTCATGAGTGTCCTGTTTGAAATTGCGCAGGGCCAGACGTCCGCCCCTGCTCGACAACGTGGCACAACGCGCTACGTTTGATCCATCAGACTATCAGGACGAGACTCATGCTTCAAAAAAACGCCTGCCTGCTCGTCATAGGCAACGAAATACTCTCCGGCCGCACACAGGATGCCAACACACAGGTTCTGGCCCGCGCTCTGAATGCCCAAGGCATCCGGCTGCTCGAAGTGCGCGTCATCCCGGACATTGAAAATCACATCGTCCAGACCGTCACCGAATGTCGGGCCCGATTCGATATTCTCTTCACATGCGGTGGCATTGGCCCCACCCATGATGACATCACGGCAGAATGCATCGCCAAGGCCATGGGCGTTCCCCTGCTCCGCCATGAGCCCACGTTTCAGAAGCTTGAAGCCCTTATGGGGAAAGAGAAGTTCAATACTGCGCGCCAGCGGATGGCCATGTTCCCGGAGGGCGCAGTTCCTATCGAAAATGCGATTTCTGCGGCTCCCGGCTTCAGCATAGGAAATGTGCATGTGATGGCCGGCGTTCCGTCCATCTTCGCGTCCATGGTGGACGCTCTGGTCCCTCAACTGGAAAAAGGCCCTCCTCTAACATCCGTCAGTTGGCACGCCGCAGGCTTGAAGGAAGGCGATTTCGCAGATGATCTGCGCCGATTGCAGGACAGGTTTCCGGGAATTGACCTCGGCTCTTATCCCTACGGTCTGACAGATGGCACGAGAGGCACGGCTCTCGTCGCCAAAGGCTATGACGCAGAAGCCGTTACAACAGTGGGACCACTTCTTCGCGACCTCATCATGGCCCATGGCCGTGAGCCGGTCAGCGGCGACCCTCCGCACAAAGCGTAAGATCAAAAAAAACCGCTGCCCTTTGGAGCAGCGGTTTTTTTTGTATCAGTTCAGAGACCCACGGGTCATGGCCAGGAACTTGTCCCGGCGCTTCTGGAGAAGAGCCGGTCCAGTCAACTTCTGAAGCTCTGCCAGTTCCTCGGCAATCGCGTTGCCAACTGCGTGAACCGCATCATCCGGAGAGCGCTGCGCGCCCCCGATCGGCTCCGCAACAATCCGGTCAATCAAACCAAGACCCTGCAGATCCTGCGCCGTCAGCTTCAGGGCTTCGGCGGCGGCAGGAGCCAGCTTCGGATCGCGCCACAGGATGGAAGCAGCGGCTTCCGGAGAAATGACAGAATAGATCGAATGCTCGAGCATCAGCACACGGTCACCGGCACCAATAGCGATAGCTCCACCGGAACCACCTTCACCGATCACCGTAGCGATCAGGGGCACAGGAGCCTTGAGGCAAATGTCGATGGACTTCGCAATGGCCTGAGCCTGCCCACGGGCTTCTGCGTCAATTCCCGGCCACGCACCGGCCGTATCAATGAAGCTCAGAATCGGCAGACCGAAACGACCAGCCATCTCCACGAGACGTTGCGCCTTCCGGTACCCTTCTGGACGGGCCATGCCAAAATTATGGCGCAAACGCGTTTCCGTATCGTGACCGCGCTCCGTCCCGATCACCACGACGGGCTCTCCACGGAAGCGGGCCAGACCACCGATCATGGCTTCATCATCACCAAAGGCGCGGTCACCGGCCAGAGGCGTGAAATCTGTGGTCAGGAGACGAACATAGTCCAGAGCCTTGGGCCGCTGGGCGTGACGGGCAACCTGCACCTTCTGCAATGGCGTAAGCTTTGCATAGGTCGCACGAAGCTGTTTGTCCGCCTTGTCTGAAAGACGGGCAACCTCGTCATCGATATTGATGCCGCTGGTGCCGGAGTCCTTCTCCTGGCTGCCCATCTGGCGGAGTTCGTCGATCTTGGTCTCGAGTTCGGCGACCGACTTCTCGAAATCTAGGAATTGGCGCATGGCCAGCCGGATAGCACGCCAGCGCATCCGGAAACAGCCCCCCGTGCTATTCCGAGTCAGCAGGTCCCGCAGGCACCACTTTCGCCAAAGGATGATGCGCTGTCACAAGCTGCCTCAGGCGTTCCGCCATCACCTGCGTATAAATCTGGGTGGTCGCAATATCGGCATGACCCAGAAGCATCTGGAGCGCCCGCAGATCAGCCCCATGCGCCAGAAGGTGACTGGCGAAGGAATGTCTGAGCACATGCGGGCTGACGCGCTCCGGATCAATCCCTGCTTTCAGCGCACAGGCCAGCAGGATCTTGTCGAACCCCTGACGGGTCAGAGGCTTGTCCGGATCACGTCCCGGAAAGAGATAAGGGCTCCCCAGATCCCGATCAAAATAGACAAGAGCCTCCGCTGCCTCCCGCGCACTGCGGGACAGCGGCACCAGACGCTCCCTGCCCCCCTTGCCACGCACGAGAAGCATCGCGCTTTTTGCCTTCACACAACTGGCAGGCAACGACAGCAATTCGGAAATGCGCAGTCCGGTTGTGTAAAGAAGCTCCAGTGCGGCACGAGACAACAGGTCTCGTCGCTCGTTCTCATGCCCTTTCGTCCCTTCTTCTAGGAGAAGGCGGATTTCTTTCTCATCCAGCGGACGCGGAAGCGAAGCAGAAATTTTGGGAGCCTGCTGGCGATCGGTCGGATCATCAGACCGAATCGATTCCAGCATGAGAAAACGATAAAACTGCTTCAGGCAGGAGAGACGCCGCGCTGCCGTCCGGGCCGCCATTCCAGCCTGCGACAGGGACGCCAGATAACTCCGAACCTGCTCACCCGTTGCCTGCGCCAATGACATGGGCGCACAATGACGGGCAAAATCAGACAGGTCAGATGCGTAGGCCTGCCGGGTTTTCAGGGCCGCACCACGCTCCGCCGCCAGCATTTCCAGAAATGCCTCGACGTGACGATCCGTGACCTCTGTCATCCGGCAGACCGTATCCTTCAGTGTGCGGGCGCAACCTGTGCAGGCGCCACCGCCGCGCCCTGAGACGGTGCCGGCTTGGGCGCTGGCATTGTCGGCAGCGGCGTAGATGGCGTCAGCACAGGGGCGCTTGACGCAGCCGGAGCGGGCGCAGGAACCGTACCAGAAACAGGGGCCGGAGCCGCAGGTGTCGGGGCTACCGGCGCAGCAACCGGCTGGACAGTTCCCGGAACAGGAGCGGCTGGAACAGGCGGCATGGCAGGCAACGCAGCCGGAGCGGCACTCGTCGTCGCAAACGTGGACGCCGGAATGTCTTTGTGAACCTGCGTCTGCTCAGGCGGAACAGCATTCATGCCCAGACGCAGGAAACCGCCCCCCAGCACAACAGCGAGAATGACAAGGCCTCCCCCGGCAATCATGGGAAGACGGGAAGACGAACGATCAGATTGGGCCATTATGTTCAGGTCTCAAAGTGCAGGCAGGACGTGATGCCCTCTCCTATGATAGGTAGCAGAGCATGTCACCTCTGCCACCCTCACTTTCCGCCGATTGGGCGGTCACTCACCCCACACCGACAAGCACAGTTGTTCTCGTCGGCATGATGGGAGCCGGAAAAACCACTGTCGGCCGTCGCCTGGCACAGGTTTATGGCCTGCCGTTCGTCGATGCCGATGCTGAGATCGAACGCGCCGCCGGTTGCACGATTCCCGAAATTTTCGCCCGTCACGGAGAAGCCTATTTCCGAGCAGGTGAACGCCGGGTCATCCAGCGCCTCATCAAGGGGCCACCCTGCATCCTGGCAACAGGCGGCGGTGCATGGATGGACGCGCAGACGCGCCAGCTTGTGCGGAAGCATGCCGTTTCGGTCTGGCTGAGAGCGCCAGTCCACGTCCTTCTGCGGCGCGTACATGGCCGAGGGGGCAGACCACTTCTGGCTCAGGGCAGCCCGGAAGACATCATGACCCGTCTGGTTGGGGTCCGTTACCCCGTCTATGCGGAAGCTGACATCATCATAGATTGCGGAGATGAAACCGTGGAACAGGGCGTCCAACGTGTCTGCGAAAGCCTTTCGGAGCATACACATCCTCAGAAAGTCCATGTCGCACTGGCGCAGCACAGCTACGACGTTCTGATTGGCTCAGACCTCATTTCACGCGCGGGCGCCCGGATTGCTCCCCTCCTGCGCCAGAAGCGGGTCGTCATCATTACGGATGACACCGTCGCTGCCCTGCATCTTCCACGTCTGCTGGCGTCCTTCGCAGAAACCGAAATTGAGACCGAGGTCATTTCAGTCGTCGGTGGGGAAGAGAGCAAATCCCTCTCCTGCTACGGCGAGGTCATGACGCGACTTCTGTCTCTGGGAATCGAACGCGGCACAACCATCGTTGCTTTGGGAGGGGGGGTCATTGGTGATCTCGCAGGCTTCGTCGCAGCTACGGCACTGCGCGGCATTCCCTTCGTCCAGATTCCAACGACTCTTCTCGCACAGGTCGATAGTTCCGTCGGTGGCAAAACCGGCATCAATTCTCCCTCCGGGAAAAACCTGATCGGCGCATTCCATCAGCCCATCATCGTGCTAGCCGACAATTCAGCCCTCGCGACTCTACCCCGTCGACAGCGGGTTGCCGGTTATGCCGAAATTGTGAAGTCCGGTCTGATCGCAGATTCAGATCTTTTTGCCTGGTGTGAAGACAACGGCGGCGATGTCCTGAGCGGAGATCCGGCCGCACTCGCCGAAGCGGTTCGCCGTGCCTGTGTTTTCAAGGCCGCCGTTGTGGCCGCTGATGAAAAAGAACAAGCCAAGCAGAACGGACGGGCGCTCCTCAATCTTGGTCACACCTTTGGCCATGCCATTGAGGCTGAACTCGGTTACGACGGTCGTATCCTTCATGGGGAAGCCGTTTCCATCGGCTTGCATCTGGCGATGGCTCTTTCTGTAAAGCTTGGCCACGCGCCCGAAGAAGATCTCGCTCGCCTCGACAGCCATCTTCGCTCCCTTGAGATGCCCACCAGTTTTGACTGGTTTAAAGAATCGTTCTCAGCACAAACACTTCTCGATCACATGACTCGGGACAAGAAGATGCAGAATGGACGCATTTCTTTTGTTCTGCTGCACGGTATTGGAAAGGCTTTTACAAGTCGTGACGTTCCGATGGAAAGTGTGCGTAACTTGCTGATAAATGAAGGCTGCCAGCCATGAGGACTGTTACAGTCCTTTATGAAAGAGCCTAACTTTTTGTTTTTTCACTGCATTTGATTTTCACAAATCCAGCGGATGCTCTGGCATCCGCAGAAACGTTCAGCTATGGCAACAGGGACGCGAGGCGTAGATCGTAAACCGGGCGGAATGGAATGTGACTTTTTTGTCACTCCCTCCACCCCGAGTGGATCTGGGATGCTCTGTCTGGCTTTGTCCGAGGGAACTACCCGATCTATATGCGCTTATGCATCGCGCTGGGTCCGTTGGTCGAAGCAGTTCTGCCAATGGCTCGAAACGTTAGTCACTAAGAGGACGAAAACATGCGTCTCCGCACGGCACTCCTTGCCATGACGTCGATGGTCGCCGCACCGTCGCTCGCCATGGCCAGCACGGTCACTGGCCCGTACGTCAACATTGGCGGTGGTTACAACCTGGTTCAGAACCAGCACGCCAGCTTCTCGCCAACCACGCAGGCTGATGGCTCCACCAGCAATGCTGGCAGCAGCTCCCAGTTCCGTCACAAGGACGGCTTCACGGGCTTCGGCGCATTCGGCTGGGGCTTCGGCAACGGTCTGCGCGTTGAAGTTGAGGGCGTATACAACTACTCCCAGATCAACCACCGCAACAAGACGGCTGCTACGGGCTCCACGAAGGGCTCCGATCAGGCATATGGCGGCTTCGTCAACGTCCTGTATGACATCGATCTGGCCCACTTCGGCCTGAACGTTCCTGTCACGCCGTTCGTTGGTGTTGGCGCTGGCTACCTGTGGCAGCACTACAACCCGATCACGACGAACTACTCCAACGGTGCGGTTAACCGCGTCGGTGGTACGCAGGGCAGCTTCGCGTATCAGGGTATCGTCGGTGCAGCTTACGACATTCCGGGCGTTCCGGGTCTTGCTGTCACGACCGAATACCGCTTCATCGGTCAGCAGTTTGCTGATGGCGCTTACCGTTCCACCTCCTGGAACCGTAACGGCAGCGGCCTGCACAAGGGCAATGTGAACTTCGATCCGCGCTTCTCGCACCAGTTCATCCTGGGTCTGCGTTATGCGTTCGACACGGCTCCGCCGCCGCCGCCGCCGGCTCCGGTTGTTGTTCCGCCAACACCGACCCCAGCTCGCACGTACCTCGTGTTCTTCGACTGGGATAAGTCTGACCTGACGGGCCGCGCTCGTGAGATCGTTGCTCAGGCAGCCCAGGCTTCCACGCACGTCCAGACGACGCGCATCGAAGTCAACGGCTACACCGATAACTCCGCAGCCCATCCGGGCCCGCGTGGTGAGCGTTACAACATGGGTCTGTCCCTCCGTCGCGCCCAGAGCGTGAAGGCTGAACTGATCCGTGACGGCGTTCCGGCAGCTGCTGTCGACATCCACGGCTATGGCGAAAGCAAGCCGCTGGTTCCGACAGGCCCGAACACCCGCGAGCCGCAGAACCGTCGCGTCGAAATCATCCTGAAGTAATTCAGTTTGATAAGGCGCCGGGGCCCTCGGGCTCCGGGTTTTCTGAAAAAGGCGTCCTTCGGGACGCCTTTTTTGGTTTCAGGGCATTTGCAGCTCCTCCCACTTCACGTTAGAGCAGCCCTCCCCTGTCACGGAGACGCCTCCTTGCGACGCAGCCGTATCTTTTATCCCCGCTCCCGTCCCGAAATTATCGACCAGTTCCTGCGCTTTGGCGTTGTCGGCGCGCTTGGTTTCTTCGTGGACTGGGCGAGCGTTGATATTCTCCGCCCCGAGATCGGACTCGTCGCAGCCACAATCAGCGCCTATTTTACTGCGGCTACCTTCAACTGGGTTCTGAACCGGCTCTGGACGTTCCGTTCCACTGGAGCAGACAACCAGCATCTAATCCTGCAATGGTTGCGTTTTCTGCTCGCGAATGCCTTCGGTTTTCTTCTTAACCGGGGTGCCGTTTTCATGTTGTACGCCGTAGTGCCCTTGACGGTCACATACCCTGTCATCGCCCTGGCAATCGGTGCAGGCTGCGGCATGCTTGCAAATTTCAACCTTTCCAGACGACTGGTTTTTCGCGCCAAGATTCCTGAGACCCCTCTGGAACTCGTGCAGATGGTCGTAGAAATTCCTGCAGCAGGCCTGACTTCCCCTGAACCTGAACCGCAAATACCGTTGCCTCAGGAAAATTCAGAAGTCTTTCAGCAGAAAGCTCCCTGACCCGTACATTTCCAAGCGGCTCACAATGGTCTAGGAGTAAGGCTAGTTTTCCCCGCCTTCTCCGGAACCTGACGCTTCAGCTCATGACCAGCACAAACGACATCCGCTCAGCCTTCCTCGACTATTTCGGGTCGAACGGCCATCGCATTGTTCCCTCGGCTTCCCTCGTGCCGCAGAACGATCCAACGCTGCTGTTTACGAACGCTGGCATGGTGCCGTTCAAGAACGTCTTTACGGGCCAGGAAACACGCCCCTACAACCGTGCGACCACGGCTCAGAAAGTCGTACGCGCAGGCGGCAAGCACAACGACCTCGATAACGTCGGCTATACAGCCCGTCATCACACATTCTTCGAAATGATGGGCAATTTCAGCTTTGGAGATTACTTCAAAGCTGATGCCATTGATTTCGCATGGACGCTGCTGACACGCGATTTCGGCCTTCCGAAAGAAAAACTCCTCGCTACGGTTTACGCCGACGATGAAGACGCTGCCGATCTCTGGAAAAAAGTGGCCGGGCTGAGCGATGATCGCATCATCCGCATTGCTACGTCTGACAACTTCTGGCGCATGGGCGACACGGGACCATGTGGTCCGTGTTCAGAAATCTTCTACGATCACGGTGAGAGCGTCTTCGGTGGCCCTCCGGGCAGCCCGGATGAAGATGGTGATCGCTTTGTCGAGATCTGGAACCTCGTGTTCATGCAGTTCCTCGATCAGGCCGATGGCTCCCGCGACAATCTGCCGCGCCCATCGATCGATACAGGAATGGGCCTGGAGCGCTTTGCCGCCATCATGCAGGGCAAGCGCGACAACTACGACACCGACACGATGCGTGCGCTCATCGAGTCCTCCGCCGATATCATGAGCCAGGACGCAGACGGCCCGTTCAAGTCCAGCCATCGCGTTGTTGCAGATCACCTACGCTCCACGGCATTCCTGATTGCTGACGGCGTTCTGCCTTCCAAGGAAGGTCGCGGCTACGTCCTGCGTCGCATCATGCGTCGCGCCATGCGCCACTTGCACATCATGGGCGCCAAGGATCCGGTGTTCTACCGTCTGCTTCCGGCCCTGATCCAGCAGATGGGTGCAGCCTATCCGGAACTCGTGCAGCATCAGGCTCTCATCACCGAAACCATGAAGGGCGAAGAAGAACGCTTCACAGCCCTACTGGAACGCGGCCTGACCCTTCTGTCCGATGAAGTCAGCCGCCTCGGCGACAAGCAGGCACTTCCCGGCGATGTCGCCTTCAAACTTTATGACACGTTTGGCTTCCCGCTGGATCTGACGCAGGACGCCCTGCGTGAGCAGGGTCGCACTGTTGACGAGGCCGGCTTTGAAAGCGCCATGACCGAACAGCGCCAGCGTGCCCGTGCGGCCTGGGTCGGCTCCGGTGATACGGCTGCGGAAACTATCTGGTTTGACGCCCGCGACAGACATGGCGCGAGTGAGTTCCTCGGATATGTTTCTGAAAAAGCTGATGCCGAAGTTCAGGGCATTTTCCGTGGCAATGACGAACTGGCCGAAGCGCCTGCTGGTGCCGACACCATCGCCATCCTGTTGAACCAGACACCGTTTTACGGTGAAAGCGGCGGTCAGGTCGGCGATCACGGTACGCTCACGGCTGATGGCGTAAGGGTAGAAATCACGGATACCCAGAAGCGCAATGGCGATCTGATCGTTCATTATGGCAAAGTCGTTGAAGGCACACTGAAGCCTGGTATGGCCGTTCATGCCGAAATCGACCATGAGCGCCGCACCGCTATTCGTGGCCATCACTCGGCCACCCATCTGCTGCATGAAGCTCTGCGTCGCCAGATCGGCACGCATGTCACGCAGAAGGGCAGCCTGAATGCACCGGAACGTCTGCGCTTCGACATCAGCCAGCCCCGCCCACTGACGGACGAAGAGCTTCTGGCTGTCGAAGCCGAAGTGAATGCCCGCATTCGCGAAAACGCACCTGTAGAAACGCGCCTGATGACGCAGGAACAGGCTGTGGCAGAAGGCGCTATGGCGCTTTTCGGTGAGAAATATGGCGACGAAGTTCGCGTGGTTTCCATGGGCAAGGGTGAAGAAGGCCGCCCGGCCTATTCCATCGAGCTTTGCGGCGGCACCCATGTTGGACGCGTTGGTGAAATCGGTCCGTTCCGCATCGTCTCTGAAAGTGGTGTTTCTGCTGGCGTTCGTCGTATCGAAGCCGTCTGCGGTGTTGCCGCCGAGACACTGGCACTGGAAACCGAAAGCCGTCTCAAGCAGATCGCCGAACTGCTGAAGGTTCCGGTGTCTGACACCATCGCCCGCGTTGCTGCCCTGCTGGAAGAACGGAAGTCTCTGAACAGTCAGATTTCCGATCTTCAGCGCAAGCTGGCGACGGGTGAAGGCACCAGTGCCACAGAAACCGTTAATGGGATTACTCTCTCTGCCCGCAATCTTGGCGATGTCAGCCCCAAGGAACTCAAAGGCCTTGCAGACAGCATTTCCAAGCAGATCGGCTCCGGTGTTGTCGCACTCATTTCCGAAGCCGATGGTCGTGGCAGCATTGTCATTTCCGTGACAGCCGATCTGAAAGATCGCTTGGATGCCGTAACACTGGTGCGTGCAGCGTCGGAAGTCATGGGCGGTAAAGGCGGCGGTGGACGGCCAGATATGGCTCAGGCTGGCGGCCCAAATGCAAATGCTGAAGAAGTCTTTGCAATGCTGCGCGAGCGTCTGGCTACGTCGTAAAGCGTAACGACAAGGTATGTCAGGGCAGTAACAAATGATGAAGCCGTTCTTTTACTGCTTTACCTGTCCTGACAAAGCCTCCTAACTGCTCATTAGTTTATAGAAAGGAGAACACCATGGCCTGTGGTCGTGATACTCTGGCGAAACTGCTGAGCGGTGTCCGTACATTCGAGACGGACGTCTATCCGGAGAGTGCGGAGCTGTTTGAAAGTCTGGCCACCAGCCAGTCCCCCTCCACACTGTTCATTACCTGCGCCGACAGCCGGATCAGCCCGAGCCTCGTTACCCAGACCGAACCGGGCGAGCTTTTCATCGTCCGTAACGTCGGCAACATCGTTCCGGCCTACGGCGAAATGCTTGGCGGCGTGTCTTCTGCCATTGAGTACGCTGTTGCAGCTCTCAAGGTGAAGAATGTCGTTGTGTGCGGTCATTCCAACTGCGGCGCCATGAACGCCCTGCTGGACCTGAACGCCCCGAAACTGGATGGCCTCCCCACCGTCCGGAGCTGGCTGCGCAACGCTGAAGCCGCCCGCGCCGCTATGGGTGACCTGAAGGCGGAAGATGCCGGCCCGGCCGATATCCGCCAGCTTGCAGAATACAACGTCCTGCTTCAGCTTGCTCATCTTCGCACGCATCCTGCTGTTGTCCGCGCCCTGTCGCAGGGTGAACTGACGCTGCAAGGCTGGTTCTACGACATCCCGAATGGTGAAATTCTCGTTCTCGACGAGAAAACACGCACCACACGGTCGGTCGAAAGTGTCCTCGCCGAGATGGGCGCAACTGAGAAAGAAGCCGTCTGAGATTTTTTTCTCTACTTCTCCTCGCCGCACTGATGTGTGGCGAGGCTATTCCAGCTCCGGCCAGAGACATCAAACTCTCAACCTGGAATCTGGACTGGCTCTCCCTGAAACAGACGGGAGATCCTGCCCTTCCCGATGATGTCCATGGTCGCAAGCCAGATGATTTCATCCGGCTGCATCAGTACGCGACCCATCTGAACGCCGATATCATCGCTTTTCAGGAAGTGGACGGTCCGGAACCCGCTGCCCGGGTCTTCGATCCGCAGACCTACCAGATCATTCTATCCCAAGCCCCCGTTATCCAGCGCGTCGGCCTGGCCGTGAAACGACCGCTCCATGTGGCAGTCAATGAAGAACTGTCCGCTCTGGATGTGGCTGGTCCTGACGCCTCACACCATCTGAGAACAGGGCTGGACGTTACTGTTTCTGATGGAACCGAGCATCTCCGCATTCTGGTCGTTCATCTGAAAACCGGGTGCTGGGATCAGCCTCTCACTCAACGCAAACACTCCTGCCCGACGCTGTATCAACAGTTCCAGATTCTTGAAGACTGGATTGCCGAACGTCAGGATGAAGGCGAACCCTACGCTGTTCTCGGAGATTTCAATCGCCGGCTGACGCTCCATGATCCCCTCATGCAGCAGATTGAACATGATGCCCCCGTCCTGCTCACAACAGCCGGGAAAGCGAGCCCATGCTGGAGCGGCGAATACTTCATCGACCACATCATGCTCGGTAACGAGGCACGCTCCTGGCTCATCCCGGACAGCCTGCGGGTCATGACGTACCGGAACGACACCCTGCCAGATGGCCTCTCGGATCACTGTCCTGTTTCCGTGCGGCTTCATCTTCCCTGAGCTGAGACGTATTTGCCTCTCCAGACTTTTGCCGCATGAAGGACTGTACAGTTTCCAACCCAGCCAAGGTTCGTCATGTCACACCCTGCTTCCTGGCCCATTATATCCCTTCAGCCAGATGTGCATGTTCTGGCCGACCGCCCTCTTCCGGCCCTTACAGACGCACAGGAAGCAGCCGTTTCGCGTATCTGGGCTGACGCACTGAAATCGTATCCTGCACTTTATAACGGCCGCGTCTTTTGTGCAGACGACATCACCCCTTCCCATATCCATGGCCACTGGTCCGAATATCGTCGTGTCCTCGCACAAATGAAGCAGCCCGGCATTTACGGAGACACAGTGCTCAAACCATTGGCTGTCGTAGGGCTGATGTTTGCGCAGGACGGCGTTGTGATCGGCCGACGCGCGGAGACTTCCATCTACCTGCCCGGCTACTGGCAAGGCGCGCCAGCAGGGAATGTCGAAAGCCGCGCACAGGAAAACATCGTAAACCTAGCGACCCAGCTTCTTGCGGAATGTGAGGAAGAACTGGGCCTGACGCCTGCGGAATGCCAAGTCGGACCATACCTGCTCGCCTGCGAACATCCCTCCACGCACATTGTCGACATCGGGATGCGCATTGACGTAGCCCTGAGTTTTTCCGACCTTCAGACGCGATGTCGCGAGCAGGGGAATGCCGAATATGGCGCATTGCACCTGATCCGCCCTGACCACACACCCGAAGGCCCTGTCGTCCCCACACTGGCCGCCCTGCTGGAACTTTCCTGATGCCGTACTTTACTCTTGATGCGTCCAGCCTTCAGCACTGGCTCACAAACCACACTGACCTTGCCTCCCGCCTCGGCGGCTCTCCCGCAGACTGGACCATCCGCGAAGTCAGTGACGGCAATCTGAATACCGTTTTCCTTGTAGATGGTTCGGCCGGCTCTCTGTGCTGCAAACAGGCCCTCCCCCATGTCCGCGTTGCACCGGACTGGCCCATGCCTCTGGAGCGCGCTCTGTACGAAGCGCGCTATATACGGGCAACTGCGGATGCCGTCCGCCCAGCCGCACCCGAATTGTATTTCTATGATGCCGAGATGTTCCTCCTCGTCATGGAATGCCTGACCCCGCATGAGGTTCTGCGCACCGCCCTGATCCGCGATGAGGCACAGCCGGGATTTTCCGCCGTTATCGGCCAGTACGTGGCCCGCAGCGTTCACGCTACAAGCTGGATCAGCCAGCCCTTTGAACACGGCTCGAAACTACTGGCCGACTTCGCTGGCAACACCGCGCTCACCCGCATCACGGTCGATCTGATCCTGACCGATCCGTTCCGCCCCTGCTCGCGCAACCCTTCCCCCGAAACAGGCCTCCTTCCCGACGTGGAAGCCCTACAGGCGGACAAGCCTCTCCACCGCGCCGTCGGCAGCCTTCAGGAGCGCTTCCTGACCGCAAGACAGGCGCTTCTGCATGGAGACCTGCATACAGGGTCCATCATGCTGCATAAGGACGATGTCCGGGTCATTGATGGTGAATTCGCCACGATGGGACCAATCGGGTTTGATTGCGGCCTTTATCTGGGCAATCTGGCACTTCATGCCTGCGCCGCCCCACACAAAAACGCTCTGATTACGTCTGAAATCATAGCCTTCTGGAACAGCTTCACGACAGAACTCCGCACCTTTCTGAAAACAGGTGGCGGCGACGTCTGGGCGCTCTCCGATGAAACGCAACGCAGAGACCTGCTGGACAATTTTCTGCTCGACGTTTTGCGGGACACAGCCAGCTTCTGCGGTCTTGAAATAATCCGGCGCACAATTGGTTTCGCCCAGGTCGCGGATTATACGCTCTGCGCCACACCAGAAAGCCGCACGGCAGCACGCCGAAAAGCCCTTCAGACAGGGCGCGCACTTATTCTAAAAGCACCGTCTCTCCACACTCTGGAAGACCTGCTGAGCGTACTGACACTTCAGTAAGAACTGCCGGAAAGCCGCAAACAGCAGACATAAAAAAAGCCTCGCTCCCGAATACAGGAGCGAGGCTTGAAAGATCAGACCGAAACCAGACCAATCTGTTTGATGTCGTGGAACGCCAGATCGGGATTCATCTCGATGGTGCGACGCATCATGAAGGACGAACTGGCGAGGAAGACCGGATCTCCATCCAGATCATCCGCCATGGATGAGCGGTTCGTCATCATGAACATCTCGATCTTTTCACGATCACCGGTAATCCAGCGGGCCAGTGTAAATGGCGTGCTTTCAAAACCGATGGACACGCCATATTCGCCCTTCAACCGGGACTGAAGAACGTCAAGCTGAAGCGTCCCCACAACACCAACAATCGGTGGCAAGCCATCCTGCGGGCGGAAAAGCTGCACGACGCCTTCTTCCGCCAGTTCTACCAGAGCCTGACGCAGCTTCTTGGCCTTCATGGCATCATCAAGACGGACACGACGCAGGATTTCCGGAGCAAAGTGCGGGACACCCGTGAAGCGCAGTTCCTCGTTCTCGCTCAGCGTATCACCAATACGGAGTGTGCCATGGTTTGGAATCCCCACCACATCTCCGCCAAAAGCTTCCTCAGCCAACTGGCGATCACGTGCAAAGAAGAACTGTGGCGTATGCAGAGCAAACTGCTTGCCGGTCCGCACATGCTTGAGACGCATCCCGCGCGTCAGACGTCCTGAACATACACGGGCGAAAGCCATGCGGTCCCGATGATTCGGGTCCATGTTCGCCTGGATCTTGAAGATCAGAGCCGTGACCTGCTCTTCATCCGCCTTGACCTCACGGCTTTCCGTCGGCTGGGCGCGGGGCGCAGGACCATAAGCGACCAGTGCATCCAGAAGATCGGTCACGCCGATTTCCTTCATGGCAGACCCGAAGAACACGGGAGACAGATGCCCCGCGTCAAAAGACTCACGATCGAACTCGGGAAGCGCGGCCTCCACCAGTTCCAGATCTTCCCGAAGCTGCACCATCCGCGGATCGGCTTCGTCTACCGGGTCCTTGGTGTGCACTTCACGGGTGCGGATATCGAACGTGCCAATAAACGTCGCAGCACGCCCGATCGGCCATGTCGCAGGCGAGACATCCAGCGCCAGGGAATTGGAAATTTCATCCAGAAGGGCGAAGCAGTCCTGCGCCTCACGGTCCATCTTGTTGATGAACGTAATGATCGGAATATCGCGCAAACGGCAGATTTCGAACAGCTTGCGCGTCCGGTCTTCAATACCCTTTGCGGCATCGATTACCATGACGGCACAATCCACAGCCGTCAGGGTTCGATAGGTATCTTCGGAGAAGTCTTCATGGCCCGGAGTATCAAGCAGGTTGAAGACGCAGTTGCCGTATTCGAACGTCATGACGGAGGTCACAACGGAAATGCCACGGTCCCGCTCAATGCCCATCCAGTCAGACTTGGTGCGGCGGCGCTCACCCTTGGCACGCACGTTACCTGCAAGCTGGATGGCACCACCTGCGCGCAGGATACGTTCCGTCAGGGTCGTCTTACCGGCGTCTGGATGGGAAATGATGGCAAACGTACGCCGACGAGCGATCTCGCGGGTAATTTCAGCGCTCAGCGCCTCTGACATGATGCCTCCGGCAACGTAGAAAAAATCCGGGACTGGAGCTTTCGCGACGTCCAGACAGACACATGGCCTGTTAGCAAATACAGAGGATAGCCCTCATGGAAGCCTTACCCATCGGGAGGCGCAATGTGCAGAAGACCGCTTTTGCCGTCAAGCATTCCCTCGCTTAACGGGCCTTTTCCGCGAACTTTCGCTTCTACAAAGGGGATATCAGTTCACAGTATTCCCATGTGGCGCAATCCCCGTCGTTCCCATCGGACTGGCTTGGGCATACGCTTCCCCAAACTGCCCGATCGCACTCCCAGAAACGGGATCATGCACCGCAGGAACCCCGCCCACGCCCACACGATCTGAACCATTTCCGGAAAATTGACGCCTCAGAAACTGAAACACCTTACCACTGGCCGTCCAGGTCAGAGCGGGTGGCGCAATCATTCGAGGTTGAGGCGCTTCTGTATACGCGCCCGGCATGAGTTGCCGTGATGTTACATCATAGCGCCCTGAAGCTGGAGGCACGGCAAAAGACGGAGGCACAAAGGTGTTGATCCCCCTTGCTTCAGAAGGGTGCATCATGCAACCCACCAATACTGCCAGACAGAAACTTTTCAGCATCCCTGACCGCATCTGTCCGTCCCTGAAGTTCTACTTATTACCTACCATCTGAAACCCAAATTATGGCCAGTCAGACTTCGAACAACACCCGTCACAGTATCTACGGCTTTTCCCGCCGCAGTTCGCTCCATAACAGGAGGCCTGATCGGACATCTCTGGGATGAAACAATCACGATTCCATCCCTGCAGCGAACAAGATGTAAATGGGGCGGTGGCGGGGGATGATAATGCGTATCGGGAGCTACGAAGGTGTTGATTCCGCGTGCATTAGCTGACGCGCAGGCCGCAGCACAGATCAGAACCACACCCAGCCCAAAGCGCATCTTTCGCCGCCCCTCTTTGATTTGCCATATAAAGCATCATTCGGAGACTAATTGATACAATCATAGAGCAAGAACGTAAAATCCCGTGCGGCTCTTCCCATTCTTCTGCAAGCACAAAACAAAAAACGCCGGATGGGAGACCCATCCGGCGTTTTCCGATCGCGTTCTGATCCGGGCCCGAAAGCCCGGGACCTGAATTAGCGGGAGTAGAATTCGACAACCAGGTTCGGTTCCATCTGCACCGGATACGGCACATCGGAGAGAACCGGCGTACGCAGGAACGTACCCTTCATCTGGCGGTGATCGACTTCAACGTATTCCGGCGTGTCGCGCTCGCCCGTCTGCACGGAGTCGAGAACGATGGCGAGGTGCTTGGACTTCTCGCGCACTTCGATGACGTCGCCTTCCTTCACGAGGTAGGACGGGATGTTCACCTTCTTGCCGTTGACCGTAACGTGGCCATGGCTGACGAACTGACGTGCTGCGAACGGCGTGATCGCAAACTTCAGACGGTACACAACGGCGTCCAGACGACGCTCCAGCAGACCGATCAGGTTCTCGGAGGTGTCACCCTTACGACGGACGGCTTCGTCGTAGTACTTGCGGAACTGCTTCTCGCTGATGTTGCCGTAGTAGCCCTTGAGCTTCTGCTTGGCCATCAGCTGGATGGAGAAGTCAGAAGGCTTCTGCTTACGACGCTGACCATGCTGACCCGGACCGTATTCACGACGGTTCACAGGGGACTTTGCACGGCCCCAAAGGTTTACGCCGAGACGGCGATTGATCTTGTACTTGCTCTCAAGACGCTTTGACATGGGTTAACCCCTGTTCATACATCAGGCCCGCCCCATGCTGCATGGCGAGCCGTTTTGTTGCGCCGGTAGGCCCTTCCCCGAATTGGAAAAGACGGGCGCGCACCCAAAAACCGGAGCCTGCAGGGTACAGAAACCCACAATAATGGCCCGGTCGGTACGTCCTCGTTTCCGGCAGTGGACCCGCGCCTAACAGGTCTCATGCTCTTTTGTCAATCAAAGGCCGATTCTGGCCCCTGTTATTTTCTCGCAGCAGATGCTTATAAAGCGCGCAACCCCTCCCGGGGGGTTTGCGCTAACGGTCTGGTCCTCCCCTCTGATCGGGGAGCCATACCTTTTTGAGTTTGCCCATGAAAATCTATCGCTTCAATCCCAAGGCTGGTCGTATTGCCGAAGGGTCCTTCGAAGGACTGATCCAGTCCCTTGATGCACCAGCGCCGCCCAAGCCGGGTGAAAGCGCCATCAAGCGTGCCTTCAAGAAGTTCGGCCTCGCACAGATGCACATGTCGCATCTCGTAATTGATGACCGCACAATCTATCTGCGCGGCAAGGCGGACACCGCAAAGGCGCGTGACCAGATGATCCTTACGGCAGGCAACGTCGCTGGCGTGGCCGCTGTCGAGGCCGAAATTCAGGTGCCCCCCGGAACCCCCGATCCGAAGTTCCTGGAAATCAAGACCAGCCAAAACCTTGATGAGGTCGCCGAGAAGCTGCCGGAAGACATTTCGGGCGATGAGCTTCTTGATGCAAATCAACCGCTTGTCACAAGCAAGGATGACATTTATCCGGGACAGACAATCCGTCTGCCAACGGAGAATTGAACTGACCAGCCAGAACACTTCCCCGTGAACGTGTCCGGCTAGCATTTCAGGGTCCGGATGGTGGGTAGATTTCCCCCTCTTCCGGACCTTTCCCATATGGAACTCATCGAACCCGTCGATGTCGAGCGGGTGCGTCCCCCGCACGGTGTCGAACCAGCCATGTTCGCCCTCATGCTGGCAACATTTACAATCGGGACTGGCGAATTCGCCATGATGGGCCTGCTGCCCGAGCTCTCCCACTCCCTGGGAATTTCCATTTCCCGCGCCAGCTCCGTCATCTCAGCTTATGCGCTCGGCGTCGTGGTTGGAGCACCTCTCATTGCGGTTGCAGGTGCGAAGCTCCCTCGCCGTACACTTCTGCTTGCCATGCTCGTACTTTTCCTCGTGGGAAATACCGGCACGATCCTGATGCCGAACCTGCTCGACATTGAAGTCATGCGCTTCATCACCGGGCTTCCACACGGGGCCTTTTTCGGTGTTTCAGCACTCGTCGGCGCGTCCATGGTCGAACGGGCAAGACGTGGCCGCACGGTTGGACGTGTTCTGTCCGGCATCATGTTCTCTACCGTCGTAGGTTCCCCCCTCTCCACTTACGCCGCCAATCACCTCGGATGGCGCGCCGCTTACGCTGCAATTTCGCTCCTCGGACTGCTGTGTTTTCTGGCGATCTGGTACTTCGCCCCGCGTGACAAACCCCATCCGAATGCCAATGCCCTGGCCGAGCTCGGAGCCTTCAAACGCCCTCAGGTTCTGCTGACGCTCCTGACAAGCGCCATCGGCTTCGGCGGTCTGTTCGCGATCTACACCTTTCTCACCACGGCCCTGTCAGACGTCACACATTTGCCAGACTGGGCTGTCGCGCTCTACCAGATCGTGTGGGGCCTCGGCATGCTCGCAGGCAATGCATTCGGAGGCGCCATGGCGGACCGAAACATCAACCGAACGATCCTGGCCTCCTTCGCCGCAAGCTGTGTGTTCATGCTGGGTTTCTGGCTCCTGCTGCCCTTGCCGGTCGCCATGCTTCCCATCACGTTCCTGATCCCGGCCACGCTGATCGGCATTTCTCCGGCCATCCAGAGCCATCTTATGGAAGTCGCGGGAGATGCACAGACACTGGCCGCGTCCTTGAACAACTCGGCTTTCAACATCGCCAACGCCGCAGGCACATGGCTGGGCGCTTTCCTGGTCAGTTCAGGGCTTGGACTTGCTTCTATTGGCTGGGGATCTGCCCTGCTTTCCGCAGGTGGCTTCTTCGTCTACCTGATTACGATGGCACAGGCTCGGCTCTCCGCATCACGCTGAAAAGCCGGAAACCAAGAGCGACAGAACTGACCGTCAGAGCTGTCGCCATGCCAATCCACAGGCCTTCCGCCCCCCAGTGCTGCTGAAAGGCCAACCACCCACCAAAAACAAGCCCGATCAGGCCGTAATTTGAAACTGCAATCACCATCGGCCAAACCGTGTCGCCACAGCCTCTCAAAGCGCCACTGAAGACAACCTGAAGCCCGTCCACAATCTGGTAAATCCCGGCAATCTTCATCAGGGTAATAACAAGCGCCGCCGTTGCCGGATCAGGAGCATGCCCCGTGAAATACAGACTGACGATCTTTTCTGGCCAGATCAGCAGCAACGCCGAAGACAGCACGGACCAGACCAGCACAATCCAGATCCCGGTCCAGGCCGCACGGCGGCTCTGATCCATCCGTCCCGCCCCACGCCAGTACGCCACACGGACATTCGTTGACTGTCCGATCGCCAGACACACCATGAACAGAAGCGCACTGACATTCACCGCAACCTGATGGGCTGCGAGGCTCTGCGTCCCGAGCTCTCCCGCACGAAGGCTGGTGATCTGGAACATGAGAATTTCAGCAGCGGCCCCCAGCATCATTGGCAGGCCGAGCTTCAAAAGCTCTTTCATAACAGGCCAGTGTACAGCGGCTGGCTTCATGACAGCCCGGACACGTGGATGCATCAGGCACAGACCCGTCAGGGCAACACTGATCGCCCAGCCCGTCAGCGTCGTGGCCGTCGCGGACCCAAACAGCCCCATGGCTGGCAAACCAAACCAGCCATGGATCAGCGCCGCATTGGTGATGCCATTGCAGATCGCCATGGCCGGCATGATCCACAGCAGAAGCGTCTCCGCTCCAAGCGAAGGCAGCGCTACACGCAAAACACCAATCACCGCGAGATCAGGCAGCAGAGAATACAGCAGGATGCGGATGAAGTGACTTCCCTGCGTCACCACATCGCTCGGCTCAGACAGCCACGCAAACAGCGGCTGGACGTTCCAGAGCAGCAAAGCGCAGGGAACGAAAATCAGAAGCGCCAGAAGAAATGTCGCGCTCATCACGCTCCGGCCATCATGCGCCTCACGCCCATGATCTTCCGCACCTCGTCCATGCGACAGAAGCACGCCCGCGCCACCAAGAATGGTCTGACACGTCACCATAGTGGTAAAGAAGAAGGTATTGGCCAGACCACCGACAGCCACTTCCGCAACGCCCAGACCGCCCAGCAGAATGGTGTCCGTCACGCCCATCGACATTTCGGAGAGCTGTGACAGGGCCAGGGGCAGAGCGACCCTCAGAAGGGCAAGAGCATGTCCGCGGGGAGAAGTAGGATCTTTGAAGGTGCTACGCATAAGTCTCCCTATCGCAGGCCAGATCATACGCACAAGGGTAACAAACCCTGTTGCACCAAACCGGCGGCTGGCGCATTGATCGCCTCTATGGCCGATCCCGTCCCTCACGTGCTCCGTCTGCACGATACCCACGCGCGCGAAAAGCGACAGTTCACACCACTCGATCCGCAGAACGTCCGGGTCTATTTCTGTGGTCCCACCGTCTATGACCGCGCCCATCTGGGCAATCTGCGCGCCATGATGTGCGCGGATATCCTCGTGCGGCTGCTGCGCGTCCTGTATCCGCAGGTCACCTATGCACGCAACGTCACGGATGTGGACGACAAGATCACCGCGCGCGCCAAAGAGAACGGCGAAGATATTTCTGCCCTGACCGCCCGAACGACCGAAGCCTTTCATGAAGATTTGGCGTCACTGGGGATTCTGCCGCCGGATATCGAACCACGCGCCACACATCATATTCCCGAAATGCTGGATATGATCGGCCGCCTGATCGAGAGTGGCCACGCTTACGAGGCCGAAGGGCACGTCCTGTTCGCCGTCCGGAACTTCCCATCTTATGGCGAACTCTCTGGCCGCTCGCTGGATGACATGATCGCTGGCGCCCGCGTTGAGGTTGCGCCCTACAAGCGCGATCCGGGTGATTTCGTGCTCTGGAAGCCCTCCAACCCGGACCAGCCCGGCTGGGAGAGCCCCTATGGCCGCGGTCGCCCCGGCTGGCACATCGAATGCTCGGCCATGTCACACCGGTATCTGGGTGAAAGCTTCGATATCCATGGCGGCGGCGATGACCTGCTGTTCCCGCATCATGAAAACGAGCGCGCGCAGTCCCTGTGCTGCTATCCGGGAAGCAAGTTCGCCACGCACTGGCTCCATAACGGCATGCTGCTCTCCAATGGAGAGAAAATGTCCAAGTCTCTGGGCAATTTCTTCACCATCCGGGAGGTTCTGGAAAAGTCTCCGGCGGAACCACTGCGCTTCCTGTATCTGGGCGCGCACTACCGTTCGACGCTGGATTTCACGTGGGACAAGCTGGAAGAAGCACGTCGTATTCTGGATCGCCTCTATCGCGCCCTTGAGCGTGGAGACGCGCAGCAGGGTGCAGACGTTCCGGCAACGGTGCTGGATGCCCTGTGCGACGATCTGAACACACCGCTCGCCATCGCAGCCCTGCACCCGCTTGCAGACGCCGCCATGCAGGGCGATCAGGAAGCCGCATCCGGTCTGCTGGCCGCCGGAAAGCAGCTTGGTCTGTTTCAGGTTTCCCCGGCTGAGTGGTTCCGCTCAGGTGTTGATGCGTCCGCCATCGAAGCGCTGATCGAGGAGCGTCTGGCAGCCCGCAAATCCCGCAATTTTGCCCGCGCGGACGAAATCCGGAACCAGCTTGCCGCAGACGGCATCACGCTGGAAGACGGTCCCAACGGAACAACATGGCGGAAGGCATAATCCCATGACCGGACGTGATGGTGGTGCCGATCTGGAACCGATCGGCGAATTTGATCCCGTTGTCATTCTCGTGCGCCCGCAGTTGGCCGAAAATATCGGCACGACTGCCCGCGCCATGGCGAATGGCGGTCTGTTCCATCTGCGTATTGTCGCACCGCGGGACGGCTGGCCGCAGGAACGCGCCTGGCCTGCGTCTTCCGGCGCCCATCGCATCCTCGACAACGCGCAGGTTTTCGAAACAGTCGATAACGCCGTGGCTGACCTGCATCGTGTTTTTGCAACCTGCCCCCGCCCCCGCCATGTCGTGAAGCCTGTCATGACAGCGCGCGGCGCGGCGGCGGAACTTCGCGTGGCTTCCACGCGCGGCCTGCGCACCGGCATCCTGTTCGGGCCGGAACGCGCTGGTCTCGACGTCGAAGACATGGCCCGCGCCGATACGCTGGTACGTTACCCGCTCAATCCCAAATTCATGTCTCTTAACCTCGCACAGGCTGTGCTGGTCATGGCCTATGAGTGGTATCTGACCGAAGACATGACGCCCCCGCGTGATCTCATGACCAATGAAACGCATGTGGCGACCAAGGGCAAGCTGGAAAACTTCATGTCCCATCTGCTGCGGGAACTTGATGATTGTGGCTTCCTGCGCAACGAGCAGAAGAAGCCGGGCATGATCCGCAATCTGCGGCATTTCTTCACACGCGGCGAAGTTACTGAGCAGGAACTTCGCACGCTCCATGGCGTGGTCAGCGAACTGGTCAGCGCCAGAAAGGCAAGACGGTAAGACCATGATCCACTGGCGACACAGGCAACGGATGCATCCACGGCCTGAGGCGCTGGTGGTCGAAACGGCCAACCGCATCCGGGCCCATGTTCTGGAAGAAAACGGCCGGGGCGACATTATTCGCACCGGTCTGAAAGAGGGCTCCTTCGGAGACCTCTACCACCACCTGATGACCATGACATGGGGGACATTCTTCTGGGCGTCCCTCCTTTTGTATCTAGTCATCAATATCGGTTTTGCCGCTCTTTATTACATCATCCCCAACAGCGTCAGCGGCGTCCCGCATGGGGATTTCCTCGATGACGTGTTCTTCAGCGTCCAGACGATTTCAACCGTCGGATACGGTACGATGGCGCCAGTCGGACGGCTGACCAACACCATTGTGTCTTTCGAAGTGCTCGCCGGGATGATGCTCAACGCGCTTGCCACCGGGCTGGTGTTCGCACGTTTTTCCCGGCCCCGGGCCCGTATCCTGTTCAGCCATGTTGCTGTCGTGTCCTACGATGATCTGATCCCGACACTCACCATCCGCATCGCCAATCGTCGTCGCACGCTGATCCTGTCCGCCAATGTTGAAATGACCCTGACGCGCCTGATGCCGGACGATCATGGCCGACTGGTGCGCCGTTTCGACAGGCTCACGCTGATCCAGTCCCATGTGCCCATCTTCCGGATCAGCCTGAACGCCACACACATGATTGATGAGACCAGCCCGCTTTATGGCCTGTCCGCAGACACGCTCATTGACCAGAATGCAGAGATCATCATCACGATGGATGGAACAGACGAAATCTCCTCCCAGACACTCTTTGCACGACATGCCTACGAGATCGGCCATGTGAAACACGGATACCGTTTCTCGGACATGATCCATCACCGCCCGGACGGCAGGGTCGAGGTCGACTTCACCCGGTTCCACACAACCGAACACGGGGACCACGAACCGATTGATCCGTCCACAGCGCATGAAAGGCACCATCACCATGTCTGACACCCAGCACAGCTTTGGAAAAAATGGCCTGACGGCAACCGTTTCCGCTCATGGCGCAGAGTTGACCTCCCTACGCACCGCTTCTGGCCAGGACCTCCTCTGGAATGCTGGCCCCGCATGGGAGCGTCATTCTCCGGTCCTGTTTCCGATCGTCGGCAAGCCTCCTGAAAACACCACCCTCAACGGACAGCCCGTAACGCTGAAACAGCACGGCTTCGCCCGTGACATGACCTTCCGCTGGCTGGAGCGCACGGAAACCGGCTGTGTTCTGGAACTGGAAGACACTCCCGACACGCAAACGCTGTTTCCTGCTGCGTTCCGCCTGCATCTCATCTACCGGATGGAAGACACTGGCCTGCATGTCGGCTATGTTCTGACCAATCCCTCTGAAGACGCTACGCTTCATGCCTCGCTTGGCGTGCATCCGGCGTTCATGTGGCCACTCAAGCCTGACGCCGGACGCGCCGGGCATCGTCTGACTTTCGAGAAGGCCGAAGCCGCTCAAATCCGGCGCATCAGTCCGGACGGTCTGCTACCAGAGGGCGTCCCTTCCCCAATCACGGATCGTATTCTTCCGCTGGCAGACACCCTGTTCGAAGCTGATGCCATCATCATGCTGGATGCCCACAGCAAGGCCGTCGATTTCACAGGCCCGGACGGCAGCGGCCTCCGCGTCCGCTGGGACGGGTTCAAGGATCTTGGCATCTGGACCAAGCCGGGCGCAGGTTTCCTATGCATCGAACCTTGGTACGGCTACGCCACACCCGTTGGTTTCGCCGGAAATTTTTCAGAAAAGCCAGGTCTGCTTCATCTCCAGCCCGGCGAAAGCTGGGAAGCTTTCTGGAGCGTCGAGCCAATCTAAGACTCGACATTGGGAATGCCCCCAATCAAAGGGCATTCCCATCCTAAATCACGCGCCGATAGCGTCCTGAAGACGTGACACAGTCCGCGCATGGCCCATCAGGCCCAGCAGAACATGCAGTTCCGGCCCATTGTCCTCCCCCGTCAGCGCCAGACGGAGCGGCATGAACAGGGCTTTACCCTTTCGGCCTGACTTGTCCTTCAGAGCTGTCGTCCAGTCCTTCCAGGTGTCTTCACCCCAAGGCTCAGCGGGAAGAGTCTCGAGCGCCTGTTGCAGGAACTCACGGTCTTCCGGCTGTGATGGCGGGACAATCGTGCCCTGCGTCACATCCCACCAATGCGGGATTTCTGCCGTCAGATCGACATTGCCACGCACTGCATTCCAGAACTCTTCCGTCGCCTCGGCTGGAAGATGAGCCTTGGCGACCGAGAACGGCAGGCTGTGCAGAGCCTTGCGGTTCAGAGCAAGCAGTTGGCGCATATCGAACCGCGCGGCAGACTTGGAGACATGGGAGATTTCGTAGGCCGCAATGGCCTCTTCCATCGTCATGACTTCCGGATCATCAGACGTACCGACGCGCGCCAGATACGCCACGATGGACATCGGCTCGATCCCATCCTGACGCAACGATTTCAGGCCCAGCGCATCGAAACGCTTGGACAGCTTTCCACCATCAGAATCCAGCAGGAGCGGCAGATGCGCAAAGGTGAAGCGATCCGGCTTTGCACCCAGAGCTTCAGCAATGTCGATCTGGACACCCGTATTCGTCAGGTGATCTTCGCCACGGACGATATGCGTGATGCCCATTTCCAGATCATCAACAACTGAGGCGAGCGTATAGAGGATCGTGCCATCTGCGCGGATCAAGACTGGATCGGAGATTGCCGTCAGCTTGACGGAGCAATCGTCCATGACGAGATCCTGCCACTTGCGACTGCCATCCGTCAGCTTGAAGCGCCAGTGCGGCGTCTTGCCATTGGCTTCCGCACGCGCGCGCTGATCCGGCGTCAGTTTCAGCATGGCGCGATCATAGATCGGTGCCTTGCCAGCCCGAATGCGCATCTCGCGCTTGGCATTCAGCTCATATTCCGTCTCGAAGCACGGATACAGTCGACCAGAGGCTTTCAGCTTGTCGATCGCCGCTGCATACCGCTCCATCCGCGAGGACTGACGGGCTTCTTCATCCCAGTCCAGGCCAAGCCACGCAAGATCCTTGCGGATGGCCTCCTCATACTCAGGCTTGCTCCGTGCGACGTCCGTATCGTCGATCCGCAGCAGGAACTTGCCGCCATGACGACGGGCAAACAGGAAGTTGGCCACAGCCTGACGGGCATTGCCAACATGAAGATAGCCCGTAGGCGAAGGGGCGAAGCGCAGTTTCATGCCGCCTTAATGCCGCATGATTGCGCGTGATACCAGATGCTTGAAATCCCTTCCCCATAACAGGCTCCCGGCCCCGCAAAAGACCGCCAGAACTTCAAATAAAACCAACGCCTCACCATGATATAACGTAGCAAACGACCCCAATACTTCGGGTTTCATCGTACACGAAAAAGAAACGTTTTTTCGTTCAGTCCCATCTGTTGTAAAGATCTCAGGAACAGACTCTCACGACTGGCTCTTTCTTCTACCGTCAGAGTGATGATCCGATTTTTGATTTCAGAGGACTCTTGATGAAAAAACTTCTCATTCCGGCGATTCTGGTCATCGGGCTCATTATCCTGATGGGATCGAACTACAATCGCTTCATGGGTGCAGACCAGCGCGTTCAGGAACAGATGGGCCAGCTTCAGAACGAAGTGCAGCGTCAGTCAGACCTGATTCCCAACCTGGTCAACACGGTCAAAGGCTATGCCACACACGAGCATGACACCCTGACCGACTATGCCGCTGCCCGCTCCGGTGAAACGCCGCTGAATCGCATTGATCCACGTTCGGTCAGTGACGAAGCTCTTCAGAAAAAAATCCTGGATGCCCAGACGCGCAACGCTCAGGAGATCAAGGCCATCACCGCCGTTGCCGAGCAGTCCCCACAGCTTCAGGCCAACCAGAACTTCTCAAGCCTGATGGTGCAGCTTGAAGGCACACAGAACCGCATCACCGTGGCTCGTCAGCGCCTTCAGCAGGCCATTCTGTCCTACAACCAGACGGTCATGCACTTCCCCGGCAACCTTCTGGCCGGCGTGATGGGCTATCACCAGCGCGTCTATTACGAAGCCTCACCGGCTGCCCAGACGCCGCCCGTCGTCGATTTTTCAAAACACTGACCTGACAGAACTACCATGCAGACTGTGCTGACCCTGACCCGTTCCCTGCTCACGCGCAGTCTGCATCCTGTGTTCTGTGCGCTCGCCCTGCTGTACCTTCCCTTGGCTGGCACAGCAGAAGCAGCCCCGCTCACTCAGCTTGTCACTGACCCGCACAATGTTCTGTCAGACGCGGAACGGGACCAACTGATTGAGAAACTCACGACCCTCCGTGAAACGCTTCCGAGCCACCCGCATATCCTGATCGATCTTCCCGGCCACGTTGAGGACATCGACCAATATGCCAATGAGACTTTCCATGCTTCGGGCATCGGACAGAAAGGGCAGGATAACGGTCTGCTGATCGTTCTGGATATTCCGGACACACAGTCCCGCATTGAAGTCGGGTATGGCTTTGAAGGCGATCTGACAGATCTTCAGACACACACCATTCTCGTCGCGGCACGACCCGACCTGAAAGCCGGACACTATGCTGCCGCACTGAACGGCATGGTCGATACGATCGGCGAAACACTGCGCAAGAGCGATACCTCAGTGCAGGAACCCGCAGTACCTGACGAAGCCGTCACGTTTTCCAACACGGCCATGCTTCTTGGCGGTGGTGGACTGGTACTGTTCCTTTTCGGAACCGTCTTCACGATCCGGGCGCAACGCCGAGCAAGCCGGGGCGAGCCTCTGTCCGGACTGGACCGCTTTCTTATCAGTGTTCCATGGGATGTTCTTTTGAACCTCCTTATCAATATTCTCTCCGCCGCCGCCCGCAATAACTCTCGCGGAAGCGGCACCTCCGGGAACAGGAACAGCTACAGATCCGGTGGCGGAGATTCCGGCGGGGGTGGCTCGAAGGACAAGTGGTAACAGCCATTCGGGCATAGGATCTTCCGTCAGAACCTTGCCTTAATCCGTTTCCCTCCTATGGTGATCTCAGAACGCTTCAACACTTTGTAAAGAAGATCTGAGAGCCTTGCAGAATCCTCAACCTGTCGCAGCAACACTGACCAGTGCCTCTGTTTTCCTTGTCGCGACACTGGATGAAACTCTTTCCGACGGCACGCAGATCCGCGAGTTGCTCGGGGACATGTCCTCCCTGGTTCGTGGCGTCGGCTTTCGTATTCCCGATGGGCGCCTCTCCTGCGTAACGGGCATTGGCGCAGACGCATGGACGCGGCTTTTCGGCGCTCCCATGCCTAAGGATCTTCACCCGTTCGAGGCAATCAGCGGCGTTCATGACGCCCCCTCCACGCCCGGTGACATGCTGTTCCATATCCGTGCTGCGCGCATGGATCTGTGCTTTGAACTGGCCGCCACGATCGCATCCAGACTGGAAGGTGCAGGCAAGATCATCGATGAAGTTCATGGCTTCAAATATTTCGATGAACGTGACCTGCTCGGCTTTGTGGACGGAACAGAAAACCCGTCCGGTCAGGCGGCGCTCGACTGCACGCTGATTGGCGACGAAGATCCGGATTTCGCGGGTGGCAGCTACGTTATCATCCAGAAATACCTGCATGACCTGAAGAAATGGAACGCTATTCCGACGGAAGTGCAGGAACACATCATTGGTCGAAAGAAGCTTTCGGACATTGAACTCCGTGAAGCCGACAAGCCCAGCTACGCTCATAATGTTCTGACCAACATCGAAGAAAACGGCGAGCAGCTTCAGATCGTGCGGGACAACATGCCGTTCGGTGAAGTCGGCAAAGGGGAATACGGCACGTACTTCATTGGATACGCCAAATCCCCGTCTCGTATCGAACAGATGCTCCGTAACATGTTCATCGGAAAGCCGGTCGGTAATTACGATCGCATTCTGGACGTCAGCCGCGCCGTTACAGGCAATCTCTTCTTCATTCCCACGGCGGACTTTCTGGATAACGCTCCGGACATGCCTGCCCCTACGGCTGAACAGTTCCCTGCTCCCGCGCAAGCCGCCACAGATTCAAAACTATCCGGCTCACTAGGTATCGGTTCGTTGAAAAAGGATCACTGACATGAACAATCTCCACCGTCATCTCGCCCCGATTTCAACAGCCGCATGGGCGCAGATCGAGGATGAAGCCTCCCGCACGCTGCGCCGTCATCTGGCGGGTCGCCGCATCGTGGACACATCCGAGCCCAAGGGCGAAAAGTTCTCGGCCGTTGAAACGGGGCGCATCATCGCCATCGACGCTCCAAACGACGGGATCAGTGCGTCCCTGCGTCAGGTTCTTCCCGTTGTCGAACTGCGCGTCCCTTTTACGCTTTCGCGGGATGAAATTGATGCCGTGGACAGAGGGTCAGAAGATTCCGACTGGCAGCCCGTCAAGGATGCCGCCCAGAAGATCGCGTTTGCTGAAGACCGCGCCATTTTCAACGGCTACGCCCCGGCTGGCATCAAGGGTATCCGCGAAGCAACGTCCAACACGCCTCTCACACTTCCAGCAAGCATTCAGGACTATTCCCACGTCATCGCTGATGCCCTGAACGAGTTGCGTCTGGCTGGCGTCAACGGACCCTATTCCATCGTTCTCGGTGCCAAAGCCTATCAGGCTGTCAGCGGTGGCGATGATGATGGGTATCCGGTCCGCAGGCATCTTGAGAGCATGATCGACGGCAAGATCATCTGGGCGCCTGCCATTGAAGGCGCGTTTGTTGTCACAACACGTGGCGGTGATCTGGCACTCGATATCGGGCAGGATTTCTCGATCGGCTATCTGGGTCATACGGCCGAGACGGTTGACCTTTACATCCAGGAAAGCTTCACCTTCCGCGTGCTGACCAGTGAAGCCACAGTCGCCATCAATCCGGCCTGAGCCATCCGAAAAACTACCTGATAAACAAAAGGCCTCTCCGTTTCGGGAGAGGCCTTTTTCATAAGAAACTGGAGCAGCTTTACCGCCCAATATCCCGCAGGCGGTAGCCATTATTAAGACGACTTTCGATCGTCTCCAGAGAAACACCCTTCGTTTCAGGTACGAACAGCAGCGTCACGATGATGAACAGGGCGTTCAGACCGGCATAGAGCCAGAAGGTGTTTGAAGAGCCGAGCGTGCTCAACAGGCCAAGGAATGTCGCACCGACGATGATGTTCGTTCCCCAGTTGGTCACGGTTGAGCAGGTAATCCCAAAATCACGCCCCTGAAGAGGCTGCACTTCCGCGCACAGGATCCAGATCAGTGGGCCAGCAGAGAAGGCAAAGCCCGCGATGAAGCAAAGCAGAACCGAGATTGCGAGGTAATGCGTCAGAGAACTTGCATGGTCGCCCATTCCCATCAGCATGGCCAGAATACCTAGTCCGGCAGCCATAATGGCAAATCCGGCGATCAGCATCGGGCGGCGGCCCCAACGGTCAGCAAAAGCAATGGCAATGAAAGTCGCAAGGCAGTTCACCAGACCAACCGTTGCCGTTCCCCACATCTGTCCATCCTGGCCGAACCCGACTTCTGCGAAAATTCGTGGGGCATAGTACATGACCACGTTGATGCCCGTGAACTGCTGCACGACCTGCAGGCCAATCCCCAGCATGACAGACCGGCGGAAGTTCGGGTTTTCAAGGAACATGGCCAGACCGCGCTGCTTGGCCTGCGAGTTCAACTGGTCCCGAATATTCTGGATTTCCGCATGAGCATGCTGATGCGTATGGCGCAGCGTGCTGAGCGTTTTCAAGGCTTCCTCATCCCGACCGCGCAGCATGAGCCAGCGTGGGCTGTCCGGCAGGAACAGGGAGCCGATCAGGAACAGCGCTCCCGGAACACCGACAATGCCCAGCATCCAGCGCCATGAGCCGCTGTAAGACAGGACGGCATTGGATACGAAGGCCAGGAGAATGCCGGTGGTGATCATAAGCTGATACATTGAAATCAGACTGCCGCGACGGCTCTCATCCGCGATTTCGGAAATGTAGAGCGGAGCGACAAAACTGGCGATACCGATTGCCAGGCCAAGAATGGCGCGTCCGATGATCAGAATGGCCACCGAGTGCGCAACAGCGCAGAGGATCGCCCCGATGACGAACATGGCCGCGCTGTAGGTCAGGGACTTGCGACGCCCCAATGCATAGGACATGCGGCCTGCGAGCAGGGCGCCAACCGTCGCACCAACCATCATGGACGACACAATCCAGGACAGTTCGAAATCGGACGCCTGAAACTCGGTCTTGATGAAGCCCAGAGCACCGGAAATCACACCGATATCCAAGCCGAACATCAGCCCCGCAATGGCCGCCAGCGCAACAGCCAGCATCATACGTCCGACCATGGGAGGACGTACCGCAACGGGTTGAGCGTGAAATGTTGCATCACTCATGGAAAGGAACTCCGGCACCCTCGCAGGACATGCCGCTGAAAGGAAAGAATTACCCCTTCGTCATACGACGACTGGTTCATTCGCCCCCTATATAACATTAAATTAGTTACATCATCATAATTTTATGTGATTTGTGAGATTTCCATAACTGGAAATCAGTGTGCCCACCATGACGCATTACAGACATCCCATTTTCCGAACATCGGGAAAAAAGAAAAACGCAACTTTCCGGCAAGACAGACAGTTATGTTTGAACTGAAACATTCAGAAGAAGGACATGCCAGCATGACCAACAACCGCAAATCCACGTTCGCCCGCCTGATGCTCGTTTCTGCTCTGCTGACGGGAACGGCTGTCTCCCTGTCCGCTTGCAACACGACGCGTGGCGCGGGTCAGGACGTTAGCGCCGTGGGTCATGCGACGTCCAACGCAGCAACGAGCGCCCAGCAGGGCATCGCGAATGCGACTGGTGCATCCACGCACTGAAGACGTCCTTCAGGATTGTCGAAAAAGCCCGCCTCTCTACAGGGAGGCGGGCTTTTTTATATGTTATACGAATTCCATGGTCCGAACATCGATCATGCCAAGATCCGTGATCTTGAGATGAGGAATGACCGGCAAAGGCAGGAAAGCCAGTTGCAGGAACGGCTCCTCCAAAGACACGCCCATCTCTTTTGAGGCCTTGCGCAGAACAAGCAGGTCGTCCCGAACCTGCTCGAACGGCGCATCACTCATCAGACCGGCGACAGGCAGTCGCAGTTCAGCCAGAACCTGACCATCGCGCACCGCGATAAAACCACCACCAGTCTCTTCCAGCCGGTTTACGGCAACCGCCATATCGGCGTCGTTGGTGCCCACAACACAGATATTGTGACTGTCATGCCCGACAGACGACGCCAGGGCGCCGTGTCTGAGGCCAAACCCTTTCACAAAGCCACGCCCAATATTGTCGTTATACCCGTGACGCGCGACGACACAGACCTTCGTAACATCTGCCGTCAGATCAGGCAGAACCTGACCCTCTGCTTCCGGCAGAGTAAGACGCAGATACTCTGTAATGATTTGCCCCGGAATAATTCCCATCACTGGGCGATCCACGCCAGATCCATGAATTTCCATATCCGCAGCCGTCACCGCTCCGGGAAGCTTCACGCTGCCAAGCCCAACAGGCGGGATAATATCACGTTGTGCGAACAGATCGTCGCTAACCAACCGTCCTGCAGAGATCACATCTGAGACCAGACATTTTTCCAGATCATCCAACAGCACGATATCCGCCCGCTTGCCTGGCGCGATCTGCCCGCGATCCCGCAGACCAAATGCGTTGGCAGCAGACAGCGACGCAGCACGATAGGCGGCCAGAGGCTCAACACCCAGTTCGATTGCCCGGCGGATCAGGAAATCCAGATGGCCTTCATGCGCGATTTCGAGTGGGTTCCGGTCGTCTGTGCAAAACGCGAAGAACGGGGATGTCGCCACATTAAGGAGGGGAACCAGAGCTTCCAGATCCTTGCAGACCGATCCTTCACGGATCAGAACTGTCATACCTTTCCGGACTTTTTCCAAAGCTTCCGCAGCAGCCGTCGCCTCATGGTCCGTGGAAACGCCTGCCGCAAGATATCCGTTCAGAGCTTTACCGTGCATCAACGGCGCATGACCATCAATATGGCCACCGGCAAAAGCCGCCAGCTTGTCCAGACATCCCGGATCACCATTCAGAACACCCGGGATATTCATGAACTCCGCAAGCCCGATGACCTTTGGATGATCGCGATAAGCCACGAGATCGGCCGCATCCAGCGTTGCACCTGATGTTTCCATCGGGGTTGCAGGAACACAGCTCGACAGATTGACCCGCAGGTCCATCACTGTCCGTTCTGCAGCTGCCAGGAAGTAGTCAAAAGCGGCACGACCCAGCACATTCGCCATTTCGTGCGGGTCGCAGATGGCTGTCGTTACACCATGGGGAAGCACACAGCGGTCAAACTCAAACGGTGTGACGAGCGATGATTCAACATGCAGATGCGTGTCGATAAAGCCCGGAACAGCAATGCGCCCTTTGCCCTCAATCGTGACGCGGCCCTCATAATCTCCGTAGGTGCCGACAATCCGGTCTCCGCAGAGTGCGATGTCCGTCGGAACAAGCTCGCCCGTTACAAGATCGAACAGGCGGACGTTCCGGATCACCAGATCGGCTGGTTCACGCCCCTGTCCCTGAGCGACCCGGCGCTGGATTGCGTTCTGCATTTTCTAAATCTCCGAACGTCAGCAGTGACCATTTATAGCGCCGGAAGCCGCCCGCACCAAAAAAATGATACCAAGTCAAATAATAAGAGGGCGCCGCCCTTGCCGACGCCATCATACACCCTTTCTTTGCGACCAGTTTCCTCAGAACTGGGTTCCAGAACATTCTCTCTTCAGGCGCGACTGCCTGACAAACAGACAAACCCGTGGCAATCAGGCAGTCATGAGCCGTTTCCTTACGTCCCCTTTCGTTGCCATCATCGGCGCAGGTCCTGCCGGACTGTTCGCTGCCGAATACCTTTCAGCCCACGGATGCCAGGTTGAAGTTTTTGAACAGATGCCGAGCGTCGGGCGGAAATTGCTTATGGCGGGTAGAAGCGGCCTGAATCTGACCCATTCCGAACCCCTGGATCGCTTTCTGGCGCGCTATGGCGCGGCACAGGGCTGGCTGTCTCCTGCGATACACGCTTTCCCGCCGAATCAATTGCACGAATGGGCAGAAGGGTTAGGGCAGCCTTGTTTCAGCGGCAGTTCAGGGCGCGTCTTTCCCAAAAGCATGAAAGCCTCCCCGCTCCTGCGCGCATGGCTGGCACGTCTCGCAAAACAGGGCGTCATCCTCAGGATCCGCCATCGCTTTACGGGTTGGGAGGGCAAACACATCTGTTTTGAAACTACAGAAGGCTCTGTCACTGTCAGCCCAGACGCCATTATTCTGGCCATGGGTGGTGCAAGCTGGTCCCGTTTGGGATCAGACGGAAAATGGGCTGACCTGTTTGCCGCCGAAACAGCTCCCTTCGCCCCCGCCAACTGCGGATTTACGCCCGACTGGTCAGAGGACTTTTTGAGCAGACACGAAGGCAACATTCTTCATTCCGTCGGCCTGTCCTTCGAGAACCAGAAAAGCCGTGGAGACCTGACAATCACTGCGCGTGGCCTCGAAGGATCTGCTCTTTACGCGCTATCCGCACGCTTGCGGGAAGCGATTGCCAGAGACGGCAGCGTAACCATTCTGCTGGACCTGCGCCCTACCCTTTCGGAAGACGCGGCCCTGAAACGATTGCAGGCCCAGCGCCCACGGGAAAGCCTCTCCAACCGTCTGCGAAAGGCATTCGCGCTGGACAGCACAGCACGCGAACTCCTGCGCAATGCAACATCCAAAGACGCCACGCCGCATCAACTGACACAGATCCTCAAGGCACTTCCAATCACTCTGACCGGAACAGACACGCTGGATCGCGCCATCTCTACAGCGGGCGGATTACGGCAGGATGCGCTGGACGAGCATTTTATGATCCGCTCCAGACCTGGCGTTTTCGCTGCCGGAGAAATGCTGGACTGGGAGGCTCCGACCGGGGGCTATCTCCTACAGGGATGTTTTTCCACCGGCCTCGCCGCTGCAAAGGGCGTCCTTGGGTGGCTAGAATCGTCAGTTTCGGGTATCCGCTGACGCTATGACATCCATCGTTCTCGGACAGGGCCGCGACGGCTCAGACACCTGCATTGATTTGCCGGAACTGCTGGCTACGCGCCTGCTGGTTCAGGGCAACTCCGGCTCGGGCAAATCCCATCTTCTGCGCCGACTGCTGGAACAGACCGCAACACTCGTCCAGCAGATTATGATCGACCCGGAAGGCGACTTCGTCACTCTGGCGGAGCGCTATGGCCATCTGGTGATTGACGTTGAAGATCAGTCTGAAGCCAGCCTTCGTGCCGCTGGAGAACGTGTCAGAGCCCACCGTGCATCGGTTGTCCTCAATCTGGAGCAGGTGGAAGCCGAGATGCAGCTTCGTGCGGCCGGAGCGTTCCTCAACGGTATGTTTGAGGCGCCGCGTGCGCACTGGTATCCGGCCCTCGTTGTCGTGGATGAAGCCCAGCTTTTCGCACCTGTCGCCGGGGGTGACACTTCCGATGAGGCTCGCCGTCTCTCGCTGGGGGCCATGACAAACCTCATGTGCCGTGGCCGTAAACGCGGTCTGGCCGGCGTCATCGCTACCCAGCGTCTCGCCAAGCTGGCCAAGAACGTTGCAGCCGAAGCATCAAACTTTCTGATGGGCCGAACCTTCCTGGATATCGATATGGCCCGCGCCGCTGATCTTCTGGGCATGGAACGCCGTGCCGCAGAGTCTTTCAGGGATCTAGCGCGCGGACAGTTCATGGCTCTTGGTCCGGCACTGTCGCGTCGGCCAAAACTTCTAACCATTGGCCCGGTAGAAACAGCAAGCCATAATACCGGCCCACTACTGGTTCCTCTGGAACCCGTCGTGGCCGAAGATCTGCGGGACATCATTCTCGAACCCGTTCATGAGTTCTCACCCCGCCCTCGTCGGGAGACGCGCCCGCCGCCACCTGATCTTCTTGCGCAGCTTGATGCCTATGGTGCAACTCGCGAGGCAGAGGAGCCTGTTGCTACGGCAGACATTACGGAAGTCGATATTACCCAGCTCTGGGACATGGTTGCTGGCGTCGCATCTGAAGACGGCGCGGACTACAAGCCGCTTGCCACATTATATCAGGACTTCCAGTTGCGCGCCCGTATTCAGGGTCTGTCACGCAACATTCTGGATCTGGGACGCTTCCAGCGTATCCTCGCCACCATCCGCGCTGGTCTGGATCAGGAAAGAGCAGAAAGCGAGGACTGGCAGAAAGCCGAAGCTATTGCGGCAACGCTTCCTGAAGATGTTCAGGGTGTCTTCCTGTTACTGGCCCGTACAGCGCTCGATTCGGAAACCTGCCCCGATGACAGTGCTCTGGCCCGTGCCTACGGTACCCATTCCCTGGGCCGCGCCCGTCGCCAACTGGCTTATCTTGAGGAGCGGGAAGTCATAGTGTTGCAAGAGACTCCGTTTGGACGTCGCGTCGCAATCGTGGGCCTAGGCTGGCAAACGGCGTCATAAAACTGTCACGCCACCTTCACATGAGGTTCACACACATCTCGAAGTATTACGCTTAGCTTCCGCCCGTTTCGATTCTGGCTCGTTACGGGAAAATTTCCATGCTTTCAAAGTCCAAGCGCAACAAAGGGTTGCTCTTTCTGTTCTGCTCGCCGCTGGCCGTGTGCATGGCACTGCCGCCCGCTCATGCTGCTGATGCGGCCAAAACAGGCCGGAAGCATGCAGCATCCCATAAAGCCGCAGACGTAGCAGGCGGTTCCGAACAGCTTGTCATTACGGCCAAGCGCACCCGTTCCGAGCAAACACTGGGACGCGTTCAGATGCAGCGCATCCTGCCAGGTATCAACCCCATCAAGGCCCTCCAGATCCTGCCAGGTGTTGTGTTCAACAACGCTGACCCATGGGGCAACAACGAGCAGAATTCTTCCCTTTACGTGCATGGTTTTGCCAAGGAACAGCTTGGTTACACGCTGGATGGCATCCCGCTCGGCGATCAGGCTTACGGCAACTACAACGGCCTGTCTCCGCAGCGCGCCTCCATTAGCGAAAACATCGGATCGGCCTCTATCGCCACAGGTGCCGGTGGTCTTGGCACAGCCTCGACGTCGAACCTCGGCGGCACCATGGAATTCACGACGCAGGACCCGCTTCACAAGCGCGGCGCCCAGATCGAACAGGTTTTCGGAAGCTGGTCCACATTCCGCACATTCGCACGTCTCGATACGGGTGAGTTTGGCAACGGCAACTCAGCTTACGTTTCCTTCGCCCGTCAGGATGCCCGCGCGTGGGACTTTGCCGGTCATCAGGGCGGCTATCAGGTCAATGCCAAGTTCGTTCACCACGGCGCGCACGATCATTTCTCTGCATTCTTCGACTGGTCCCAGAAGGTTGAGCCGAACGAAGACAGCGTGACCCTGCCGCAGGGTTACGGCACATATGTCCGTCCGTTCACATATCCCAACTTCAATTACGCAAAATCCTATATCAACTCGGCAGCGTACAAGAATGCAGGCCTGAACTATCGTAACTACTACTCTGCTGCCCAGCGCGAAGATTTTCTCGCCTATGCCAAGTGGACGCATGATTTCAGTGCTAACCTGCATTGGGACAACTCGATCTATTATCATCATGATCTAGGCGAAGGCATCGTCGCTGGTCCGATCACCGCAGCAGGCCTTCCAACGCTCTTTGCGGCCTACTTCCCAGGCCAGGATCTCAGCTCTGTTTTCGGTGGCTCCGGCTACGCAACCCGTACAACGGAATACTGGGACAATCGTGGCGGTCTGATTTCCACGCTGCGCTACCATCTCGGCAAGCATTCCATCGAAGTGGGCGGATGGTATGAGCGCAACAACAACACGCAGGCCCGTCGCTGGTATCCGCTGGACGCCAACAACCCAACCACGCCTTATGAGCGTCAGCAGAACGCCCTGATCGACCAGTACACGAACAATTTCTACACCAATACGTTCGTGACGCATCTTCAGGACAACTGGCAGATTTCCAAGAACTTCTCGCTGGCTGCCGGCTTCAAGTCCGAACTGGTCTACACAAACGGCACCCTGCCTGTTGCTGCAAAAGCCGGCTCGCTATCTCCGTCCTATGCCGTCACTGCTCCGGGTGGCACGATTGCAGCCGAGCGCCCGTTCCTGCCGTCCTTCGGTGCCGTGTGGAACATTACGCCGAACGAGCAGTGGTTCGCCAACATTCAGGAGAACATGCGCTCCTTCCAGGACGCAGGTTACGGCAACGCCACCCCATGGGGCGCCACCAGTCAGGCTGCTTTCGAGGACTTCAAAAAGAACGGCAAGCCGGAAACCTCATGGACTTACGAAACCGGTCTGCGTGAACACCGCCAGATTCATCTTGGCCCGCTGACGTCCATCGAAGGCCAGGTTTCCTACTACCACGTTCACTTCTCGAACCGTCTGCTGGCCGTCGCCACCACACAAACCCTGTCCTCCATCATTGGTTCCGCCACAACACTGGCAAACGTGGGCTCCGTCACGACCGATGGTATGGATTTCTCTTTCACTTCCCACTTCGGCGACCATTTCTCGCTCTACAACGGCCTGTCTTACAACAAGTCCACCTATAACGACGACTACAAGACCGGCACGACAACCATCCGCACGGCTGGCAAGAACGTGGTCGGCATGCCGGCATGGTCTGAGAAGTTCGTGTTCAGCACCAACTGGGGCAATGCTTACGGCCAGTTCATCGGCGTCGTGACCGGCAAGCGCTACGCGACCTACACGAACGACATGTACGCGGCTCCTTTCGCGCAGTTCGACATGAACGCGGGTTACACGTTCCATGGCATCCCGCACATTGCAGCTCTGCGCGTTCAGGGTAACATCACCAACCTGACCAACACGCGCGCCTGGTCTACCATCAACGCGACCCAGACCTCCGGTCAGTTCAGTGCCTTCCCGGTTGCCCCGCGCAGCTTCTTCCTGACTCTGAACGCCACTCTGTAAGGACTGCTCCATGCTGACGCGCCGCCGCACTCTGGGCCTGCTTTCCGCAGCCCTTCCTGCCCTTCACCTGAGCCGCTCCGCAAAGGCGGCTCCTTCTCTGGCGCCAAAGCCACTGGTGTTTGCCCATCGTGGCGCGTCCGCCCTTCGTCCTGAACACACCCTTGGCGCCTATGCCAAGGCCATGCTGGACGGCGCAGATTTCATCGAACCCGATCTGGTCATGACTAAGGACGGCCATCTGGTCGTTCGCCATGAAAGCAACATTGCTGATACGACGGATGTTGCGGACCATCCGGAATTCGCCGATCGCAAGAAGACCGTCACCATTGACGGCCATAAGCAGACTGGCTGGTTCACGACAGACTTTACCCTTGCGGAACTGAAAACCCTGCGTGCCCGTGAGCGTCTGGCCACCCTGCGCGTCCATAACACCCGCTACAATGACCGCTTCGAGATTCCGACCTTTGAAGAAGTCATTGAAGTTGTGGCCGCTCAGGCAGCCGCTACCGGAAAGACCTTCGGTCTGATCCCGGAGCTCAAGCACTCCACACATTTTCACAGCCTGGGACACGATCCTGAAGCGATCTTCCTCAAGACCATTGCGGCGCACGAATACACCCGCCAGGCTCCACTCGAAATCCAGTCTTTCGAGACGGCCAATCTTGCCCGCATCCGCGATCAGGCCCTCGCCATCAATCCTCAGACGCGCCTGATGCTTCTGATGGGTGAGCGCAAACAAACCCCACCCGATCTTGCTGCAGCAGGCAAAACAACCACCTTTGGTGATCTGATGACGCCGGATGGGCTCAAAGACGTTCGCCGTTACGCAGACGTCATCGGCCCTTCGAACACGGATCTGATCCCGCGCGATGCCAAGGGTGCATGGCTCGAACCGAGCACACTCGTTGATGACGCTCACCGTGCTGGCCTGCTTGTTCATTCCTACACGGCCCGCCCGGAAAACTATTTCCTTCCCGCCCAACTTCGGAACGATGCTGGCCCCGCAGCCCGCAATCCAGCGGGAATGATTGCAGAAGTCCGCCGGTATCTGGACCTGGGCATCGACGGCTTCTTCACGGATGATCCGGCACTGGGCCGCCAGCTTGTTGATATGACCTTTTAACCCACTCTTTTCCGCGCCCTGAACAAGCGGTGTTTGATCAGCCCTTCACCAACCGGCGGATCAGACACCGCTTTTTTTATTCTGACCCAGATCCTGTCGACAAAGACGGATGACGTTTCAATTTTGTCAGTTTATGTCTTTTTGTATGAAATTATTTCATTTTAAGCCTTTGAATGGTGCAATCCTTTCCAGCCGTACAGCCATAAGGCTGGCAGGAAGAGTTTCCGCAATATCGGCCCTTATCACTGCGATAATGCTTGGAATAACGCCCGCCCGTGCCGCGTCTATAGATGCCTTTACACCAGATATGGTTGAACAGGTGCCAGGTGCACCCCCGACTCTTCACGTCGAAGACAATTACGGAATTTTCGAAGCACTGGCCCACGGGGATGAAACCCGCCTCCAGTTTATCCAGACGGAACTGGCACATCTGATCCAGAGAGAGCCAACATTCTCCCATAAGACTATGCTGGGCTTCTGCCTGAGTGCCATTGCCCGCCTGCACGGAGACTATGACACCAGCAATCTGCTTCTGAAGACCATGGCCAGCAAACTGGGACCGATTGGCGACCCGGAGAAAACCGTTAATCCGCTCGATTTCATGATTGAGCAGACTCTGAGCGGAAACCTGCTTTTGCAGGGCCACATCCGCGCATGGGCACTTTCACAGGAACAGATCGAACGTCAGTATTTCAAGCCTCTCCGTGCATATTACCATATGCCCAGCCTTGAGTTCAGCAATGCACAACCCATGACACTCAGCGTCTCTGCTGAGAGCATTCCAAACCAGGGTGTACGATTGCCATTTCTGGATACGGTCAATTTCAATACAGCCCGTTCCAGTTTCACTCAGCAGGGTGTCAAAGCAGCGTCTACAAATGTCATCCTGGATGGAGAGACTGTTCCGGCGCTGATTGGCACCGGTACGCTGACAGGTCTTCTCCCGGAAAAATTTGCTCGTACACATAAGCTACGGATCATCGGTCACTCCGATGCCATATCGGACGGGTCAGGCCCCCGATACTCCGGAAACTTCGTTGTTGTGCCTTCACTTGTCATTGGCAAAACCGTTTTCCTGAATCAGCTTTTCGCTATCTCCCGAAACAACGAAACCGTTATCGGCCTGCAACAGCTAAGCCAGCTTCGGCACGTCACCATAACGCGCGACACCATGACCTATGGCCTGCATGCGCCATTCCAGTGCACGGCCGATCTTGTGACGGCCTCCATAAGAGCAGGATATGCAAGCCAGTGGCTTCTCCCTCTTCAGCGGGGAACACTGTCTGAATGGGCCATGGTCGATACTGGGGATAACAACGAAACGGTTCTGCATATCCGGACATCACATTTGCCCACTGACGCGTCCAATGCAGTCAGCCATGAGTTTTACGATAGCGCTGCCGGGCGTCAGTCCAGCCAGATGGTGACAGTTCCGACGACATTTTCGATAGGTTCTGTCTCCATTGTCGATCAGGCCCGATACACTCTTGGCTCCACAGGTAGCATTCCTCCTGCCCTCACTTACGGCCTGCTCAAATACGGATCGCTTCAGTTCGATTGGCCAGGACACAAGGCCTGTTTCAATTAAAACATGTCTGGAATGATGAAAGCCGCCCATGATCGGCTTTCTTTCCGCTACTTCTCCAGAAATAGTTTATCTGAAGGAAGCAGCATGGCTTATCGAATTCTTGCTTTTTTCGTCCTGATCCTTGCCTGTCCAACCGTTGCATCAGCAGCCTGCACGAGAGATGCCCTTCCCATGTCGCTCCCCGTTCAGCGCATGGACGAGCGCCTGCAGGATCTGGCTCACAAAACGGGATGTTTTATTCAGGTAGATCTCGCCTCTCTTGAGAAGCTGAAGGCGCCAGCTCTATCAGGCACACTGACAGCCAGACAGGCGTTACGGCAGTCGCTCAAAGGAAGTCGCTTGAAGTCTCGGTTTGTGAAGGATCATTGGCAAATTACATCAACACGCAGGGTGGACGATCACCCCATTCATGATTCCTTCGTCCAACCTTGGTAGCTTCAGTCTCTAGCTGAGTTTGAAATGCCTGATGATTGCCTTGTTGAAAGCAGGGAGATCATCCGGGCAACGGGAAAATACATAGGGGCCGTCTGTTACGACTTCGGTATCCACCCAGTCCGCGCCCGCATTCTGAAAATCGGTTTTGATAGCCGGCCAGGACGTTACAGTTCGACCGCGCAGTTCATTCACTTCAATCAGCGTCTGCGCACCATGGCAGATCGCGGCGATCGGCTTGTTGGCTTTTACGAACTCCTTCACAAACGCCACAACGTCTTTGTTCATGCGCAGGGCATCCGGAGACGCCAAGCCCCCCGGAAGCAGAAGGGCATCAAAATCCGAAGCCTTGGCATCAGCGATGGCCAGATCTGCATGGATTTTGTTCGACGGATAAATATCCTTATTCACGGCCTGAAATTCACCCGCTTTCAAGGAAATGACCGTGACGGTCGCACCTGCTTTTCCCAAAGCTTCCTTCGGGGATGTCAGTTCGATTTCTTCCAGGCCATCCGTGGCCAGCGCAGCAACTTTAACCATGTTTCCGGTCCTTTCATGAAGAAAGGCAGCCCCATCCGGGACTGCCTCCAGAGAAATCAGGCGTTGAGATAAACTGTCTTGGTCTGCACATAGGCTTCCAGACCGTGCTGTCCGTCTTCACCGCCGAGGCCGCTTTCCTTGTAGCCATGGTGGAAGCCCTGCGGGGCTTCACCGCCTGGACGGTTCACATAGACCTCACCGAATTCCAGTTCGCGGGTCATACGGAGAATACGGCCCAGATCTTTCGTGAAAAGATAAGCCGACAGCCCGTAACGGCAATCATTGGCCCAGGCTAGCGCCTGATCGAAATCCTTCACCTTGATAAGAGACATGACCGGGCCAAAGACCTCGTTGTGGACGATATCCATATCCTGCGAGACATCCGTCAGCAGTGTTGGGGCATAGAAATGGCCCTTGTCGTACACCCCGCCCGTCAGGCGCTTGCCACCGGTTTCCAGCTTCGCACCCTGCCTGACGGCCTTTTCCACCATTTCATGAACTTTCTTCAGTTCATCTTCGCTGACCTTTGGCCCCATATCCGTTTCCGGATCTGTCGGTAGCCCGACCTTCAGATCAGCGATTTTCTGGCGAACCTTCTGAACAAACTCGTCATAGACCGCTTCATGAATGTAAGTCCGCTCATTGCAGGTGCAAACCTGCCCCGTGTTCATGAAACGGGACTGCACGGCGGCCTCGGCCGCTTTTTCCAGATCAGCATCTTCCATGACGAGGAAAGGCGCCTTACCGCCCAGTTCCAGTCGGACTTCCTTCAGCGTTTCCGCCGCCGCCGCCATGATCTTCTTACCCGCTGGGGTCGAACCCGTCATGGTGATGAGCTTGACGTCTGGATGGGCCACCAGCGGGACGCCGACTTCCGGTCCGTCACCCGTGACAATATTCACGACACCCTTGGGAATTTTCGCTTCCTCAACCAGCTTCGCCAGATGAAGGGATGCGAGAGGCGTCAACTCGTGAGGCTTCACGACGATCGTGTTGCCAGCGGCGATGGCAGGAGCAATCTTGCGGGCACAGAGCGCCAACGGAAAATTCCACGCCGTGATGGCTCCAATAACGCCCAAGGGAACACGGTCGATCAGGATTTTCTCATCCGGCGTGCTGCCTGGAATGATTTCGCCCTGAAGCCGCAACGTATTTTCGGCGGCAAACCTTAAAAGCCCGATCGCAAAATCAACTTCAACACGAGCCTCCTTGAGCGGCTTGCCCATTTCAGACGTGATGATTTCAGCCAGCTTCTCTTTGTCCCGCTTCACGAGATCCTTGAGAACATGGACGTAGTCCGCACGCTCGGTCGCGGTTTTACGGCTCCATGCAGGGAATGCGGCCTTGGCTGCCGCTACCGCCCGGTCGAGGTCTGCTTCTCCACCCCGGGCAGCCTGCCCTACCGTTTCTTTGGTTGCAGGGTTCTCGACGGAAATCCATTCACCGGTTTCCGGAGCGACCCATTCATTATTGATAAAAAGATCGTATTTCGGTGCCATTGACTGCTCCTGTATTCAGGGCGACGCGTCTTGCGCTGTATTGTGTCAGACGCATGAGACCGCCACCGGTTCAGTCGATGATCAAAGACTGATAAAGAGCAGTGATTATTAAAAGTGATGATAAATTAGCTTATCATTCACTTTATGTGAACATCATATCAAAGCTTGCAGACTATTCACAAACATCTGACCAAGCGGTCCCAGACCAGGCTCCCGCCAGACGGCATAAATATCGCTGCCTTGCAGATCCTCTGGATACAGCACGTTGACTTGCTCACACCGCTTTGCCTGCAACGTTGAAAGGACACTTTGAGGAATGCAGGAAATCCCTAATCCAGCTTCCACACAGGCCAGAATGACATCATAGGATTCGATGGTATGAATAAGCCCTCCACCAACGCCCCCCTGCTCCAGCCATGCCTCGAAATACCGCCGGTACAGACAGTCCGTGTTGAACAGGAAAACCGCCTGACCAGAGCGTAAAATGTCCTGATTTTTTGGCAAAACAATCGCCAGATGCTCGCGAAAAGCAAAAGCACTGCTCATCATCGGATGTTCGATCGGCCCGTCTGTCAAAGCCAGATCGATTTCCCCATCCATCAGCATCCGCTCAAGCGTATCTGTTGGACGGATCAGGATCCTGATTTCCACACCCGGTGCTGACGCCAGAAACCTAGGAACGCGGTCCGGCAGATAGGTCTTCAGCGCCACATCCAGTGCCCCGACGGTCAAAACACCCTTGGGCGATCCCTCGGAAAACAGATCCGTCAAGCCTCGAGCCTGATCCACAACCGCCTTCGCTCGCTGATGAAACAATCGTCCTTCCGGCGTCAGAAACAATCGGTTCTTTTCGCGGGTAAACAGGTCCTGCCCCAGCAGCTGTTCCAGTTCCCGCAGCCGCGCTGTTACGTTGGACGCCACACAGTTCAGCATGCGTGAGGCTGCCACCACCGTCCCCGTTTCAACGACCGCGCAGAACATTTCAAGCTGGGCAAGACGCAACGGATTCATGGGGGGATTTTTCCTCAGCGTCGGACTCTTATCCCCAGATTCATGGAACATCTCCGGGGACGTCCCTGTGGATCATTTATGAGGGACTGGGGATCACTTTGGAAAGGACAGCTTTCCTGCGGAGTCGCACGATGAGCGTATCGAGAGCGGAAAGAAACCGGCTTCGATCCGCTTTCCCGAAAGAGGGATTGTAGGTGTTCACGGTGCCGGTTTCGCGCAGATCATGCATCAGATCCCGCATGGCCGAGACCATTCCAACCGAGCGTTCATCAATCTCTTCGCCATTCGGTCGAAGAACTGCCGCGCTCTTATCCAGACACCGGACGGCAAGCGGCACGTCATTGGTCACGACGATATCGAACGCGATCGCCTGTTCCGCAATCCAGTCATCCGCAACGTCGGGACCTTCCGGCACCACAACGCGCTCGATCAGAGGCGACTGGGGAATATTGATCCAGCGATTGGCAACAACAAGCGTCTGGAGGCCATAACGGCCTGCCACACGGTAGATTTCATCTTTTACAGGGCAGGCATCTGCGTCAACCAGTAGCCGCATGAACTTCCTTCTGGTTTTCTTCGTCCCGAAACTGGCGGATTAACCGTTCAAGAATAACATCCGGATGGTCTTCACCGCAAACATGAATGACCGGTTCATCATCTCCCGGCTCTTCCAGCGTCGCCAGTTGGCTTGGCAGGAGGCTGGGCGGCATGAAATGCCCGGTTCGATGCGCCATACGATCTTCAAGCGTGTCCGGCTTAACGCGAACATGCACGAACTCGACCGGCAAGCCACGACGCAACTGTTCCCGATACACGCGCTTCAGTGCAGAACAAGTCAGCACGGCACCATGCCCCAGTGCAACTTCGTGCTTTAGCCATTCATGACAGACTTCAAGCCACGGCTTGCGATCTTCGTCCGTCAGCGGCTGCCCGGCACTCATCTTGTCGACATTGCTCTGGGGATGAAGGGAATCCCCTTCTTGAAAATGCCAGCCGAGACGGGTGGCAAGGCCGGTGGCAATTGTTGTCTTGCCCGTCCCGGAAACCCCCATAACAACCAGAAACCGCGGCCTGACTCCCATGGCTCCAACAGACTGAACAGTCCCTATGGTTCCCATCGCTCCACTCCCTGTTCTGTCGCAACCAGAACTTCAGACGTCATGTTCAGGAACATGCCATGTTCCACTACACCCACGATCGCGTCTATCTGGCGCGCCAGTTCTTCCGGGTCCTCAATCGGGCCGAACGTACAATCCAGAATCATGTTGCCGTTGTCACTGACAAACAGGTTTCCGTCACGGTCGGTCCGCGGCTTAACGCCCTTGGCACCGCAGGCTGACAACCGTTCTGCCGTGCATTCCCAACCGAAAGAAATCACTTCCACGGGAACCGGAGCACGCTCGCCAAGGTGATCGACCGGCTTGCTGCCATCCACGATGACGACGAATTTCTTCGCGGCCTGTGCAACAATCTTTTCCCGCAGAAGTGCTCCGCCAAGGCCTTTGATCAGGTGCAACGGCCCACGCTGGACTTCATCCGCCCCATCAATGGCAATATCGAGCCGACGATGAGCCGCAAAATCCGTCAGTGGAATACCGGCTTTCTTCGCCTTGCGGGCACTGTCTTCGGACGTTGGAATCCCCACAATGTGAAGACCTTCCGTGATCCGCTCACCCAGTCGCTCGATCATGTAAGTCGCGGTGCTGCCCGTTCCGAGGCCGACAACCATCCCGCTTTTGACCATATCTGCTGCTTGCCGGGCTGCGGTACGCTTGTGGGTTTCCATATCCGAACTCATGCCGCGTCTCCCGTTGCGGCACGGTCCGCCAGAATGACAATACGACCTTCACTGGTCACATTCGCGGATGGCAGACTCTTATCCCCGTCCCGCAGACGCTTGAGCATCTCAACCTTGGAGGCCCCGGTCACAAGGAAAACCACCAGAGCGCTGGAAGCGATCGCCGGATATGTCAGTGTAATGCGTTCATGCGGTGCAGTCTTTGGAGCCGCCGTTCCCACCCATGCCGTCTTTTCCTGCAGCACAGGCTCACCTGGAAACAGCGAGGCAGTATGACCATCTGTTCCCAGACCCAGCATCACGAGATCAAACAGCGGACGAGCCGGATCAAGTCTGGTCGCGCCATAGGCCGTCTCAAGCGTCTTCTGGTAGGTCTTTGCATCGGCTTCGACAGTTGAACCTGTCGGCATTGGATGGACATTGCCTGCGGGAACCGGCACGCGGCTGATCAGCACAGACTGCCCAACTGCATGATTGCTGTCCGGGTGTCCCTCGGGAACATGCCGCTCATCTCCGTAGAAGATCTCGACGCGCTCCCAGGGAATACGCTTTGCAAGTTCCGGTTCGGCCAGGAGTTCAAACAGGCGCTTGGGCGTTGATCCACCAGATAAGGCAACACGGAATTTTCCGTCCGTCTTGGCGAGAACACCTTCTACCAGAAGATCCGCCATCCGAAGGGCGACTGCTTCTGAATCAGGCAGTGTTTCCAGCGTTGCTGTACGGATATCGCTCGTCATGTGTTGCGGACCCTTGGCAGAATGTAACGCTCGACAGCTTTGGCCCAGCCATCGCGTTCATTGGTGTCTGTAAAAACCTGGGCAGCGGCTCTTACGTCTTCTTCAGCCTGCCCCATCGCAATACCCAACCCTGCGACGGCAAACATCGGCAGGTCGTTATGGGCATCACCCAGGCAGGCCACTTCATGGGGCTCCACGCCATGGGCGCGGGCCAGTTCACGCACGGCTTCGCCCTTGTTGGCAAGCGCAGGCGTAATGTCGAGCAGCATTTCTGAAGAACGCCGCACACTTGCCTCCCCCCGGAGCATGGCCGCAAGTTCCGTTTCGACACGCTGAAGCAGATCGTAGTCGTTGCTAACGCCCATGACTTTGCCGATCCCGTCGAATTCATGACGAAGATCCGGCACCTGATGTGGCGTCAAACCGGTAATGCGGCGTTCATGCTCCACAAACGGTGTCGCGACATCACTGACCATCCAGTAAGACTGACGCAGCAGCCAGGTCTCGATCCCGTGAACATGCAGCATGTCATGCACCACGGAGAGAACATCCCGGGAAAGGACACGGCTGACCGTTGGTGTTCCATCCGGCGCAAAAATAATGCCACCGTTGAAACCAGCGTTTTGACCGCTCAAGCCGAGTTGTGAAATGTATTTTGTCATCGCAGCCGGTGGCCGCGCACTTGCCAGACAGAGCGGAATACCGCGCTTCTGAAGCTCCTTTGCCATCGCCATCGTAGACGGAGCGATTGTCTTTTCCGGTGTCAGGAGCGTTCCATCCATATCGGAAACAACCATCCGGATCGTATCCGGCATTGGGGGAAGTTCCGCGTGAATGGTATCGAGATCAATGGACATGCAAGCCCCTGTCGGTCGGCCATATTGAATGGGGGAATGAGCATACTGCGCTCACTCCCCCTTGCCCATCCGTCAGAAGGGCTTATTTCGGCTCGACGTGACCGCCAAAACCGAAACGCTGCGCCGAGAGGATCTTCTCAGCGAAGTTGTTGCCCGACCGCGAACGGAAACGGGTGAAGAGAGCCGCCGTCATGACAGGCGCCGGCACGTCTTCCTCAATGGCGGCTTCGATCGTCCAGCGACCTTCACCAGAGTCAGCCACTTCACCGGAGAACTCGGAAAGTTCACCCGACTTAGCGAGGGCTTCTGCCGTCAGATCCAGCAGCCAGGACGACACGACACTGCCGCGACGCCAGACTTCGGCAATATCCGCCATGTTCAGATCGAAGCGATCGCCTTCGGCCAGAACAGGAGAGTTTTTGCTCTTCATGATATCAAAGCCTTCCGCGAAGGCCTGCATCATACCGTATTCGATGCCGTTGTGAATCATCTTCACAAAGTGACCTGAACCGGACGGACCACAGTGCAGATAGCCCTGCTCAGCCCGCGGATCGAGACCCGGAGCATCACGGTTCGGCGTAACGGGAACATCGCCCTTGCCTGGAGCCAGAGCAGCCAGAATTGGATCGATATAATCCGCAGCCTCCTTAGGCCCGCCATACATCATGCAGTACCCGCGTTCGAGGCCCCACACGCCGCCGGACGTCCCGACATCAACGTAGGAAATACCCTTTGCAGACAGTTCTTCTGCACGTCGGACGTCATCCTTGTAGTAGCTGTTGCCACCGTCGATGATGACGTCACCCTTGCCCAGTAGCGTGCCAAGCTGTTGCACGCAGGCTTCGGTAATCTTGCCAGCAGGCAGCATGACCCAGACGACACGATGCGTGTCCCCTTCGAGGCCCTTCACAAGGGCCTCGACACTGTCCACACCCGTAGCGCGTCCACCTTCGGCACGCTGCACGATGGAGTCCGTAACGGACGCCGTGCGGTCATGCACAACAACATCATGTCCATGACGGGTCAGGCGGACGGCAATATTGCCGCCCATACGACCCAGACCAATGATACCGATACGCATGCCTTATGCTCCTGCAATCGCTTTATGAATGGCCGCAGCAAGGGTCTTCAGGCCCTCTTCCAGCGATCCATCGATATGCACCCGCAGGGCACGACGCCCACGGGCTGAAAGAACCTCAAAATCACCGCGAGCCTGTGCCGCCTTGACGACACCAAAGCTGAAGCCATGTCCCGGAACCGGAACATCAGCCGCGTCCTTCGCAGTCACCTGAAGGAAAACACCACTGTCCGGTCCACCCTTGTAGGCCTGCCCCGTCGAGTGAAGGAACCGGGGACCAAACTCGGCTGCCGTAGCAACCTTGAGTGCGTTCCGCAGATCCATACGGACGTCCTGCGCCCAATCACGTGTCTCCCGGTTACGCTCGATGTAAGCCAGAAGGCCCACATAGTCGCCCGGTCCAACACGCTCAAAGTGCTTCTTCAGAATGGAGACCGTATCGCCTGCCCCAAGAGCCGCAGCATTCTTCTCATCCGCGTAGAAGGAGAAGTTTCCATCAACGGCAAACGGTGCCTCAGCCGGGAGAGAGCCGGTTTCAGCATAGGCTGTGGTCAGCTTGCGCGTTTCCACCTTGCTGAACTCGACATCTGGCTGATCGAACGGATCAATGCCCAGAACCGCACCGGCAACAGCCGTGGCGAATTCAAAGACAAAGAAAGCCTGACCAATCTCATTCTTGTCCGACAGACGGACCGTCACGACCGGAGCTCCCGCTTCGCGCAGTGCACCCAGACGACTGTCAGGCGTGTCACCTTCAAGCAGCAGGTCCACGAAAACACGGTCCTTGCCGTAGACGTCAGGCGTACCGAGTTCTTCCTCGTCGATCGGAACGAGACCCGTGCCCTTCTTGCCGGTACTTTCGGCAATGAGCTGCTCGAGCCATGCCCCGAAGGACGCGATGCCCTTGGAGGCCAGGATCGTCACCTTGTCACGGCCAAAGCACTTGGCCGAATGACCAAGGATCAGACCCAGCGTCACACCCGGATTGACGTGTGCCGGCGCACTTGGACCACAGCTCTCGACCATCAGGTTCGTGATCGTCAGGAACTTACGAACGTCCAGACCGCTGACAGCGGCAGGCACCAGACCGAAGTTGGACAGCACGGAGAACCGGCCACCAATCTTCGGATCACCGTAGAAAATCCGCCAGAAGCCGTTTTCTTCGGCGACTTTCTGCATGTGGGAGTCAGGGTCCGTAATGGCGATGAAGTTATCGCCCGGAGCCTTGCCCAGAGCCTGACCGGCAACCGTCCAGAAATGCGCGAACAGAATGTTCGGCTCCAACGTGCCGCCAGACTTGCTAGCCACGATGAACAGGGTCTTCTTGAGATCGACTGCCTTCTCGTATGTCCGGACCTGCTGAGGGTCCGTGCTGTCGAGAACATGCAGCTTCGGCCATCCTTCCTGCTGCCCGAACGTCTCGGCCAGCACTTCCGGGCCAAGACTCGAACCACCCATACCCAAAAGAAGAATGTCAGTGAACCCACGGCTGCGGACATCACGAGCCAGAAGTTCCAGCTCTTCGATGTGCCACAGACGGTCCTGAACGATGGTCAGCCAGTTCAGCCAACCGGCTTCCGGGCCATTCGTCCAGACAGAGGCGTCCTTCGCCCAAATGCGACGGACCAGACCTTCCTTGCTCCACGCCTTCTCGGATTCCGCAACATCGTCGCGGATATCAGAGGGAAGGTCAGCTGTGACGTGGAGCAACCGTTTTCCCAGCACGGACTCCCGCTTTTCAGCGACCGCACCAAGAAGGGTATCGAAGGATTCAGAGAAGGACGCACAGCCATCCTTCACCAGCTTTGCCGTCACACCGGCCAGATCCAGACCAAGGCGCTCGGCCTCAGCAAGAACGTGACGGGCTTCTTCAACGTTTTCCGTCAGGCTCTCACGAAGCTTGCCGTGATCGCGGAACGCATCGAACGTTGCGGGCGGAATGGTGTTGACCGTCTCCGGACCAATCAGCTCTTCGACGTACAGGACGTCAGAGTAAGCCTTGTCCTTCGTGCCGGTGCTGGCCCAGAGCAGACGCTGCGGGTTGGCACCCTTGGCAGCGAGTGCCTGCCAGCGTGCGCTCTTCTTGACGTCCAGATAATACTGGTAAGCGATCTTGGCGTTCGCAATGGCAACCTTGCCACGCAGAGCCTTGAGCGCTTCCGCATCCTTGTCGCCAGCGGCAACACGGCGGTCGATCTCGCCATCAATCTTCGCGTCGATACGGCTGACGAAGAAGGAGGCCACGCTGGAGATGTGGGAAATGTCTTCCCCACGGGCTGCGCGGGCTTCAAGACCGGAAATATACGCTTCCAGAACGGCCTTGTAGGCTTCCAGAGAGAACAGCAGCGTCACGTTGATGTTGATGCCGTCCGCAATCGCTTCGCGGATCGCACCCGTGCCTTCTGCCGTGCCCGGAATCTTGACCATCAGGTTCTTGCGACCGACAGCCTTCCACAGGCGACGGGCCTCCGTGATGGTACCCGCAGCATCAAATGCGAGATACGGAGAGACTTCGAGGCTGACGTACCCGTCCAGGCCCTTGGTCTTTTCGAACACCGGATAGAGAACACCGCAGGCAGCGCGGATGTCATCAATCGCGAGGTGTTCGTAAAGATCTCCAGCAGAGAGACCTTCCCCTTCGAGAAGCTTGCGGATCTGGGGATCGTATTCCGTCCCCTTACCGATGGCTTTCTCGAAAATGGCTGGGTTGGAGGTCACCCCGCGAAGCCCGTCTTCCTCGACGAGCTTCTTGAGGCTGCCATCTTCCGTAAAGCTGCGCTGGATAAAGTCCAGCCAAGGGGACTGGCCATGCTTTTCCAGATCCCGCAGGACACTGCCCACTTTATCTAGGCCGGTATTAGAGATTGTGTCTGCCACAGGCTCTCTCCTTACTTGCTACGGGCAGCCTGACGCTTTGCGGCGTCAAAGACTGCTTCCGGCGTAAACCCGAACTTGGTCAGAAGTGCAGAGGCCGGAGCCGATGCACCAAACGTATTCATGGCGATGATCGCGCCGCCGAGACCGACGTAACGGTCCCAGCCAAAGGCTGCTGCCTGCTCAACGGCCACACGGCCAATCACGTCAGGCGGCAGGACAGAGTCGCGGTATTCCTGAGGCTGCTCTTCGAAAAGATCGAAACTTGGGAACGATACCACGCGAGCCTTCACACCTTCTGCCGTAAGCTTCTCATAAGCTTCGACAACCAGCGATACTTCAGAACCCGACGCCATCAGAATCACATCCGGCTTACCGTCACAGGAGGCCAGAACGTATGCACCCTTGGCCAGACCGGAAGCCGCTGCGTACTTGCTGCGGTCAATTGTTGGCAGATTCTGGCGGCTCAGAGCCAGAACAGCAGGCTTGTGCGTCAGCGGGATCAGCGTGCGCCAGGCTTCTGCAACCTCGTTGGCGTCGGACGGACGGATCGTCATGATGCCTGGGGTCGCGCGAAGTTGAGCAAGCTGCTCGATCGGCTGATGGGTCGGACCATCTTCACCGACGCCGATGGAGTCATGCGTGAAGATGTACGTCACCGGCAGTTCCATAATGGCCGACAGACGGATCGGAGCCTTCATGTAATCAGAGAAGATCAGGAAGCCGGAGCCATAAGCCCGAATACCGGACAGAGCGATACCGTTGCAGATGGAACCCATCGCATGCTCACGCACACCGAAATGCAGGTTGCGACCACCATAGGTACCACCCCACTGCGGCGGCTGGAACGATCCACCACCCTTGATGTCCGTCTTCGTAGATGGCGTCAGGTCAGCGGAGCCACCAATCATCCAGGGGAGGTTCTTGGCAACGGCATTCAGCACCTGGCCAGAACTTGCACGCGAAGCAACGCCCTTTGCATCAGCTTCGAAAACCGGGATGTCCTTGTCCCAGCCTTCTGGCAGACGGTGCTCGAAGATCGCTTCAAGCTCGGCAGCTTCCTTGGGATGCGCTTCCTTGTAAGCCGAGAACAGTTCACGCCACTGGGCATTGGCAGCCGCACCGCGCTTGCCAAGACCTTCTGCGAAGTGCTCCTTCACACCGTCCGGCACATAGAAGTCACCAGCCCCTTCCGGCCAACCATAAGCGGCCTTCGCGCCCTTGATCTCGTCCGCACCCAGCGGTTCACCATGAGCCGAAGCCGTACCGGCCTTCTTGGGAGCACCATAACCGATGACCGTTTTCAGAACGATCAGGCTTGGACGGTCCGTTACCTTCTTGGCTTCCTGAAGCGCCTTCAGGATCGCATCGACGTCGTTGCCGTCCGTCAGCGTCTGAACGTGCCACTTGTAGGCCTCGAAGCGCTTGCCAACGTCTTCCGTCAGAGCAAGGTCCGTCGAACCTTCAATGGAAATCTGATTGGAATCGTAAACCCAGGTCAGGTTACCAAGACCAAGATGTCCAGCCGTGGAAGCCGCTTCCGAAGCCACGCCTTCCATCATGTCGCCATCGCCACAGAACACCGTGACGTGATAGTCGAACAGCTTGAAACCGGGACGGTTATACGTCTCAGCCAGCCACTTCTCGGCAATCGCCATACCGACTGAGTTGCCACAGCCCTGGCCCAGAGGGCCGGTTGTGGTTTCAACACCGGACGTGAAACGGTATTCTGGATGGCCCGGCGTGCGGGAGTTCAGCTGACGGAACTGCTTCAGATCCTCGATCGTCAGAGCCGGGCTCTCGACAACCTTGCCGTCCTGAATGTCACGAACGCCTGTCAGGAACAGCGTCGAGTACAGCAGCATGGACGCATGCCCGACGGACAGGACGAAACGGTCACGGGCTGGCCATAGCGGATCAGCCGGATCGTAGTTCAGATCATGCTGCCACAGCGCATACATTGCAGGAGCGAGAGCCATTGCCGTTCCGGGATGACCGGAATTCGCGCGCTCGACGCCGTCCATGGAAAGTGTGCGGATGGTATTGATACCGAGTTCAGGAAGGGTACTCATCGGTATAGGGTCTCCGGCTTGTGACGAGCGGGGGAAAGATCAATGATGCCCCCGCACCTTCTGCAGCCACGGCATGACGCGATATCACGTCTGACGCAATGCTTGATGGGTAAACCATATTGTGAAACACGCTCTTGTGCTCGACGACAACCCGCTACACTTCGACGGAACACGCTATTTCAACCCACCTTCATGGCGTCCAGACACCGCTGGCCCCGTGCGAACACCGGGTCAGCGCTTCCGAAATATCCTGAAATGGCAGCTCAGCCTGCGTCCCCGCTGGCCCGATGCCCTGCCCCCTCAGACACCCCACACCCTGACTGCTCCCGCGCCCGGTGAATGCCTCGCAACCTTCATCGGCCATGCCACCGTTCTGCTTCAGTTCGGGCGGCAGGGGCGTGAACCATTACGCATCATCACGGACCCGGTGTTTTCAGAACGCTGTTCCCCCTTCCGCAGTTTCGGCCCCAAACGCGTTCGTCCTCCCGGTATTCCTCTGGAGGCCCTTCCACCCATCGACATGATCCTGGTGTCGCACTGCCACTACGATCATATGGATCTGCCAACCCTGCGGGTTCTGGCCGCAAAGAACGACCCAGTGTGCATTTCCCTGTCAGGCAATCGTAGACATCTGGAAAAGGTCGGACTTCCCCGCATCGTCGAACTCGACTGGTGGGAAGGCACACAGGCTGAAGGTGCGCGAATCACGGCAACCCCAGCCCTGCATGGGAGCGCCCGCACACCGTTCGACCAGAACATGGCGCTTTGGGGCGGCTTTATGATCGAAGCCGAAGGTAAAAAAGCCTTCTTCGCTGGCGATACTGCCTGGGGCAGACATTTCGACGCCATCCATCGGCGCTGGAACACCATCGACCTCGCCATCCTCCCCATTGGCGCCTACGAACCGCGCAATTTCATGCGCCGTGTTCATATGAACCCGGAAGAAGCCGTGATGGCATTCGACACCCTCACGCCGGATCAGGCCATCGCTATCCATTTCGGAACCTTTCAGCTCACGGATGAGGCCATTCTGGAACCTGCTGCCCGGCTGGAAATCGCTTCCCAAGATCATCCAAGACGCTTCAAAGCGCTGGAAAATGGCGAGACCCTTACCCTTCCGTCATCAAGCCGCTAACCTAGGGCCACATTGTCCCCTCTGGTGGAAACCGTCATGAACGCACAGACCGTCAACTTCACCCCCGAACAGATTACCGCCCTGTTCATTGACGCCGCCCGTGAGGGTGACACAGATCTGCTGACCCAGTTCCTTGATGCGGGAATGGCCATCGACACGCCTGACAGCCGCGGTTACACGGCCCTGATCGTGTCCACCTATAACGGACATATGGAAGCGGCCCGACTGCTGCTTCAGCGAAATGCCAATACGGAAGCCACCGATCTCAAAGGCGCGACGGCCCTTTCAGGCGTTGCATTCAAGGGGCTGACGGACATCGCCAAAATCCTGATCGATCACGGAGCGCAGGTCGATCATGCCAATTTCTCAGGCCGTACCCCGCTCATGTTTGCCATCATGTTCGGCCGGGAAGATATGGCGCGCCTTCTTCTCAACGCGGGCGCCAACCCCGACCATCGGGATGTGGACGGCGTCTCTGCGCGTGATCTGGCCGAACGCCAAAACCTGACAGGTCTTTTCACTGAAAGAACAGGCGCATGAGCCGTTTCTGGAACCGTCGCATCCACGATCTCGATCCCTACGTTCCCGGCGAACAGCCGAAGCTTACGAATCTGCTTAAACTCAACACCAACGAGTCCCCCTATGGACCCAGCCCGAAAGTGCTGGAGGCGATCCGCGCCTCAGCGACAGACACGCTGCGCCTGTATCCGGACCCGACAGCAACGGCTCTGCGGGAAAGTATTGCCGAACGTTTTGACGTGTCGGCAGAGTGCGTTTTCGTCGGCAACGGCTCAGACGAAGTTCTGGCTCACGCCTTCCGTGCCCTGTTCCACGACGACGCGCCTCTCTATTTCTCAGACGTCACATACGGCTTTTACCCCGTCTATTGCGGCCTGTTCGAACAACCTTTCAAACAGTTTCCGCTGAATGACGACTATGAGATCAACATTGACGCCTATGACGGTCCATGTGGCGGCGTGGTTGTTGCGAACCCCAATGCCAATACGGGTCTGGTCCTCACGCTCGAACAGATCGAAACACTGGCTCTTCGCCATCCGGACCGAACCGTCATCATCGACGAGGCCTATGTGGATTTCGGCGCCGAGTCGGCCATCCCCCTCACAAAGCGCCATGACAACCTTCTGGTGGTGCAAACGCTGTCCAAATCCTATGCCTTGGCAGGGCTGCGGGTTGGCTTTGCCATCGGTTCTCCAGAACTGATCGAAGGACTGATCCGGGTTAAGGACAGCTTTAACTCATACCCCCTGTCCCGTCCGGCGCAGGAAGGTGCAATCGCTGCCATCAGGGATACGGACTGGCTGGCGGACATTACACGCAGGGTCATGGCCAGCCGCGCAACCCTTGTGCCAGAACTCGAAAATCTCGGCTTCCAAGTCCTGCCATCCTGTGCCAACTTCGTTCTCATGCGTCATCCGGCGCATCCGGCCGGATCGGTCGCCGCCGCCCTGCGTGAGCGCTCGATCCTGGTGCGGCATCTTTCAACCCCGCGTATCCAGAACTGGCTACGCGTCACGATCGGAACTGACGAGGCCTGCACACGCCTGATTGACGCCCTTCGGGCCATCATTCTGAGCAACCGATCCTGAACCAAGCCTGGGCGGACTGATCCGCCCTCACGATCATGACCTCCCAGAGGCCAACCGGTGCATCTTCGTGCACCGTTCTGCATTTCTGACAAATGCGGAGGCTTCTGGCATTTCGTGCTGAAAGACCAAGACATGCGCGCATTCCACGGACAAATGTCCGACAACCAGCCTATCCGCCGCAATCAGGCCGAAAAGGAAAAGCAGCTTCGGGACCTCAAGGAGACGCTTGCGTCCATGAAATCCCATACTTCCCCGGCGCTCAAGGAGAGCGTCCAGCGCCGCATCAAGGAGCTGGAAACGGAACTCCGTGCCGCTGCCCGCGAAAAAGCTACCCGTGACGCCAATCGGAGCGAGCAGCCGCAGGATCAGCAGCGCCAGCGCCGTGCGCCACGCCGCAACACCATTCGCTCCATGTAATTGCGATCGGAGCCGGGCTCGTGTCGATTACTGACCGGCCCGGTTCCAGGCATCCCCCATGCAGCGCAGCCGTATCGGGTGCATTCCGTCCGTTTCCGTCAGAACATAAAACGCCGAATAGTTTCCACTGGGACGTCCCGGACGGGACTTGAGAAAATTGAAAACACTTCGATCAGCCGTCATCCGTGTCTGATCTCCAGCCAAAGGCTGATTCCAGAGGTCGAGAACCTCCGGCACCCGGGTTCGATCAATCATCAGACAGTTCGGATCAACAAAACCCCCATACGCCTCACGAAACAGACCGCCACCCAACCCAATGGATTCCCATTGGTCTTCACAGACGGCTTTCAGCGTTCGGGGGTGAACGAACCATCTCCCGGACCATGCCCAGTCCTGCCCTTCAATCGCATCAAGCAGTGAGTGAAGATGGTCAGGAGCCCACCAGTTATCATCGTCCAGATAGGCAATACGGGGTGCATTGGAGAGTTGGCTCAGCACACTGCGCAAGACGCCGCCGTCCCACGCCTTCCCGAAACCACCATGCCGTTCGGATGTAGAATACCCCGGCCATAAAACCTGCACGGACCACCCGTCCGGCCTACCCTGACAGACCTGCTCCAGCATGTCCTGCGCCCCGCCTGGAGGAGCAACATCCACCCCAATCAGGATCTGAACACGCAGATGCCCCATCTGGGCAAATACTGAGTCCAACGCATGTTTCAAGGTGGGTCTCAGCAAACTGGGAATGACCACCGCGACATCAAAAGGACGCTGATCGGGCTGACCATCGTCAGCAAAAATGTGAAGTCCAGGACGCATGCCTCAAGATTACGAGACGTCAGGCCATCCGTCCACGGCGCGGCCCTCGCTTGGAAGCGGCTCGTCGTGTGGAAGCATGAAAATCAGCCGGTTTCCGACGTATCCATGACAGAAATGGTGCAAGCACCGCCTCCTGACGCAGGGCTTCAGGTTCATTCAGACGAACGGCCAGTTCCACTTCGCTAAAATGCGCGTGAATAGCATTGTGACAGACCTGATGCAGTCGAACTGTTTCCGCCTGAGCGCCGTCCTTCAGCTTTGGTATGAGATGATGACGTGAAGACCGCGCCGTCGACGGAATGGGTCTCCCACATAGCCCACAGCAGACGCCATCATACGCGCCCGGCGGCTCCAACCGTTTTTCAAATGCTCGGTTTCGTCCCATGAGCTGTGAGAGTGGGTCCATAGAGAGCGAAGCGCAAGTCTTGGCACCACTCTTGCACTTCCCTTCTCCAACCCCCACCATGACAAACAGATTTTCCATTGCGAAAGAGCAAGACGTGCCCGTTCCTTCCCCCTTTTCGCACGAACAGCTTCTGGACCGGCTTGGTGAAGTTGCCGTCCGCGTTGGCCTGAATATCAAGGCCGGGCAGCAGCTTCTCATCACGGCTCCGCTCGACGCCGTGCCACTGGTCCGCCGCGTCACGGAACACGCCTACAAGGCTGGCGCTTCCCTCGTCACCACACTGTACGCTGACGATGAAGCTACTCTGGCCCGTTACATCCACGCTTCCGACGATGCTTTCGACACGGCTCCCACCTGGCTCGCCAACGGGATCGCCCAGGCATTCCGGGACGGCGCGGCCCGCATGGCCATCACCGGCGCCAACCCGACCCTTCTCGCCGGACAGGACCCGGAGCGCATTTCCCGGGCCAATCGCGCCAACTCAGCCGCCAATCGTCCGGCCATGGAAATCATCACCCAGTTTGCTGTAAACTGGAACATCATTGCCTGCGCCACCCCCGCCTGGGCTGCTCAGGTATTCCCCGACCTGCCCGCAGATGAGGCGCTGACCGCCCTATGGAACGGCATCTTCAAATCATCCCGCGTTGATGTTGCGGACCCGGTTGCAGACTGGAAGGCCCATAATTCGCGCCTCCATGCCCGCGCCAAATACATGAATGACACGCGGTTTGACGCGCTGCACTTCTCCGGCCCCGGCACGGACCTGACGGTGGGTCTGGCAGACGGCCACGCATGGGCTGGCGGCTCCGAGGAAGCGCTGAATGGTGTCGTGTGCAACCCGAACATCCCCACAGAAGAGATTTTCACGACGCCACATCGCTCCCGCGTCAATGGAACGGTGTGCAGCACCAAGCCTCTTTTCCATCAGGGCACCCTGATTGACGATATTTCCGTCCGCTTCGAAGACGGCCGCATTGTCGAGGCTCACGCCAGCAAAGGCGAGAACGTTCTGCATCGTATTCTGGACACGGATGAAGGTGCCCGTCGCATTGGAGAAGTGGCCCTCGTGCCGCATTCCTCCCCAATTTCCGCCAGCGGTATTCTCTACAAGAACACCCTGTTTGACGAAAATGCGTCCAGCCATATCGCGCTTGGGCAGGCTTATACCAAGTGCATGGTCGACATTGAGGGCCTGACGCCGGAACAGCTTCTGGAACGCGGCGTTAATGATTCCCTGATCCATATCGACTGGATGATCGGGTCGGACAAGATTGATCTTGATGGTCTCAAGGACGGAACACGCACGCCTCTCATGCGTGCTGGTGAATGGGTGATTTCATGATTTTTCGACGCAGCTTTCTTGCTGTCTTCGTCTTGGCAACGGGGGCTATCACGCCCCTGACCGCCTTGGCTCAGGGCGCTCCAAGCCAGACACAGATCGACGGTCAATCAGATCAGCAGTCCGCACAGATCCCACCGCAGTTCCGTGCGGACGCGGAACGCGCCATGCGTTATGTATTGCCGGCAGACTTTATGCCCCGCGCGGTTTCTGCAATCAGCGAGCTTCAGGGACGCAACATTCAACCCCCGAATTCGCAGGGTCTTGGACTTCAGGACATGATCGCCCGCGCAAGCCAGGTGCCCGGTTTCCCGGATGTCTTACGGTCACACGGCTTCACGCCTGAAACATTCATTATTGGCATGACAACCTTCGGTATGACGCTGGCCGCCAGCAACGGTCAGGTTCCCGCCGGAATGCCGTCTCCCAACCCGTCCAATGTTGCGTTGTTCAAAGCTCATCCAGATCAGGTCAATGCTCTGATGCAGGCTATGGGAAACCCACCGCACTGATATTTACGGGCATATCCTTTGCAAAGGTATGCCTTCTTTTCCAGACATAGCCCTGATAAAACAGCGCCATGTCCGTGATGCTCGATCCCTCTACACTTCCATCTGTCAATATTCTTGGTCTGGCCCAGTCTGGAGCCATTCTACGCGCCGAACGCGAAACCGCGCCCGACGGAATACCAGCGTTCATCACGAAAGAAGGCTGGAACGAACTGGTTGCAGCCCATGCTGACGATCATACGGCGCCTCATACAGTCGTGCTTCCTGCGCTTGAAAAAGCCGTTGCCCGTATTCTGTCCCACGCCGCCGAATCAGCTCAGAGTGAGGGGAAGACTGCTCCTGTCATCAGCCTGGAAAGCGACCTTTTCCAAAGCAATTCCACCCTTATTCTGGCTTTTGTCCGGGATGAAACCCACCCTGTTGCCTGCGCTTTGATAGGCACTGCAGGCCATCTGGTCGATATGCTTCGGGGCGACGGATCAATTTAAAGTTCTCTGCCGTAGCGCCAACTCATCCAGAACGGCCTGTTCTTTACGAAGATGCTGCTGCTGAATTTCGACCCGCTGCTTCTCTTCCAGCTTTTCCACGGCCTTCAGGGCTGCCTGTGCCATCAGAAGAGCTGACCGGATACAGTCCCTGTCCATGGCAGCCTGCCGACATTTTTCCTGCGCATCAGAAATGGCCTGCTGCCCGACAGGGAGCCAACGACTGAATGCTTCCACTGCTCCATCGTCAGCCGCTGGATCAGAAGCCAGCTTTTGCTCCGTCAGAAGGTGCTGGTGCCTCTGTCCCAGAAGCGTTTCTGCGGCTGCCTCGCGGGCAACAGCCTCTCCAAAAGCCTTCTCCACATCTGCCAGTTCATGGCATCTCAGGCGACGAAGAGCCTCAAGCGGCATCTGCCTCATTATCTTTTCTCCGATAGCGGTCAGGCTGCGGAAGCCATGATGGTTCCAAGCTGCTCAAAGGCCTCCAGGCACTTTGAGCGTTCATTTTTTCCCTGAGACAGAAACGCATCCAGTTGAGGCATCAGGCGAATAGCCTCATCCACGTCTTTCTCTGTCCCGGATTTGTAAGCACCCAGCCGGATCATATCGGCCATGCGTTCATAGGTTGCCATGATCGCCCGCGCTTGGCGGGTTAATCGGTTTTCTTCCGCCGAATTACATCCGGGAACAGCTCGGGACAGGGAGCGAAGAACGTCGATTGCCGGATACCGCCCCTGCTCTCCGATCTTCCGATCAAGAATGATATGACCATCGAGAATGCCGCGCACAGCATCAGCAACTGGCTCGTTATGGTCATCCCCCTCCACCAGGACCGTGAACAGAGCCGTAATCATGCCCTGTCCGGGATAGCCGGGGCCCGCCCTCTCCAGCAATTTCGGTAATTCGGCAAAAACAGAAGGTGGGTAACCCCGTGTCGCGGGGGGTTCTCCGGCTGACAAACCGATTTCTCGCAAAGCCATGCAATAGCGGGTTACGCTGTCCATCAGAAGCAGAACCGATTTGCTCTGATCACGAAAATACTCGGCGATGGCCATGGCAGAAACAGCTGCATCCCGGCGCATCAAGGGAGGCGTGTCCGATGTCGCAATGACAACGACGCTCCGTGCAAGCCCTTCCGGACCAAGGTCGTCTTCGATGAATTCCCGGACTTCCCGGCCTCGCTCTCCCACGAGTGCAATGACCGCGACATCAAAGTCCGCGCCTCGGGCCAGCATAGACAGCAGCGTTGATTTACCAACACCAGATCCTGCAAACAGGCCTAACCTTTGCCCGCGCCGACATGTTGTAAATGCATCAAGCGCCCTGACTCCCAGATCAATTCTGTCTCCAAGTCTGGCGCGTGTCGCAGCATTTGGAGGCGAACTGAGGACAGGCTGGCGAGTCAGAGCAGGAGTCAGGGGCCCCTTGCCGTCCATCGGTACACCAAGCGGATCAATAACACGCCCCAACCAGCTCTCATTCACGCCAAGAGAGGCACAGGACTGTCGACTTAGAGGAATTCGTGCCTGACAACCGGGGCCAATACCTTCAAGGCTTCCAAACGCCATCACTCTGGCTTGCGCATCATGAAACCCTACAACCTCTGACTGTATGGTGTTTCCAGAACGTGCATGAATTGCGATTCGATCCCCGATTGAAACGAGTCCTTCCAGACCACGGATTGTCACACACAGCCCTGTCACGTCCTGAACGGTTCCCACTGCACCGTCAGGTTGCAAATTAGCCACCTTCTCCAGAAGCTTCTCAAGGAAGCTTGGAGACGAGTGTTTCTGCTGCTTTTCCATGACTTCTAGCATCTTTAGAACGCTAAGCTGAAAGGGTTAACAAAAGCTGAAGCCCCATCGCCACATGACGGAATAATGAAAAATTTACGATTTTCCGTTTCTATCTATCGACATTTACAACCTTGGGTAGTAACCATTGCTTTACCAATCCTGGAGTTGAAAACATGCGTATCCTTCTTGTTGAGAGCGATCTTCAAGCCGCAGCGACCCTGTCCCAGATTCTGCGAACCGCGGCTTTCACCGTAGATCACACAGCCTCCGGCGAAGAAGCCATCGAGATGCTTCGTCATTACGATTACGATGTGATGGTTCTCGAACTTCTGCTGAACGACATCGAAGGATATGACGTCATTCGCCGGATACGCTCCTCCCGGATCACGACCCCCATTCTCGTTCTTTCTGCCCTGCTGCGCCCTCAGGCCAAGATCCGTGCATTTTCGATGGGTGCAGATGATTATATGGCCAAGCCCTACGACCCCGGTGAACTCATCGCTCGCCTTCAGGCTGTCATGCGTCGGTCCCGCGGGTTTGCTGAACCCTGTCTGCGAGTTGGAAATCTGGAACTCGATCTGAATGGCAAGAACGTCACCGTCGACGGAACGGCCCTGCATCTTACAGGCAAGGAATATGCCATTCTGGAACTTCTGATCATCCGTAAGGGGTCAGTACTGACGAAAGATGCCTTCCTGAACCACCTCTATGGCGGCATCGACGAGCCGGAAATGAAGATCATTGACGTCTTCATCTGCAAACTTCGCCGCAAACTGCAGAAAGCCGGAGCAGAAAACCTGATCGCAACAGTATGGGGGCGCGGCTACATTCTGCGCGACGAACCAGCGACCGAAACCGGCTCTGTTGTACCGGATCATCAGATACGTACGCCTCAGCCCGTCACAACATTCGCCTGAAAACAGCTTTCAGGATTGGTGCCATTCAGGCCGGATCGTTACCCCATGATCGACCGGCCCGTGCCCCTGCCCCAATCGGGGAGCATGTGACAGCGCCAGTCTGAGATATTGGCTTCCCCGCCGAACGGCAGAGTCCAAATCCATACCTTGTGCAATCCCAGTCGCAATTGCACTGGCCAGAGTGCATCCCGTTCCATGCGTATGGAGGGTTTTTAGTCTCTCGCCACGAAGAACAACTTCGTCTCCATCAGGAAACACTAGCAAATCCTCTAAGTCATCGCTCCGCAGATGCCCTCCTTTCAGGAGAACGGCCTGCGCACCCTGCTTCTGCAACTGATGCGCTGCAACACGCATTTCCTCCAGATCCGTAATGACCAGTCCGGTCATGACTTCAGCTTCAGGAATATTGGGTGTCACAACCAGAGCGCGAGGAAGTAGGCGGTTCATCACGGCATCCACTGCTTCCGCGTCCAGCAGAACCGAGCCGCTCGTAGACACCATGACAGGATCCAGAACCAGCGGCAGTTCTGAGCGAAGCGACAGTTCGTCTGCTACCGCATGAACGATTGCAGCATTGGCCAACATTCCTGTTTTGCAGCAATCCGCTCCCAGATCATCCAGAACAACCTGCATCTGCTGACGAACAAAGGCAGGCGAGACACCCTCGACCCCGAACACACCTAACGTGTTCTGAGCCGTCAAAGCTGTAATGGCACTCATGCCAAACCCACCCAGCGCCATGATGGTTTTGAGATCGGCCTGAATTCCGGCTCCCCCGCCCGAATCACTCCCAGCAACGGTCAGAACCCGACCGATCATCGTTTAATGTCCCGTAATGGCGCGGATCGCATCGCAAACATGATCCACGACTTCTACCACAAGAGTTTCCTCTTCCGCTTCCGCCATAACGCGGATCAAGGGCTCAGTTCCACTCGCGCGCAGAACCAGACGCCCCCGACCGGCAAGGCGTTCTTCGGCCCAGGATTTTGCAGCAGCCAGTTCTGGACTACTTAAAGGGCTGACACCCGAATAACGCACATTCTTCAGAAGCTGGGGAAAAGGCTCGAAAACCTTACAGATTTCACTGGCGGGCTTCTTGGTTTCGACCGACACAGCCAGAACCTGCAATGCTGCAATCAGGCCATCGCCTGTCGTGGCATAATCGGACAGCACCATATGCCCGGACTGCTCACCACCGAGATTTCCACCAATTTCGCGCATCCGCTCAACAACATAGCGATCACCAACGGCGGTCCGCTGGAGTTCCAGACCTACTTCTGAAAGTGCCTTCTCCAGGCCCATGTTGGACATGACGGTCGCCACAACAGTCGTGCTGCGGAGGCGATCATGCTGCTTCCAGAATTTGGCAATCAGACCGAGGATCTGGTCTCCATCGACCAGGGTACCGTTCTCATCGGCGATCAGTACGCGGTCGGCATCACCATCCAGGGCAATTCCGAAGTCTGCCTTGTGCTCCTTTACGGCCGCACAAAGCTGCTCTGGATGGGTTGAACCCACACCGTCATTGATGTTCAGTCCGTCTGGAGAACATCCAATTTTAATAACTTCCGCTCCCAGCTCCCACAGAGCCGTCGGCGCTACACGATAAGCCGAGCCATTCGCACAATCGAGAACGATCTTCAGGCCATCCAGACGCAATCCGCGAGGGAAAGAGGCCTTGGCATTCTCAATGTATCGCCCCGCTGCATCATTCAGACGCGAGGCCCTGCCGATCTGCTCTGGAGACGCCAGACGCCCGGACAGGTCCTCACCCATCAGCGTCTCAATCTCACCTTCAACGTCATCAGATAGCTTGAAGCCATCCGGCCCAAACAGCTTGATACCGTTGTCTGTGAAAGGGTTATGGGAGGCTGAGATCATGACACCGAGATCAGCCCGGAGGGAACGTGTCAGCATAGCGATGGCAGGTGTCGGCAACGGGCCAACAAGAATGACATCCATGCCCGCAGACAGGAACCCGGCCACAAGCGCACATTCAATCATGTAACCCGACAGACGTGTGTCCTTGCCCAGCACCACACTATGCCGACGGCTTGGATTGCGCATGAAGTACAGCCCGGCTGCCTGTCCGAGTTTCTGGGCAACTTCTACCGTCATCGGCGCGGTATTGGCTGTTCCCCTGATCCCGTCTGTCCCGAACAGTGCCCTCTTGCTGGCCATGGTCATGAAATCCTGCGTGTCTCGATAGATAAGAAAAAGGCGCGACACCGAGGGGAAAGCCCCCTCAATGACGCGCCTGATGGTGCGGTTAACGGTCTGATTAGCCTGCCTGCGGGGCCGGATCAAACGCGCCTGGACGCGTTGTTGGCACAGAAGCACGGCGATTATCGGGCAACTGCTCATCATCCGAAGCGCGCTCGATGGCTTCCCCGCGCATAATGCGACCAACATCGTCACCAGTCAGCGTCTCATACTCAAGAAGCGCTGCCGTCAGGCGATGCAGATCATCAATATGCGTCAGCAGCAGCTCGCGCGCCTGCTTATAAGCCGTGTCGATGAGTGCCTTGATCTCCGTGTCGATCTCACGAGCCGTCTGCTCGGACAGGTTCTTGTTCTGCGTCACAGAATGACCCAGGAACACTTCCTGACCGTTATCGCCGTAAGAGATCATACCGAGCTTGTCGCTCATGCCCCATTCGGTCACCATCCGACGTGCCAGATCAGTGGCACTCTTGATGTCACCAGACGCACCGGCACTCACCTCTTCCGGGCCAAAGATGATTTCTTCCGCCACACGACCGCCCATGGCGATCACCAGACGGGCAAGGCACCATTTCCGGCTGTAGGAAATATTATCCTTCTCCGGCAACGTCATAACCAGACCCAGAGCACGCCCACGCGGCACAATCGTTGCCTTGTGAATCGGATCGCTACCCGGCGTAAAGATGGCGCAGATGGCGTGACCGGACTCATGATAAGCCGTGGAACGCTTTTCATCCTCGGTCATGACCATGGAGCGGCGTTCCGCCCCCATCATCACCTTGTCCTTGGCTTCCTCGAACTGAGCCATACCAACCGTCCGGCGTCCCTGACGGGCCGACATCAGGGCAGCTTCATTCACAAGATTGGACAGATCCGCACCTGAGAAACCCGGCGTTCCGCGAGCAATGACCTTCGGGTCCACATCAGAAGACAGCGGCACCTTTTTCATGTGAACACGCAGGATCTTCTCACGACCCGCCACATCGGGGTTCGGAACCACAACCTGACGGTCAAAGCGACCTGGACGCAACAGAGCTGGATCCAGAACGTCCGGACGGTTTGTCGCAGCAATGAGGATCACGCCCTCGTTGCTTTCAAAACCATCCATCTCAACCAGCATCTGGTTCAGCGTCTGCTCGCGCTCATCATTGCCACCGCCGAGGCCAGCGCCACGATGGCGACCCACCGCGTCAATTTCATCGATGAAGATGATGCAAGGTGCAGCCTTCTTGCCCTGTTCGAACATGTCACGCACACGGGATGCACCGACACCGACGAACATCTCCACAAAATCCGAACCGGAAATCGTGAAGAACGGAACATTGGCTTCACCAGCAATCGCGCGAGCCAGAAGCGTCTTACCCGTACCCGGAGGCCCAACGAGGAGAGCACCTTTGGGGATCTTGCCGCCCAGCCGCGTGAACTTCTGCGGGTCTTTGAGGAATTCTACGATTTCCTCAAGCTCAGCCTTGGCTTCGTCGATACCCGCAACATCCTCGAACGTCACACGACCGGTTTTTTCCGTTAGCAGACGGGCCTTGGACTTGCCAAAGCCCATGGCACGGCCACCACCAGCCTGCATCTGGCGAAACACCATAAAGCACAGACCAACCAGCAGCAAAACCGGCAGGTAAGCCCCCACATAGCGCAGGATCGGGCTTTCGCCGCTATCCATTGGCTTGGCGGTGACTTCCACACCCGCACTCGTCAGACGCGCCGGAAGACCCGGATCAATCGGCGCATACGTCTCGAAAGATGTGCCGTTCGTCAGTGTACCGGAAACATTCTGCTCCTGGATCACAACTGAGCGAACCTGATGTTCATCCACATCATGAATGAAGTCGGAATAAGCGATCTGCTGGGCAGCGTGCTGGCTTCCACCGGGCTGGAAGGCGGTCAGCACTGCCATTCCGACCATGATGATGACCACCCAGATCGCAACGTTACGGCCTAAATTGTTCATCTCGTTCTCTGTCGTCCTTCAGACTGTCTAACCGATGCAGCGTGGCTTCACCGTCTCAAACAGACCGACGTCATAGTCTGCGTTGACTTCATAACATAGGCGGTCCTGCCCGTGTTCCTACCCCATAGGGGAAAGGAAAACGCATTTCAGGGCATTTTGGTGCGCTTTTCATGTCATTGAACCCCTTTCTCCCGTCACAGGCACTCCTCCTGCCCAGACAAAAGGGACTGTCCCAATGCCCTCGAGAACATCAGGCAAACCGATAACCTGTCCATTCCTCCACAGAGCCGGGAGCGTTCTCAAAGCCGACACAGGCAGACGCAGACGTCTGGCATCCAACTGGAAAGCTCCCTCTCCCAGAGCGCCAATCATGCCGTCAGCAGGAAGAGCGTCTGCAGCGCCGCGCCATCGACCATCCCATAGCGCTCCGGCTTTTGCCGCGACCAAGCCTTCGACTGCCCGCTCCTCACGGACGAGCATCACACCGTCTCCGAAACGCCCTACCGGACTCACCATGACGCCTCCCAGCGTCCCCTGCCCACGCGACACAAGAGCCTGAACCTGCTCCCGAGACGGACGATATCTCCGCCCGGACACCAGGCGGATCAACGCTGCAATCGTGCTGTCCTTTATCCCGTCAGGCCTTAGATGAACCCAGCCTGCCGAATGCCAGACTGCACTTTCCGCCAACACGCGCGCCAGTTTCCTGTCTTCGGAACACCGCAACATCTGTGCCGCGACCTGCCATTCCCGCGCTTGATTCCGCTGAGCCGGTGACAGATCCTGTCGCCAGCGAACACGCTCAAAGCGCCTGTTCTGATTGGAAGGATCTTCAATCCATGCAAGACCGGCCGCACGCAATGTCGCGCGTAGCCGCTCTGGCGCCAGCATGAGGCAAGGTCGGACAATTCTGATCCGTCCCCGAAGAGCCACAGCCTCCATCCCGGCCAACCCGCTCGGACCACTGCCAGCATTCTGGCGCATCCAGACTGTCTCATCCTGATCATGCAGATGGTGGGCAACCAGCAGATCAAGACACCCCGCCTCAACGCAGGCCTCTTCCAAAGCTTCAAAACGCGCATCCCGCGCACGCTCCTGAAGCCGCCCTTCAGGAAAAGGCGCCAGCTTTAAAACATGCGCGTCAATGCCCATCACCTGGAGGCGGCTGGCTGTCAGGCGTGCCTCAGCAGCAGATTCGACGCGTAAAGCATGATCTACAACAAAAGCCACAACATGGTGTCGCCACCGTTTTGCCAACCACGCCAAGGCGAGGGAATCGCCCCCACCGGAAACAGCCAGCCCGACAGGAGCCTCTGCAACGTCGGGCAACCAAGGCCCGACATTTTCCATCAAGGCGGAAAACTCGTCCGCCCCGACAGGACTGTTCAGATCAGTGACAGGCAGCACGTCCACGGAACGTCGCAGCGGCAGACTTCACTCGAGGAGTTGGGGTTGGAAACTCGTCCTTCAGCTTGTCGAGCGCCTGACAAGCGGAGTTTTTGTCGCCCATTGCCAGAAGAGAGGCTGCAACACCCAACAAAGAGTCCTGAGCCTTGGGGGACTTCGGAGCTTTGTTATAGGCATCGTAGTAAGCAACAGCCGACTCACGATACTGCTTCTGCCCCGCAAGAGACTGGGCTAGCAGGAACTGGGAATCCATTTTCCCGGAAGCGCTTTTGGCCGTCTTGATGGCAAAGCGCGCATTCGTTTCAGCGTCGTCGTATTTGCCAGCCTTCAGTGCGGCGTTCCCAAGCTTCAGAGCTTCAAGAGCAGTCTTCGGTGCGGCATCCCCGGCAGCAGGCGCGTCAGATTCAACAGCTTTTGCACTCGGCGCAGCAGATACTGCGGCCGCCGGTGCCCCGCCCCCGCCGTTCTGAGACGCAAACTGCATGTCTGAAATCTGTTTGGACAGATTAGCCTGCGTTTCCTTCTGCGCGTTGGTCAACTGATCCAGTTCTCCACGCATCTGGCGGTTCTGTTCTTCAAGAGCCGAAACACGCTCCAGAAGCTGAGCCACCATATTTCCGTCTGCACTGTTTCCAGACGATCCTCGTGATGCTGAAGAACTCGGCGCAGGCAAAGGCCCACTGTTCTGAATCTGCGAAACCTGCTGCCGCAAAGAGGCAATTTCATCCTGAAGAGCAATCGCCTCACGGGAAGAAATCCCCCCGCCATCCGATGCGTCCTGCGCCAGAGCCGGCAGGACAGGGCAAAGCACAGAAAACGCCGTTCCGAGCATCAGTGCGCGGAGGGGACGGGACAGGGCCATGCAAGATCTCCTGAAACAGTTCAGCGCCCGGCCAGGGCGCCCTCTCGCAGTCGCCGGCGAGCACGGCAGTAGAGACAGTCATAAAACAGAAACGGCCGGGGGATAAGCTCCCCCGGCCGTTCAAACTGTCAGTCCGTCAAACGGATGACCCGGGTTCAGCGAACCGAGGTGATCGCGTTACGGTTCTGAGCCCATGAGGCTTCGTCATCACCATCAGCGGTCGGACGATCCTTACCGTAGGAGATCGTCGTGATGCGGGAAGCGCTCACGCCCTTGGCGACCAGATAGTCGCGAGCAGCGTTTGCACGACGCTGGCCAAGAGCAATGTTGTACTCTTCCGTGCCGCGGTCATCGCAGTTACCAGCAATCTGGATGCTGACCTGCGGATACTTCGCGAGCCATGCAGCCTGCTTGTCCAGCGTCGCGCGGGCTTCTTCGGAGAGCTGGGAAACATTCAGCTCATAGAAGATACGATCGCCAACATTGGCAACCAGATCAGCTTCGCTGCCCGGCGTCGGGCCAGCTTCCTGCGTAGCTGCGCCAGCACCGGTGCTGTTGCCCGTATCGGTTTTGCCATCGGAGCAGGCTGCGAGAACGAGCGCCAGACCAAGCGCACCAAACACCTTGAACTTCATGTGTCTCAACCCTGAGAACGGTTCCGTATCAGGAACCGAAATGCGGCATAATGCCGCGTTGTTCCGGACCCACACCTTTCATTCGGAACCGCTCAAGAGTCGCGTTGCAACTCCCAGCATGCCCCCTGAAAAGCACTAGCCACTAGCGCCCATACTCATGACTTAAATCCGGGGTCAAGCATCCTGTGAGGCATACCCCAGACGCCGGAGAACGATTCTGATTCGAAACCAGAAAACGCAACATAAATGTCACAGCTCTTAAATACGAATGTGGCGGAATTCTGCCAGTTGCTTTGCTGGACATCCTTTAAGCTCTTTATCACCATGCAGATGACGCACATCAGCCCAGCGCCGAATGCGGGACAGAATTTTCCCATCTTCTGGTGTGGCTTCTTCGATTTACAGAACATGCGATGGAACCATGTTGCCCGTGACAAGCGATCCCGGCTCAATCGACTCCATTTGACGGTCTGTCATCCGTCTTGATCAGGTCTGTAAACCTGCTCTGCATACCGAGCTTCTGCTCAAGACATTCGCGAGGAAAAACCTCCACGTCAGAAACCTGTCTGACGTAGAGGAAGCCTGTTCAGCCGTTCAGCGGAGACCAGGCTGGATCAGACGCGCCAGTTGCCGTCCGGATTGGGCGCTCATTGAAGCCCGTGATGTCGATTGTCCCAATACCCGACGCAAAGCCCGCACCACCCGCGCCCGAAGCGCTCTGACGGCAGAAAGCCAGCACACGACCATTCGGGCAGAACGTCGGCGACTCAACCGTGAAGCCCTGCGTCAGGATACGCTCACCCGTGCCGTCCGGATTCATGACACCCAGCGAGAAGCCACCATGACCAATGCGGGTGAACGCAATCAGATCCCCACGTGGCGACCAGACCGGTGAGCCGTACTGACCGGAACCATAGGAGATCCGGCGCGCACCGCCACCTGAAGCACCCATGATGTAAAGCTGCGGGCTACCGCCACGATCGGAGTTGAAGACGATCTGGCTACCATCCGGGCTGAAGCACGGGCTGGTATCAATCGCGCCACCAGAGCTGGTGATCTGGTGCTTGCTGCGAGATCCAAGATCGACAACGAAGATGTCTGACCCACCCCCACGCGTGGCAGACAGAACAACTCGGCTGCCATCAGGCGAGAAACGCGGCGCGAATGAGATGCCATCGAACTCACCCAGCATCTGCTGCCGACCAGAGCCAAGGTCGAACAGATACACACGCGGGCGGTTGTTCGCGTAAGACATGAACGCGACCTGATCGCGTGCCGGGTTGAAGCGCGGCGTCAGCGTCAGCCACTGGCCACCAGTCAGCATACGGGAGTTGAACCCGTCCTGATCCATCAGCGCCAGACGCGTAATCTGATGACGACGTGGGCCTGTCCGGGCGATGTAAGCGATACGGGTATCGAAATACCCCTTCTCCCCCAGCATCCGCTCATAAATCACATCAGCAATGATGTGAGCGATACGACGCCAGTTGGACGGAGACGCCGTATAAGCCGTGCCCTGAAGCTGCTCACCAGCCACAACGTTCCACAGCCGCATCTCAACGCGCACACTGCCAGAACCGACTGCGCGCCCAGCTACAGCAGCACGGGCACCCTGCGCCTTGAGGGCACTGAAGTCGGGCGTGGAACCCGGAGGCACATCACCGCTCATGACTTTGAAGAGACCCGTGCTCTCCAGATCAGAAGAAATGACGCCAGAGATCTGCTCGCCCATCCCGGCACCGAAGCTCGGGATTACGATGGGGATCGGCGCCTGACGGGCCTGATCCACGGTAATTTCCGCCTCACCTCCACCAGATGCCGCGGCACCCTGTGCAAAAGCAGACAATGGCGTTGCCAGAAGGCCACCAGCCGCAGCCGTGGCACCAAGAACAGAACGGCGCGACAGCAGCGCGCTCAGAGCATCAGCTTCGGAATCGGAAATGAAGGTCATGATGATTCCTCTAGGGTTACGGCCTGAAGACAAAACGCAGCTGATGCGTCTGGCCTAGCAGGTTGGAAGGAATGGGCAGATGGGCACAGGTCGGGCTCAGCACTGCATCGCGCGCACGCTCCGCCAGCACACGATAGGATGGGTCTGACGCCATCTTCGCTGCTGTATCTGGAGCATACTTCACAAGACGTGCCTCACCCGTTGCATCCACCGTCACAATCAGATGCGCGACAAAGCTCGCATAGTTCCGCGCTTCCGTGTCTTCCGTGTAGCAACGACGCACGGAACCACCGATCGCTTTCTGATCGGCCATGGACAGGGACTTGGTAATATCCCCGTTGGGAACACCACCGCCATCCGGCGCTCCACCCTGCGGCGGATTGGCTTTCGCCTTGGGCGCATGCGTCTGCTTCTGGTCTGACCGGAAGCTGTCCAGCGTCGCCAGCAGGGAATGACTGTCCGCCTGCGTATTCTTGGACGCATTCGGCTGGGTCATATGCGAGAACTTCGGCGTATCCGGCAGCTTGTCAGCCTTCTGCGTCTGCGGGCTCGGCGGGGCCACCATCGTCGACTTGGTCGGCGGGGATGGCTTCGGCGGTGACGCAGGCACAGGCTCTGGCGACGGCTCCGTGATCTTGGGCGGAAGCTTCGTCGGCGGCAGAGGCTGAGGCTTGGTCTCAGGCGCTGGCGGAACCGGCTGCGGCGGCGGTGGAGGCGGAGGTGGTTCTTCCGTCGGCGCCTTCAGAGGAGGCGTCGGGGACGGAGGAGCTTCGTTCTTCACGGGCGCAGGCGCAGGTGCCGGCTTGGGAGCCGGATGGTCAGCCTTGATAGGATGAGTGGGAGGACCAGCCTCCTCGAACTCCATCTGCACCGCCGGAGGTTCCGGCGGCTCAGGAGGTTTCTCGAACGGGATCCGCACCACCAGGTACAGGATCAGTGCCGCATGGACACCAACCGAACCCAGCAGCGCGTTGCGAAAGCGACGCCTGTCCGAACGACGTGGACGCACCACTGGCGAAGTCCTTTACTGGCCGCTCTGAGGCTGCTGAGCGAGCAGCGCCACATGCGTAAAGCCGCCAGACGTGATCTGACCCATGACCTGCATCACGCGGCCATAGTCGATATGCGCATCGGCACGAACGAAGATCCGATGATTCGGATCATTCTGGGACTGGACCTTGAGCTGGTCCACAAGCTGTTCCGGCGTGATCGGATCTTCGCCCAGATACAGCGAACCGTCATTGCGCAGCGAAACCGTGATCGGCTTCGTATCAGCATTGACCGGACTGGCATCCGTTTTGGGCAGATCAACATTGACGCCACTGGTCATCATCGGCGCCGTCACCATGAAAATGATGAGCAGCACCAGCATGACGTCCACCAGCGGTGTGACGTTGATCTCGGATGCCGGACGCCGACGACGGCCCCCTGCGCGCCCTCCTCCTCCAGCGGACATCCCCATGGATCAGGCCTTCCCGCTGGTCGTCTCGTCCGCACGCTCTTCGGACTGGCGGGACAAGATGGCGGCGAATTCGGTTCCGAAAGCCTCCATACGGTCCGCAAACTTGTCCGTGGAGTTGCTGAGAACGTTATAGGCAACATAGGCGGGAATAGCCGTCACAAGGCCGATAGCCGTTGCGAACAGGGCTTCGGAAATACCCGGAGCCACGACGGAAAGATTGGTATTGTGCATGGCAGCGATCGAACCGAACGCATGCATGATACCCCAGACCGTACCGAACAGACCCACGAACGGTGCTACCGGACCAATCGTTGCCAGAAAGATCAGGCGACGGCCCAGACGATCATTCTCGCGGGAAACGGTAATATTGATGGCACGGTCGATACGGTCCCGCACGCCGCCGCGCGCAAGATCGATCCCAACGATCCGTGCCGAACGACGCCATTCGCCCATGGCAGCCCCAAACACGGCGGCCATAGGGTGCGTCGGACGGGCACCATCGGATTCGTAAAGGTCGTCCAGCGAACCGCCGGACCAGAAACGGTCTTCAAATTCCGTCGCTTCACGATTTACGCGACGCATCAGAATGATTTTTTCCGCGATGATCGCCCACACGCCTGCACTGCACAGGACGAGCCCGATCATGACCAGCTTTACGACGATGGACGCGTGCAGGAACAGGTCCAGAGGCGACAGACCGGCCGCACCGACCGCCCCAAGCGCACTCGAACTTACCTCATGATCCACTGTTCTCTCCTGTCCAGATCCTGTCCCTTACGGGTCAGGTCTCTCCATTGCACTTCGTGAGGAAACAGGAAAGTGGGTCAGACCTCTCCAGCCTCGAGTTTTCGAACAGCATCACACCAGCGAGGCGGAATTTTGGCAGGTTTCATTGTTTCTGCAGAAAGGCACGCCAGTTCCACATCAATGACAACGGCGGTTTCGTTATCCTTTGAGAAATTCCGCACCGTCTGCTGAAGTTTCAGCCGTGTCGGCGTCATAGCCTCCAGCGCAGTCTCAATTTCCATTTCATCATCGAGTCGCAACGGAGAGCGATACCGGATGCTGGCCTGTCGGACGACGAAGGCCAGACCAAAATCATTCAGAAGTTCCGTGACGGACGCCTCCGCATCCCGCATGGCCTCGCTGCGTGCACGTTCGGCAAAGCCGAGATAGCGCGCATGATAGACAATCCCCCCGGCATCCGTGTCTTCATAATAAACCCGGAACCGGATTTTATGCGTTGCCATCAGATCCTCCGCTCATGTGCCCGGCTTCAGGCCGTCGTATCGTCATCGAGCGCAGAAAGGAGATCTACCTGGCTCGCTGGCGGGTTCAGCCCCAGATGGCGCCACCCCGCTTCACCCAGCATGCGACCGCGTGCCGTCCGAAGCACCATGCCTTCCTGGATCAGGTAAGGCTCAATGACATCTTCCAGCGTATCACGAGCTTCCGCCAGACCGGCTGCGAGCGTTTCAACACCCACCGGGCCGCCATGATGGTGTTCCGCAATCCGCACCAGATAGCGCCGGTCCATCGCATCCAGACCGCGCTCATCAACTTCAAGACGGGACAGCGCCGCATCCGCCGTGGCGCGATCAATGATTGGCTTCTTCGCCACCAAAGCAAAATCGCGCACCCGACGCAGAAGACGCCCGGCAATACGCGGTGTCCCGCGGGAACGACGAGCAATTTCCTCCGCGCCATCGTCATTCAGATGCACACCGAGCTTGGTCGCTCCCCGAGAGACGATGGCCCGCAGTTCATCTGGTGTATAAAAAACAAGTCGCAGAGGAATGCCGAAGCGATCCCGCAAAGGCGTGGCCAGCAGACCGGCACGCGTCGTCGCGGCAACAAGCGTGAATGGCGCAAGATCAATCCGGACAGATCGAGCCGCTGGCCCTTCCCCGATAATCAGATCGAGCTGAAAATCCTCCATCGCAGGATAAAGAATTTCCTCAATCGCAGGCTGAAGCCGATGGATTTCGTCAATGAACAGCACATCGCGTGGCTGGAGATTCGTCAGGATCGCCGCCAGATCCCCTGCCCGTTGAATAACCGGCCCAGACGTTGCCCGGAAACCAACACCCAGTTCACGAGACACAATCTGCGCCAGCGTTGTCTTGCCCAGACCCGGAGGGCCATGCAGCAAAACGTGATCCAAAGCTTCACCACGAGCCTTGGCAGCCTCGATAAAGATGGCAAGATTTTCCCGGCTGGCTTTCTGGCCCGTAAAATCAGCAAGGCTCTCCGGCCTTAATCCGCTCTCTGCAATATCTTCCGGCAGACGAGCCGGGTCCGTTTCCCGAAATTCGCTCATCGGGCCAGTTCCTTCAGGCAAAGACGGATGGCCAGATCAAGGCTGGCATTCTCGTTTTCAGCCAGAACACGACTCAGCACCGGCCATGCTTCGGTCCGACGGAAGCCGAGACCCGCCAGCGCCAGCAGCGCATCGTTTTCAACGCTTGGTCCGGTCACGATCCCCGGCATTGGTGCAGTAGCCCCGCCACCCGGCATCTTGGCAACCTTGTTGCGCAGTTCACTCAGAATACGGTCTGCAAGGCGCGGGCCGACACCAGCAGCCCGCGTCAAAGACCCACGGTCTCCGGCATTGATGGCCAGTAGAATTTCACCTGGCGAGTTGGCCGATAAAATGGTCAGGGCAACCTTAGCGCCCACGCCCTGAACCGTCGTCAGCAGACGGAACCACTCGCGCTCATCAGCGGTCCCGAACCCGTACAGCAGGATCGCATCTTCCCGGACGACTGTTTCAATCAGCAGACGTGCCACTTCAGGCGGATGCGGAACATTTCCCAGCGTGCGCGTCGAGGCGGACACCACATAGCCGACGCCATTGACGTCCACGATGCAGCGCTCGCCTTCAACCTGCCCGACAAGACCCGTCAATTGTCCGATCATGCCATTCGCTTCCCAAGAGCCACATGCGCCGCACTGGCTCGATGATGCGCGTGGCAGATCGCCACGGCCAGAGCATCGGAGGCATCTGCTTTATGAATAGCCACGCCGGGTAGCAGACGCTTCACCATCATCGTAACCTGCTCTTTCGTCGCCGCCCCGGTGCCGACCACGGATTTCTTGACCATCATGGCCCCATATTCCGCGACGGGCAGCCCTTCATAGGCAGGCGTCAGAAGAGCCACACCACGAGCATAACCAAGCTTGAGCGTCGAAGAACCGTTGCGGTTTACGTAAGTTTCCTCAACCGCAGCTTCAGCGGGAGCATACTCACGGATCAGAGTCTGGAGCTTCCCATGCAGCTCACAGAGCCGCAGGGGAACCGATTCCTGGCCATCCGTTGCGATTACACCGGAAGCCACATGCTTCAGGCGGTTGCCATCCACATCAATAATCCCCCAACCCATGAAACGCAGGCCGGGGTCTATGCCCATCAGACGGATCAAGCGGCGAGCGCCTGAGCCACGTCATCCGGAAGGTCGAAGTTGGCATAAACAGCCTGAACGTCGTCGTTGTCTTCCAGAACGTCGATCAGCTTCAGAACCGTCCGGGCCTTTTCCTCATCCAGCGAAACGCTGTTTTCCGGGCGCCAGTCCAGCTTTGCGGACTGCGGCTCGCCAAAGCGGCTTTCAAGGGCGTCACGAACCGCGAAGAAATTTTCCATCTCGCAAGTGATCTCGTGACCTTCCTCGGTCAGCACAGCATTGTCAGCACCTGCCTCAATGGCGGCTTCGAGCATCTCGTCTTCGGACGCGGCATCGACCGGATAGGTCACGACACCCAGACGCTGGAACATGAAGGACACCGAGTTCGATTCACCCAGCGAACCGCCATGCTTGGAGAACGCAGCGCGGACTTCTCCAGCCGTACGGTTGCGATTGTCCGTCAGGCCTTCGACAATGATCGCCACGCCAGCCGGGCCGTAGCCCTCGTAACGGACTTCCACATAATCTTCGCCGCCGGCAGCACCGGAGGCCTTCTTGATGGCGCGCTCGACGTTGTCCTTTGGCATGTTCGCTTCACGTGCGGCCGTAACAGCAGCACGAAGGCGCGGGTTGGATGCCGGGTCCGGCAGACCGGATCGCGCGGCAACCGTGATTTCACGCAGGATCTTGGCAAACTGCTTGGCGCGCTTGGCATCCTGCGCGCCCTTGCGATGCATGATGTTCTTAAATTGCGAATGACCGGCCATCGGTCGCTCCTTCCTCTACGGGTGTCAGAGGCTCAGGCGAGCCTGCCATGACAGTGTTTGAACTTATGGCCCGATCCGCACGGGCAAAGCGCATTGCGCGGGGTTTCTTCATACCACCGGTGAAGCGTAGCTGCATCTGGCTCTTCCACCGAACCCTGCGCAGCAAACTGCGACTGCGGGGCGGCAAAGCTCATAACCGGCTGCGAAGCCTGCTCAAGAGATGCCGGAGCAGACGGCGGAGCCTCGAACGTCTCATGCTGGGCGGATGTATCCACAACCGGATAAGGCGGCGGCTCGCTCACGGCCTGAATGCGGCACATGGTCTGCGTCACGCGCATCCGCATGTCATCCAGCATGGCCGTGAACATCTGGAAAGCTTCCTGCTTGTACTCGTTCAGCGGATCACGCTGACCATAAGCACGCAGGCCAATGCCCTGACGCAGCTGGTCCAGCCCATGCAGATGCTCTTTCCACACAGCATCGAACGTCGTGAGCACAACCTGCTTCTCAATCATGCGCATGAGTTCAGGACCCATGTTCGCCGTCCGGGCGGCCTGAGCCTTCTGGGCTTCGGCTTCCACACGCTCGATCACGCCTTCTGCATCCATGCCATCTTCCTTTGCCCATTCGGCAATCGGAAGATCGAGGTTCAGAATATCAGTCAGGCTCTTGGAAAGGCCCGCTGTATCCCACGCTTCGGCAAAAGACTTCTCGGGGATATGGGCATGAACCAGATCCTCGATGGTGTGCAAACGCAGTTCTGCGATCACGCCAGACAGATCTTCAGACGACATGTACTCCTTGCGCTGGGAATAGACTTCCTTGCGCTGGTCATTCATGACGTCGTCGTATTTCAGCGTGTTCTTGCGCATGTCGAAGTTGCGGGCTTCAACGCGCTTCTGAGCCTTTTCGACGGCCTTGTTCAGCCAGGGGTGAACAATCGCCTCCCCTTCCTTCAGGCCCATCTTCTGCATCATAGCGCCCATACGGTCGCCAGAGAAAATGCGGATCAGATCGTCTTCAAGTGACAGGAAGAAACGGGAATTTCCCGGATCACCCTGACGTCCCGAACGGCCACGCAGCTGGTTATCAACACGACGGCTCTCATGACGCTCCGTCCCGATGACATACAGACCACCGGATTCATGAACCGCGCCATGGTTGACTTCAACCGTCTTGCGGATTTCTTCGGCAATACGCTCGCGCTCGGCTTCATCCTCGATACCATCCGTATAGGCATGGATGAGCATCTCGATGTTGCCACCAAGTTTGATGTCCGTGCCACGGCCAGCCATGTTCGTGGCGATCGTGATGGCTCCCGGCGCACCAGCCTGCGCAATGATGCTGGCTTCTTTTTCATGATGCCGGGCATTGAGCACGTTATGCTTGATGTTTCGTCCCGCCAAAATACTGGAGAGATACTCACTCTTCTCAATGGACGTCGTGCCCACAAGAATCGGCTGACCCTTGGCCGTAATTTCCTGAATCAGATCGGCAACGGCGTTAAATTTCTCGCCCGCTGTCAAATAAACTTCATCATCCGTATCAATCCGCTTCACCTGACGGTTCGTCGGAATTTCCACAACCGTCAGATTGTAGATTTCCGCGAACTCGTCGGCCTCGGTCATGGCCGTACCAGTCATGCCGGACAGCTTCGGATACAGGCGGAAGTAATTCTGGAACGTTATAGAGGCGAGCGTCTGGTTTTCCTGTTGGATCTCGACGTGCTCTTTCGCTTCCAGCGCCTGATGCAGACCATCCGAATAACGGCGGCCATCCATCATACGGCCGGTGAATTCATCAATGATGATCACCTTGCCATCACGGACGATGTAATCAACGTCCCGCGTGAACAGCGTATAGGCCCGCAAAGATTGCTGAACGTGATGCACCACAGCCACGTTATGGATGTCGTACAGACCGCCTTCCTGCAGAACCCCGGCTTCATTCAGAAGCTCTTCAATCCGGTGCGAGCCAGCTTCGGTCAGCGTCACGCTGCGCTGCTTCTCATCCTTGTCGAAGGTTTCGGGTTCCAGCACCAGCTTCGCCACGACCGCATCAACCGTCCGGTAAAGCTCTGAACTATCGTCGGCGGGACCGGAAATGATCAGCGGTGTCCGGGCTTCGTCGATCAGGATGCTGTCCACCTCATCCACGATGGCGTGGTTGAACGGACGCTGCACCATATCGGCGAGCGAATATTTCATATTGTCGCGCAAATAGTCGAAACCAAACTCGTTGTTCGTTCCATAGGTAATATCTGCGGCATAGGCTTCACGACGCTCTTCATCCGCCAGATTGGGGATAATCACGCCTGTCGTCAGACCAAGGAAGCTGTAAAGAACAGACATTTCCTCAGCATCACGACGGGCCAGATAGTCGTTCACCGTCACGACATGCACGCCCTTGCCGGACAGCGCGTTCAGGTAAACGGCCAGCGTCGCGACAAGGGTTTTACCCTCACCAGTCCGCATTTCAGCAATCCGACCATCATGCAGAACCATTGCGCCGATCAATTGCACATCGAAATGGCGCTTACCCAGCACACGCTTCGACGCTTCACGGCAGACGGCAAAGGCTTCCGGCAGCATCGCATCCAGCGTTTCGCCTTTGGCGACGCGTTCTTTGAACTCTACCGTCTTGTGCTGAAGCTGCTCGTCACTGAGCGCCTGAACTGTGGGCTCCAGAGCGTTGATCTCGGGCACACGGCGCTGATACGCCTTGAGCGAACGATCATTGGCGGAACCGAAGAGGGCGCGTGCGAGGCGTGCGAACATGCTGAACCTTGAGATGCCGAGCACCCGATCAGAAGCTCTTTCCATCAGCGGAAAGACCTCCCAAACCGGGCAATCACGATTTTCACGTCACGTGGAGATAGGACCCGCGTGCCCACGGGTCAATGGAGAGGCACCCGGGAGGTCCACTAAAATGCCCATTTCCGGAGTGTGACGGAATGGTAAGGGGCCGTGCTCTTGCAGGGTTGAGCGCGCTTTGTCATGGTGCTGCCCATTCGTTTTCCTCCTTCTTTATGGTCCGAGGTATTTTCATGCGGCTTTCCCGCTCCACTCTCGCCTGTGCAGCACTTCTGGCTGGCACGTCGGTTTCAGCTCCTCTTGCTTTCGCGGCTCCTGCTGCCCCGGCTGCTGCTCCAGCACCGGCCGCTGCACCTGCCCCAAAGCCGGACATGGTGATCGCAACCGTTAATGGCGAAAAGATTACCCTCGGTGATGTTCAGCAGGCTGCTGGCAACCTGCCGCCGCAGGCCCGTCAGCTTCAGCCGTCCATGCTGATCCCGCTGCTGGTCAACCAGCTCGTCGATCAGAAGGCGATCCAGATCGCTGCTGGCAAGGAAGGTCTGACCAACAAGCCGGAAGTCAAGGCTGCCATGCAGAACGCTGCCAACAGCGCCCTGCAGAATGCCTATCTGGAAGAGAAGGTCGCTCCGCTCGTGACCGATGCGGCTCTGCACGACTACTACCAGACGCACTACGCCAACCAGAAGCCTGAGCAGGAAGTTCATGCTCGCCACATCCTCGTGGAGACGGAAGCACAGGCCAAGGACATCATTGCCCAGCTCAACAAGGGTGCTGACTTCGCGAAGCTTGCTGGCCAGCTGTCCAAGGACAAGGGTTCCGCTGGTGCAAACGGTGGCGATCTTGGCTGGTTCAAGAAGGGTGACATGCTGCCGGCTTTCTCTGAGGCCGCGTTCGCCATGAAGCCGAACACGATCTCCCAGACGCCGGTGCACACGCAGTACGGCTACCATGTGATCCAGGTTCTGGGCACGCGGACCGCTCCGATCCCGAGCTTCGACCAGATCCACGATCAGGTTCGTCAGGAACTGATCCGTGACAAGGTTCGCCAGATCGTTCAGCAGGCTGAATCTCAGGTGAAGGTTGTTCACTTCGACGCACAGGGCAAGCCGGTCGCTGATGCCCCGGCTGCAGCTCCAGCCAAGAAGTAAGACCATGGGAAAGCCGATCGCTGTGTCTCCGCTGTCCCGTCCCCTTCCGGACCTTTCAACGGTTGCCGGCGTACGGCTTTCCGCCGTTGCCGCGGGCGTCCGCTATCAGGGCCGAACGGACCTGATGCTGGCGGAATTTGCCCCCGGCACGGTTGTTGCAGGCGTTTACACGCGTAACGCCTGCCCTGGCGCACCCATCCTGTGGTGCCGTCAGGCTCAGACAACCCCTTATGCCCGCGCTCTTCTGGTCAACGCCGGAAACGCCAACGTCTTCACCGGACGTGCAGGCATTCAAGCCTGCGAAGACTGTGCTGATGCTGTCAGCGCCATGTTCGACTGCCCGCCGCAGGACGTGTTCCTCGCCTCAACAGGCGTTATTGGCGAGAAACTTCCCCAGCAGCGCATTATTGACGCCCTTCCCGCCGCTCAGGCTGGACTGGACGAGAACAACTGGGAACAGGCTGCCCGCGCCATTATGACGACGGACACCTTCCCGAAGGCTGCCCGCCGTGACGTGACCATCAACGGAACACCCGTTCGCCTTCAGGGCATCGCCAAGGGCTCCGGCATGGTCGCCCCAGACATGGCCACGATGCTGGCTTACGTCGCGACCGACGCCAAAATTCCGCAGAACATTCTCCAGTCCCTGCTGTCAGCCGGTTGCGCCAAGAGCTTCAACGCCATCACGGTCGATTCGGATACGTCCACATCCGACATGCTGGTGTTGTTCGCTACGGGTCTTGCAGACAACGAACCTGTGACCGGCCCACACGATCCCGCTCTCGCCGAATTTACCGAAGCCCTGAACGACCTGCTTCTGGAGCTTGCCATTCTCGTCGTCCGTGACGGCGAAGGCGCAACGAAGCAGATCCGCGTGGATGTCACAGGGGCTGATTCCGATGTGTCCGCCCACCGCATCGCCCTCTCGATTGCCAACTCGCCTCTGGTCAAAACGGCTATCGCTGGCGAAGACGCAAACTGGGGCCGCGTGGTGATGGCTGTAGGCAAAAGCGGCGAACCCGCAGATCGGGACCGCCTCTCTGTCGCCATGGGGGGCACCTGGATCGCACGTGAAGGTGGCGTTGTCGAAAACTACGACGAAGCCCCTGTTGTGGCTCACATGAAGGGTCAGGACATCGAAATCACCGTCGATCTCGGACTGGGTGACGGACAGGCCCGCGTGTGGACCTGTGACCTCACGCATGGCTACATCGACATCAACGGGTCCTATCGCAGCTAAAACGCTCAACACGAGAGCGGGAGCAGGGCTTGTGCAGCCCTTCCGCTCCCGTTAGCACAGTGATCGGCCCAATTGGCGGGCGCCCGGTAAGAGGAAACTGTCCATGTCTGCTGCAACTCGTGTCGTTGTTCTCGGTGGCGGAGTCGGAGGTCTGGAGGCCGCGACGGCCCTTGGTCGCCGCAGCAACATTTCCCTGACACTCGTTGATCGCAGCCCGGTCCATTACTGGAAGCCATCCCTGCATGAATTTGCAGCCGGCACGATGCAGCACGACGGCAACTGCATTCCCTTTACGGAAACTGCCGCAAAATTCGGTTTCAACTTCATTCAGAGCGTTCCCACAGCCGTTGATCGCACAGCCCAAACGGTCACGCTCGAGAACGGCTCGACTCTCCCATACGATTATCTTGTCGTAGCCCTTGGATCGCGCGCCAACGATTTTGGTATTCCCGGAATTGTCGAGCATTGCCGTTTCATCGACAGCCTCAATGACGCGGACACGCTGTATTCCGAGTTCCGCAAGGCGCTTCAGACGGCCCGCGCAGCCGGTCAGAAACTGAGCCTCGGTATTGTCGGTGGTGGCGCTACAGGCGTGCAGCTTGCTGCTGAGCTCTGCAAGGCCATTGATGAAGCTCCTGGTTTGGGTGTCTCTGTTCGCAAGAACGGAATGGATGCGGTTCTGATCGAAACCGGCCCGCGTATTCTTCCCGCATTTCCTGAAGCCGTCTCCGAAGCCGCTGCGGCACAACTGGAAAAGCTGGGCATTTCCGTTCGCACGGGAGCGATGGTCGTTGGAGCCGATGAAAACGGCTTCAACCTGAAATCGGGCGAGCAGATCCCTGCAACGCTCCGCATCTGGGCAGCCGGTGTTCGCGCTTCTGATGCAACAACACTGTTCGATGGACTTGAGCGTGGTCGTGCAGGACAGCTTGGCGTGACCCAGACCCTCCAGACCACCGAAGACCCCAAGATTTTTGCTATTGGGGACTGTGCCCGCATCGATGCGGCTCCTGTCGCTCCTACAGCACAGGCAGCCCGTCAGCAGGGTCAGTATATCGGTCGTGTACTGCCACAGGTTATCGCCGGGCAGACACCCGCTCCGTTCGTTTACAATGATCGCGGCGCTGTCGTGGCACTTGGTGATTACAATGGCTGGGGTATGCTGGATGCCAACCGCAGCTTTGGCGGTGGCTTGCTCTCCGGTCTTTTTGCCCGGCTGATCCATGAAGGACTGTACCGCCAGCATCAGGCTGGTATCGTAGGTCTGGCGAAAACAGCGTCCACGACGGTTCGGGAACATCTCTCGCCCGTCAAACCAGACCTCGGAGCCTGAACCAGCCCGGCAGGCGTAATTGTCGGGCATGGCATCACCAAGTGAGCAGACATGACCGACACACCTCTGCCTTCAGCCCTCGACCAGACCGTGCAGCGGGTCGAAACCATCCTTGAGGAAAAAGGCTTCAAGTTCCTGCAAGCGGACACAATGCGTCCGCTGCTTGAACATGAGGGTTTGACGGACTGGGATACGTTTGCCTCAAGCTGGAACGATCTTGGCCTTGATCTCTACATGGCCGATGGGGGACGTTACCGGCGCCGACGTTATGCGACGTTTTCCGTCAGTAATGGTCTCATTACCCGCAAGCCCCATCAGCCGCACTATCAGAGCCGGGATCACAACCTGCTGAATGGCGGGATCGAGCGCTGGTTTGGTGCGATTGAAGACAATATCGCTTCTCACCCCGCAATGCTTGCCGCGATCCGGACTATTAGCCGATTCGCCGATGCCCTGACGCCTTGCCAGGAAAAGCCGGAGACCTGGCACACGGAGGTTCACCAGTTCCGCATCGAAGCCAATCCTGACAGCGAAGGGCGCCCAACTCCGGAAGGGATGCACCGTGACGGCGTTGACTGGGTTCTGGTTCTGATGATCGGACGGCACAATGTCGAACAGGGCGTGACGACCATTCATGACAACCAGAAAGACCTTCTGGGGTCTTTCACCCTGACCGAACCGCTCGACGCCGCCATTGTGGATGATCATCGTGTCTATCACGGCGTCACGGCTGTCACACCGCAGAACCCCAACGAGCCAGCCTATCGGGACGTTCTGGTCATCACGCTTCGACACGAATAACGTTCGAATCTTTCAAAGCTGGGAATCTGTCATGGATCGTCCGGCTTAATTCCGTGTTAAGAATCATATTATGACGATCCAGCAGATTCTTTCCCGCACCCGGCCTCGCCATCTGGCGCTGCTGGCAGTCTCCTCCCTCGCGATTGCCGCCACGGTAAGCGCCGCGACAACGCATCATCGGGCAAAGCACCATACGCAGCACTCTTCTGCTGCGCTAGCAGGCCCAGCCCCCGTCATTCTGTCCGCCCACCCTGGCACACAGCTTGATATCGATGCCCGCAAGCTGAATTCCGATGATTTGGAAGATGCCGCCAAGCATCACGACCACCCGGTTGTGCTGGTCGGCTCTGCGCCCCTGTCGTCTGGCAAGAATGACGAAGCCCTGTTCGTTCAGCTTCAGTCAGCCCGTCTCTGCGGGTCTGCAGGCTGCACGACGTCTGTCTATCTGCGTCATAACGATAGCTGGAACACCGTTCTGGATTCAGTGAACGGTGATATTTCCGTTCTCCCGACGCGCCATAAAGGCATGCATGACCTGCTGGTCGGCAAAAATGACAAGTGGATCTGGGACGGCAACGAATATCAGGACACGCTGAGTGCACCACCCATGCCCAAGATGAACGGATCGAACTGACAATTTTTCAGGGAAATCTGGAGCGGGTGAAGGGAATCGAACCCTCGTATGCAGCTTGGGAAGCTGCCGTTCTACCATTGAACTACACCCGCAATGTCGTCGCTTATATCCTCCCCTCCGCCCCTCTGCAATCCATGCCGAGGGGTGTTGACGCAAAACCACTCCTCGTTTCATAGTCTTGCCCGTCAGGCGGCCCTAAAGACCGTTTGGCCCTCGTGATTTGAGCGGCCGGCTTGCGGCGAGGATAAATAATTGCGCTAAAGAGGCCCTGCGGTTTTCCACCTACGGTTTCCCCAGGACTTCCACGGCCCGCCACATGCTTTTCACCTAAGCGGTGAAAACCTTTGGAGGGACTGATCTTATGTCTTCAGAAAACTGGCGCACAGCCACGCGTCTCCTGCACGACGCCCCGAACCGTACCGAGTTCGGTGAAACGTCCGAAGCGCTCTTTCTGACATCCGGCTTCGTTTATGACAGCGCCGAGCAGGCTGCCGCCACTTTCACGGGCGATGTCGAGCATTTCCAGTATTCGCGTTTCGGCAATCCGACGGTGGACACACTTCAGGAACGCCTTGCGCTTCTGGAAGGTGCAGACGCCTGTATCGCCACGTCTACAGGCATGGGTGCCGTCTCGTCAGCTCTGCTGGCGCATGTCAAAACCGGTGAGCGCGTCGTTGCCTCTCGTGCGATCTTTGGCTCCTGCTACTGGATCGTCACGGTACTTCTGCCGCGCTACGGCATCGAGACCGAACTGGTCGACGGCGACGATTACGACGCCTGGGAAAAGGCTCTTTCGCGCCCAACCGCAGCCGTTCTGATCGAAAGCCCGTCAAACCCGATGCTGGATGTTCTTGATATCCAGCGTATTGCGGACCTCGCCCACAAGGCGGGTGCCCTGCTGATGGTGGACAACGTCTTCGCCTCCCCGATCGGTCAGTCCCCGCTCAAGCTGGGTGCAGACGTCGTTCTGTATTCCTGTACCAAGCATATCGATGGTCAGGGACGCGTTCTGGGCGGTGCTGTTCTGGGCAACGACAAATGGATCAAGGAGACGCTCCAGCCGTTCACCCGGAACACGGGTAACGCCCTGTCTCCGTTCAATGCCTGGGTGCTTCTCAAGGGCCTTGAAACCCTCAAGCTTCGAACCGAAGCCATGGCACGCAATGCGGCTGCCGTTGCCGATGCGCTGGCGGCACTTCCGGGCGTCGTAAACGTCCGTTATCCGGGCCGTGCCGACCATCCCCAGCATGACCTTGCCCAGAAGCAGATGAATAACGGTGGCTCTCTGGTGGCCTTTGAAGTCGAGAACGGCAAGGCCGGAGCCTTTGCCTGCCTCAACGCTTTCGGTCTGATTGCAATTTCCAACAATCTTGGTGATGCCCGCAGCCTCGCGACCCATCCGGCCACAACGACCCATATGCGCGTCAGTGAAGAAGAACGGGCACGTCTGGGCATTACGGATGGCGTGATCCGTCTGTCCGTCGGACTTGAAGACGCAGCCGACCTGATTGCAGACGTCACGGCCGGTGCTGCCGCGGCTCACGCTGCAAAATAAGTTTCCTGACAAAAATGCGGGATGACATTAGAATGGCCTCATGCCTGACAAGTCATCCCATCCTCACCTCCTGTCGGACCCGGAAACGGCGCTGGCCGAAGCCATGGATAATGCGCCCCGTTTCAGCCAGATAACAGACGACGTGACCGTCACGGTCCGGACGTTCTGGCTGGACGACCAATCCCATCCGGAAGACCACCGCTTTGCGTGGGCCTACCATATTTGCATCGAAAATGGCCGGAAGGAGACCTTCCAGCTCATTTCCCGCAGTTGGGAAATCGTGGACGGGCTTGGGCGTATCGAACACGTTCATGGCGATGGAGTGGTGGGAGAACAGCCTATCATTCCGGCGAAAGACCAGTTCGACTACACGTCAGGCGCCATGCTCACGACGCCGGGTGGCTTCATGCGGGGCACGTATCATATGCTTGAACCCGTCTCCGGACAGCGTTTCGACGTGCAGATTCCCACATTCAGCCTCGACAGCCCTCATGGCGAAGGACTTCTGCACTGATGCGGCCTGACGCGCGGGCTTGACGTTCAGCCCCCCACGGCCCATTCCTGCGCCCATGCGTATCGCCGCCCTTCTTCTCGCCGCCGGTCGTGGTCGGCGATTTGCCGCCGCTTCACCCGAGGGTGAAGGTTCCTGCAAGCAGTTCCGGATGCTACGGGGCAAACCCGTCATCCGCCGCGCTGCAGAAGCTCTCCTGCCACATGTGGATGTGCTTCTGCCGGTTGGAGACGATCCCCTGCTGGCTGAGAGCCTTGCCGGGCTGAATGTTCTTCCGCCGGTTGCGGGCGGCGCAGAACGTCACGACAGCGTGCGAAACGGGCTGGAAACACTCGCTAACCTGCCGGAACCACCGGACCTTGTGCTGGTTCATGATGGCGCCCGTCCCTGCGTCCCGGCAGAAGTGGTTCAGAACGTCATTGAGGCGCTAAAGACCCATGCAGGCGTCATTCCCGCCGTTGCGGTCAGCGATACCATCAAGAAAGTCCGGGACGGCATCATCATCGACACAGTCCCGCGTGAAAACCTGTGGCGCGCACAGACGCCGCAGGGCTTCCATTTCCCGACCCTGCTCGACCTGCATCGCACTCATCGCGATGCCCGCACCGACGATGCAGCCCTGCTTGAACAGGGTGGCCATCCGGTCGCGATCGTTCAGGGATCGGACAACAATATCAAACTGACAGTTGCGGAGGATCTGATGCGTCTTGAAGGTGTAATCGACGGCAACCTGCTGCCCCGCGTCGGGCTTGGCTACGACGTTCACGCATTCGAGGAAGGCCGCAAGCTGATCCTCTGCGGGATTGAAATTCCGCACACAAAGGGCCTCGCTGGCCATTCGGACGCCGATGTCGGCATCCACACGCTTTGTGATGCCATTTATGGTGCACTGGCTGAGGGTGACATTGGCCGCCACTTCCCGCCGACAGACAACGAGTGGAAGGACATGGATTCGGCCCGTTTCCTCGTCCATGCCGGTGAGCGCATTCGTGCCCGTGGTGGCTTCCTCGTGAACGCGGACATTACGCTAATCTGCGAGCGCCCCAAGATCGGCCCGCATGCCCAGGCCATGCAGGAGCGTCTGGCAGAACTGCTTCAGGTCAATGTCAGCCGCATTTCCGTGAAAGCCACAACATCCGAGCGTCTGGGCTTCACGGGCCGTGAAGAAGGAATTGCGGCCACGGCTACTGTCAGCATCATGGTACCGGACAACGGAGACGCCTGAGCGTCTTCAGTTATTTCTGTTTTGAAGAGAGCCCGCTTCCCCGTGGAAGTGGGCTTTTTTTATGCCCTCACACTCAGGAGGACATGTCAGACAAATAAACTGCGAGGCTACGGGCGCCTCAGCCGTGAATAGCGCAGACAACAACAATAATCGGCGTTGCTGCCAGAAGTAGCCATGCTCCCATAGAACACTTCGCTACAAGGCGTGTACCCATGTGGCGCATGGGGCGACTGACGGATACCGACATATCTTCCTCGACTCTGACGTTACAGGACAGATCGGAAATTGCGTCATAACTTCCCTCAGAAGCCAGTCACTAATCATCTCGTTCTGTCACAGCGCCAGATGCGCCCCGAATATGGCAACATCATGCCTCACACGGAAAATTCAGCCCTCTCGCGCAAAACCAAGAAACGTCAGGGCCTCAGCCGTGTCCTGCTCCCGTGTCATCATGACGCGGAACAGCTCATCGTCCCGGCCCCAGACTTCAAGCTGGCGGCGCTCATCGGCGTTGGCAACGGAGATGGCCTCCTCTTTGCTGATCATCCCGGAAACAAGGGCCAGAGCAAGAAGAAGGCTTCCAAAGCTCTGCGTCAGGACACCCAGCACCGCCAGTTCGGCCTCATTCTGTTGGGCTAGAAGGCGCTCCAGCCCCGTAATGTAATCGCCTGACTGCGTGATCGGCATCAGACCGGCTGTAACAATTGGTCGGATACCTTCCTTGGCGAGCCATTCCAAAACACGCTCTACGGTCGAGTCGGGCTTCTCTTTGCGATAGCAGAGACCATCATCGAGTCCATGGCGGAGCAGCGTTTCCTGGGCCTCGACCAGATCGGGGCGAATCCGTTCGATCATGGTGCCTGCGATGCGGGTCAGAGGCAGCTGCTCTGGCGTGAATGCCTCATTGTCCGGGATACGACTCCATTCGGCGACCAGCGCCTGCCCCAATGACCGTGAAAGAACAGCCAGTACGGTGCCTTGCGGCAACCGGATTGGAAGACCGTCCAGTTCCGGCCCGAACAGACCGTCCTGCTCCCCGAGTGTCACGCTTTTCCAGAAACGCTTGCGACTGCTCAATGGAGGACTCCCAATGCACGCAGGATGTCGCCTGCCTTGTTATGATGATGAGGTTGCTCGGAAACAGGTGGTCCCGCCTGCCCTTCGCGGGCAGCAGCCAGCGCGGATGTGCAGGGATCTGCGACCGGGCCATCCCCGATCGACAGCTGGAACCGCCCGTTTCCATCCCGATCCTGCTGGGCCTGAGGCTCAGAAATGGTTCCCGTGACGATCACCGGCGTTGAGGCTCCAGCGCCTTCGAAATCAAGGCTTGGAACCAGATGCAGCGTCATCTCCTGTGAGCCGAGATGAACCTCGCCATGTCCCTGTGTCGAAAAGCGCCCCGATTGCAAACCAATCGTGTCCAACGTGGCGACATCTTCCGCAAACGTCATGTGCAGCCCCAGACAGCGGAGCGGGCGCGCACCGCTGCCCAGCAGAGAACCTGCCCCTGACCCGGCAATCCGTCCCAGAATCTGGCTGTCCACCTTTCCGTCCACCATGGAAACTCCCAGATGGCCGGTCAGGGACTGACGGAGTGTCTCCAGCGTTTCACCCTGCCCCCTGACATCCCCTGCGATCTGAACCGGTCCCTGAAGCAGCAGAGGCAGCTTCAGGCTGTCCTCCAGCAATCCGACCGGCAGCACCAGAGGTTGGAACGTGAAATGTGCCGTGACTGGCCGCTTCGAGGCATCAAGATCGACCTGACCGGACAAGGTCAGCCCCTGTCCCTGCCCCGAAATCGGGTCAAGACGCAGATGGCCGTCGGACACTGTCAGGTGGGTCGCAAGATTGGTGTAATCGTGGCTGTAGAAGACGACCCGGTCCAGCGTCAGGTGGAGATCAAGATCCTGCGCCCGCAAACGCTTGACCCATGCTGGTACCATGACCTGCGGGCCAGCGGACGCCTCCGGCGCAGCAGGCACGGCAGATTGGTCCTGTGTCTGTACAGGATGGGTGGCGACAGTCTTTGCTGCCTCTGTCGGTAACGGGACGGCAGGAGATTGCGGAGACACAGGAACAGATTTTCGGTCCTGCTCTGCCTGGGTCTGGGCAATCCAGAGACCACGGATGGCATCCAGATCAAGCTGCGTAGCATGGAGATGGCCGTTCAGCAGGGGCGTTGTATCGTCCCCTGTCAGAAGATGCAGCGCGCCATCCACATCCACTTCGTGGCTCTTGAACGCAAATCCGTCCAGCGTTGCTTCGCTCAGGCCCTTGCTGTCCAGCGTCCCCTGAAGAGACACATCATGCAGCACTGTCTTGGGTAGATGCAGGGTCCGGGCACCACCTTGCACGCCAAAATGGCTTGCCTCCGCACCAAGCGTTCCGGAGATCGTAACCCGGGCTTCATCCTGCGCGTTAACCGGCGGCGCCTTTTCAGTCCCACTGACAGCCGCAGTCAGAGACAGCGGAAGCGAGCGCAGTTCAGCCTCAACGGGAACTGTGGTCTGCCCATGATCGCGCCAGGCATGAACCGCCTGTTCCAGCGTTCCGGCCTTCCCCGCCAGACGCCAGCCCATGTCGCGCCAGACCACATCTGCTGCGACTGAAAGCGGCGCTGTCGGTGCGTCAGCATCAAGGCGCAGGTTGCTGATTGTTGCGCCTCGGACAGTTAGCCCAGCGGCATGAAGGTGCATCCGCCCTGGAACAAGGCTCTGGAGCAGAGCCTGCCCCTTATCCGCCCAGTCCGCATCCGTCAGTTCTCCGGCATCGCCCTGAACAGAAAATTCGCCTCCCAGACCACGCACATCCGGCAGATTGGCATGTGGGAACAGACGATGCGCGTCCTGCAGGTTTGGCCACTCGCCCTGAGCGGTCAATGCCAGACCGCGCAGATGGGGAACATCATGAATCTGGCCATCCACGTTCAGCCAGTCCCGCTTTGCATCCGTGCCGAGCGTCGACCCTAGACTGAACGTCCATGGCTTTGACGCGGAGCGCAGCAGCGACAGATCACCTACATGACCCTGAAGCGTGAAGGGTGTTGGGCCATGGCTTCCTTGCAGATTAATCCATGGACTGGGACTACGAAGCCCGGCGAGATCCATCGTTCCGATCAGGAAAGATCCGCTCATGCCTTTCAGGTCGTCCCGCCATTGGACGCTGCTGTTCGTCAGATGCAGGGCATCCAGCGACAGGTTCCAGTGAACCTGAACGCGCTCCCCAATATGCCTGCGGACAGGAAGCGGAGCATTTTCATCGCTACTGCCAGTCTGGACAGTTCGGTTGAGAGACCAGTTGGCCCTGCCGTCCCGATCACGCTCCAGCGAAAGTGTGGCGCCATCAACGACAAAGTCCTGAAAACGGACCTCCCGATGCAGAAGCGCCAGAACCGAAAGCCCCGCATGAACGGTTCTGGCCTGGAAAACAGGCTTCTGCCCCGGACGCTGCAGAACAAGGTTCCGGGCTTCAAAGGACGGCCATGGCAGGATCTGGATGGATGATCCCTCAACGGCCATGGACAGGCCCGTCTCTTTCTTCAGGGCGTCAGCCACACGCTGGCGCAGCACATCCTGGTCGATCAGTTCATGTGCGGCAATGCTGGCGCCCACAAAGGCAACGATGACCCCGATGAGCGCGCCAGTGAGTTTCCTCATTATTTTGCAGGCCCTTTATTTCCCTTGATTCGCTTGGGTGCCGGTGTCTCCCCGGGCACAAACCCAAGCGAACGGAACGTCTCACGCATATGCGGCGGCAACGGGGCCGTGACGATCAGGCGCCCTCCGGCCGGATGCGGAATATCGAGCTGGCGGGCATGGAGATGCAGCCGGTCGATGAACCCTTCCGGATGGGCGGCCTTCCCGCCATAGCGTGGATCACCCACGATGGGCGTGCCGAGGGATTCGCAGTGGACACGAAGCTGATGCGTACGCCCCGTCAGCGGAGACAGGGCCAGCCAGGAAAACTTCTTTCCGGCCGCATCAATCGTCTCGTACTCGCTCTTGGCCGACACGGCATCTTCTTCCCCACGGGATGCAGCGACCACGAGAGCCGCTCCCCCTGCACCGATCTTGGCGAGCGGCTGGTCAATAATGCCGGAAGCCTGCGCCGGACGGCCTACGACAATCGCCCAGTACGTTTTGCCGACATCACGCCCGCGGAAGGCGGCTGCCAGTTTGGCGGCCACGCCCGGCGTGCGGGCAATCAGTAGGATACCGGACGTGTCACGGTCGATACGATGCACAAGGCGCGGACGGTCTCCGTCTTCCTTGCGCAGACCGTCGAGCATCATGTCCACATGTTTGGTGATGCCGGGGCCACCCTGCGTGGCGAGACCGGATGGCTTGTCCAGAACCAGAAGATGATCGTCCTGATAGATCACCATCTTTTCGATTTCGCGCACCAGCATTGGATCTGGCGGGGGAAGCGGTGCGGGCTGGCTTATATCCGGCAATGGCGGAATGCGGACGCTCTGCCCCGGTGCGAGACGGGAGTTGGTCTGCACACGTCCCCCGTCGACGCGGACTTGCCCTGTCCGGCACAGCTTCTGAAGCGCGCCCTGCGTGAGATTGGGGTAGTGACGACGGAACCAGCGGTCGAGGCGCAGATCGGCTTCGTCTTCGGTGACAATACGGTTGGAAACTTTCATGGCTCGCGGGATGCCCTTTTGGCGGCCCGTATGTCCAGAAGTTTTCTGATACGGCCCTCGTAACCCCGGTCTGTCGGCTGATAGAGCGAGACCCGCTCCATGCCCTCCGGGAAATAGTTTTGACCCGAAAAGGCGTCTTCGGAGTCATGATCGTATTCATAGCCCTTGCCGTACCCGATGTCTTTCATCAGGGCCGTCGGGGCGTTGAGAATATGGGACGGCGGCATCAGGCTCCCGGTTTCCCGAGCCAGCTTTCTCGCCGCCTTATAGGCCATGTAAACGGCATTGGACTTCGGGGCCGTCGCCAGATGAACGACGACCTGCGCCAGAGCCAATTCTCCTTCCGGAGAGCCAAGCCGTTCGTAAGTCTGCCATGCCGCGACGGCCATTGGCAGGGCATTCGGGTCCGCCTGCCCAACATCTTCCGCCGCAAAGCGCGTCAGACGCCGGGAGATATAGCGTGGATCTTCGCCCCCTTCGAGCATACGGGCGAACCAGTACAGCCCCGCATCCGGGTCACTGCCACGAAGGGATTTATGTAGTGCGGAAATGAGATTGTAGTGCTCTTCGCGGTCCCGGTCGTACAGCACCGCCCGGCGGGACAGAAGCGCTGCCAGATCCTTCGGCGTGAGCGCCCGGTTCGGGTCCAGCACGACGAGCTGTTCCACCATATTCAGAAGATAGCGCCCGTCCCCGTCCGCCATGGCCCGCAGGCTGGCACGCGCTTCACGATCCAATGGCAGGCGATGACCGACTTCTTCTTCCGCCCGGCGCAGAAGGGCTTCCAGGCTGGCGTCGTCCAAGCGGTTCAGCACCAGAACCTGACATCGGGACAAAAGAGCTGCATTCAAGGCGAAAGATGGGTTCTCCGTTGTTGCACCGACAAGCACGACCGTGCCGCGCTCGACATAGGGCAGGAATCCATCCTGCTGAGCGCGGTTGAAACGATGGATTTCGTCTACGAACAGTAGAGTTCCGCGACCCGTTGCTTCCTGTCTTTTATCCGCCTCATCAAAGGCCTTCCGTAACTCTGCCACCCCAGAGAAGACAGCAGAAATCTGGGAGTAGAAAAGATTGGCTTTCCCGGCCAGCAGGCGCGCAATCGTCGTCTTGCCGCATCCCGGCCCTCCCCAGAGGATCAGGCTGGAGAGCGTGCCTCGTGCGAGCATCCGCGTCAGAGTGCCTTCGGGACCAAGAAGATGATCCTGCCCCCGGACCTCTTCGAGTGTTTTTGGACGCAAACGGTCTGCCAGTGGCTGTGTCCGCGATGGCGCGCGGGCTGGCATTCTGGGAGCTTCGATTGGACGAGACGGCTGGACAGGGCGCGAGGGTTGCGCCTCACGTCGTGGGGACACTTCCCTGCCGCTGGGGCCGGGCGTCGTCCCGAACAGATCCGTCATGTCCGTCATGGCTGCCTCCTGATACGGGAACGATCATAGAACTCCCGTCCCTATTTCGGAACCACTGCGCCCCGAAGGAAGAGGCTTATTCCATAATCTTCCGCAGAACGCCCGGAAGCAGCATGGATAGCGGATTGACCGTCATCTGAGGCTGGCCAACGGTACCCTTGACGTCAAAGGTCGCCGCAAGCAGTCCGCCACCCTTCTCAGGCGCCAGAATATGCCCCACCCCCGGCAGCTTGCCCGGAAGCGCATTCAGGCCGAACAGTGGCACAATGGTGCCGTGCAGATCCACAACAGACGTATCGAGATCAACCGGCCCTTCGACCGTTGCGCCAAGAGCCTGATTGCCGATTGTCCCGTCATGCAGGGTCAGTTTCCGCCCTTCAAGACTGAGTTTCGTTGAGACGCGCTTCACCTGAAACCGGTCCATATGGCTCTGACTCCAGTGAAGCGGGGACAGATCCGAAATAGCCGTCAGTGTGAACGGAGGCTGGAGGAACTCGAAGGGACCAATATCCAGATGCCCGCGGAATGGGGGGAGGCCGAGACCAAGTCCCGATGAGCCAGCTTTGCCGCGCAGGAAGTTTCCATCCAGATGCGCAACCCCGCCACCAATCCGGTCATACAGACCCAGTTCTTTCAGCAGAATACCAAGATTGTCCACATCCAGCACGAATGGCTGCTGCTGCCCGGTATCCGCCAGCACAGCCCGCACACGAGAAGGCGCATCCAGGGCAAACCGGCCTGAAACAAGCGCGCCGTGACGGAGTTCCAGATGGGACACAACACCACCGACCATGCCTTTGGGCCCGAAATAGACACGAGGCGCCCGAACATCGATAGACCAGCCCTGATCCACATTGTCAGGCGTGCTGGGGCTTCCAGCTTCCCGTGTTGCAGCTTCTCTTGCGTCGTGCACGGCCTTGCGGGTCGCGGGATCAAACAACGGTGCCAGATCCAGCGGGTCCGCATCCAGAGCAATATGCACCGGGTCAGACGGCTGGTCTGGCAGCATGATCCGGGCACTTCCGGCGCTCCGGCCCAGCCGGAAACCTTCAATGACAATACCGTTCAGCTTGCCGTTCTGCGTCACGCCCCGACCAGCAATGGCCAGCGTTTTGCCATGGGCCTGCAAACCGTCCAAGGCCACCATATCGTGGCCCTGCAACGCAATATGCCCTGTTGCAACAGCCGCTTCACCTACCGGTTTGGTCCAGACCGGCACCGTAATTCCCGCCTGCTCCATATCAAGCGACAGGGCAAGGTCAGCGAGAGAGCTGGCATGTTCGATGTAATGCGCGGACAACGTGGCATGTCCGGTGAAAAGCCCTGCCGGAACCAGATGCGCTTTTACGGCAGACAGCGGATCGAGGAACGCTTTTGCCTGAATGTCCTGTAAAACCCGTTCCGGAGCGCCTTTCCGGAAATTCTCATTCACAACGACATGAACGGGAATCCCCCTCAGACGTCCATCTCCAGTAAGAGCCAGTCCACTTTCGGTTGCGGAAAGCGTGCCGGATGCCTCATCAACGGCATGCCCCATCAACACGTTCCCCAGATGCACACTGGCAAAGGAGGCCTTGGCCTGGACGTGCATGTCCTCATCCTGAACATGCGCCGTCAGCGGCAACGTAAGCCGGGCAGACGCATCGACAGATCCTGAAGGGTCCGTAAATGGTAGGGGGTGCTTGGAAAGCAGGTGCAACCTCGGGTGGGACAGAATATCTCTGAACGCTGGCAGGGAACCTTTCAGATGGGCTCTGATATCCCCCGTCGTCGGGCCTTTTTCGTAGAGATTTCCTAGCCGGACTTCCCCATCCGCAACTTTGATCGGCCCGCTCTCGGTCGCTTGTGTTCCATGCTGGAAACGCACAACCAGGGTATCGAATCCGTCAAATCCCAGCGTAGCGTCCAGCCCCGTCGCTGGAGCAATCGGACGGAGCCAATGAACTGTCAGATCATCGCCCAGCAGTTGCCCGTCCATACTGGTGGGCAGGACATGCTTGAAGCCGTTATTCGAATGAATATGCGTGCGAACCTGCAGATCATGCCCGCGGCCAGTCGTAATATTGGCGACGATCCATTTCCGGCCACCTTTAATCAGACCGGTAGGCCAGACATTTCCAAGAGTGGCAAAATCAAAACCATCCAAGGCAGCCGTAGCGTCACCGTCCAGCACCTTTGGATGTTTGAGGTCATCCACCGTCAGGGCTGCCGTCGCCTGAAGATGCGTCAGTGCTCCATGAGTATCGGCAAGCACCAACGTCAGGGTTGGCACGGCAAAAGAGGCGGGTCCCTTTGTCCCCGGCGATGTCATGTGAAGATTGATCTGGGCCTCACCACCACGCAGATCAATCGGCTCATCATTGCCCTGCCGGACATGCCCACTGCCAAGCATCAGGTGCAGCGCCAGACTGGAAGGAAGTTCGCCCATCCCATGGGGTACTACCTGCATGTCAGCAGCAAGAGTGAGCGGAACGTCCCAGTTCGCCAGCCCCTTGCTGAAAACACTCAATCCCTCTGGACGGAAAGACGTGGACGTCAGGTGCCATTCGCCCATCCGGGGAGATCTCTGACCACCTTTTGCCGTCAGAACCGTCTGGAACGATCCCACACGCACGGAACTGGTCCACCAGCCGTTCCAGAGATAATCCTTGGACGCAGCCGCAACTTTCAGGCGTTGGCCGTGAGCTTCAATCGGCCCCAGCAGCAGGGACTGACCATCCGGCAAACCTAAAAGCGTTATCGACACATTCCGCAGATCGACTGCAGCCAGACGGTCCATCTGGGTCGGAACACCACGTCCGCCATGTTTTTGAGACGGGAGATCAAGGTCAATGTCCCCATTGGCTTGTCGACGCAGCACGAGGGAAACATCCTGAAGCCGCAGCCGACGCGGGGCAATAATACCGTGAAGCAAAGGCGCAAGCGCCAGGACGGTATCGGCTTCTCCGGCTGTTTCAGCAATCGTGCCATCCAGGCGCGTCACCGTGAGACCGCGCGCCTCCAGCATCAGTCCTGCAGAAATTCCACCAGAACTTGGCTGCCACTGAACACGAAGTCTGGACCATGCCAGGCGTCCTGCGGGATGACCGGGTTTCTTGCCTGCCACCACGGGAATTGGCTCGATCAGGCGGGAAATGGGGGTGACGTCTACGGGGCCGTGCGCCAGCTTCCACAACAGCAGGGTTCCAGCCGCTCCGGCAACTGCGACAGGAGCGGTCAGCACAAGGCAGACCCAACGTGCAACGCTCAGGTGTCGCGGAAGGCAGAACGGTCCAGGTGAATAAGGATCAGGCAGGGCCATGTCTGTATGCCGGCTGACGTCCGGCGTTCTCCCTGTCTGTGGAAAGGATGGCGGAAGGGCAGTTCAGGCCCCGCTGGTCATATCCCGGAAAGCCTCAGCCACCAGTGCGGTATGATCGGCAGGTTTCACTTTGCGCCAGATATGGCGGATGACACCGTTCCCATCCACAAGAAAGGAACTGCGCTCCATGCCCATATAGGTCCGCCCGTACATGGATTTCTCAACCCATGTGCCATAAGCCCCGGCGACAGCGTGATCCTCATCGGAGGCCAGCGGAAATGTGAGAGCATATTTTTTGGCGAAACGGTCGATTTTCGCAACCGGGTCCGGGCTGACGCCAATGATTGTCAGCCCCTCGCTGTCGAAGGACGGCAGATTTTCCTGAAGGGAACAGGCCTGCGTTGTGCAGCCGGGCGTATCTGCCTTGGGATAGAAATACAGCAGATACGGTTTGCCCTTCAGCGTTTCGCTGCTGACGGCACCGCCCCCCGAAACGGGAAGCGAAAACGCTGGAGCACGGTCACCCGGCTGAAGAGCATGATCTGTCATAGGCACCATGATTGCCTGACACCCTTCGCCCGATCAAGGCGGACGAAGGGCAATAATGCCTCAGTATTGCGGATAAACCACAACAGGCGGTGGTGGCGGAGCGTAAACGACCGGCGGTGGTGGCGCATAAACGACACGAGGCGGCGGAGCATAGACAACCGGCGGCGGAGGCGGACCATAGGACTGACCCAACATGGCACCCCCTACAGCGCCGATTGCAAGGCCGCCAAGAATTCCACCAATCACGGCACCGCTGTTTCCGTGATGACCACCGTGATGCCAGCCCGGTCCAGGACCATAATAGCCACGTCCTGGGCCACCATATCCGGGACCGCCATAACCACCATGCCAATGTGCTTCAGCAGTGGGAACAACGGCATTCGGGGCAACTACTGCCGTGCCGATCAGCAGGGGTGCAGCCAGAAGAACTGCACGGGTGATGCGACGCATGGCAAATCTCCTCATTACGTCAGACGGGGCAGTCCCGAAGAATGGTTCCACCCGTCCTGTGAGAAGAAATCTGCCATAGGAAAATGGCAGGAAAAGGCAACAATCATGGCAGATTTTTCTCAAATCATGACGGCCATGGCGGGTATTTTTCAGTGTTTGGGATCAATCCGGTGATAGCCTTCAGGAGGATCAAACAGATCATCCGCCTGCCCCGCCCGACTGACAGACGCTGCCTGCACAACAAGCCGTCCGCCTTGGGTTGCGCCCAATAACAGACCATCCGTCGTGTAACAGAAATCCGTGGGGAGTTTGTTCGTATCGACGCTTTCCCAGATCATGCAGGCCTCGCCCGCAATTGTGGCAGGACCAACCTGTTTCCACGTTCCGGGAGCAGGCGTACCGGGAGCGGAAAACGAATCGCCGGGCGCTTCAGTCACGGTCGCACTTTTTGCGGTCGTATCCAGCACCATCAGCCGATGGGTCCGGTAATCCGTCAGCATGACCGTTGCCGCCCCTTCGGGGTCCACACGCTGTCGCCAGAGCTTTGCGCTCCAACGCATCCGCTGATGAAGATGCTGCCCGTTCGGGCCCACCATGACATAATCAATATCTGCATCATGCATTGGCGTGACGTAAGGCGCTGTATCCGCGGCATACGTCGTCTGAGCGCCAAGAAGCAGCCCTGCCAGTACAGCGAGCCCCCGAAAACCGCACCGCATCAGTTCTGGCCACCATTGGATGGGCCACTCGGAGGCTGATCAGGGGTAGAGACCGTTCCATCGCCTGCCGAATCATTGGAGACGGACGGCTGACTTGCGTCTTCAGGAGACACCGGTGGAACAACGGGAGCCGACGTCTCGGCAGGTGTGCCCTGTGCGGCAATATGGCCGGGCGCCTGCACAGCCGAGTCGCCTGCCGCGCCACCTTCAGGAACAGGGGCAGGCGTAGGGGACGTGGACTGGCTGCCACCAGCGGAAGAATGATGGGGGGACGTACGAGGCGTGATTTCCTGGAACCCTGCCGGCGGCTCGAATGTCGCTGTCGGCAGATCTCCGTAAGCGACGTTCGTGGCCTGAATAGAGCCTTCTGCTCCATCCGCATCCACACCGTTCTCGGACAGGATCACGCCATCCTCCGTCACGCAGGCGCTGGCCTTGCCATGGGCCGTCTGGATATCCCATCGCCCACACGGGACTCCGGCAATCGTGGCCTGACCTGCCTTGGTGTATTTCATTCCGAGATCCAGCATGAACGGATTATGCAATCCGTGCTGGGGCCGGATATGGGCGTAGAGCTTCCGCTCCAGCATGACGAGCGTCACAACCTGCTTGGGGCGATCAAGAATCGTAATGCCGCGCCCATCTGCGGAATCAATTCGCAGCAGATCTCCCGAACCGGAAAAATAAACCTTCACATCCCCGCCAGCCCCCTGCATCCCCGGAGCGGACAGATGATATGTGACAGTGACATCCCGCGCCGGAGACAGTCTCGGATGGTCATCGGCGTAGGCTGCTGCGCCGCTGCCTGCACAAAAAAGCAGACTTGCGAGAAAAGCAGACCGATGCCGCCGAAAGAGTGAAATCATCAGGACTCTCCTGGATGTGGGCGTAAAGACGCGATGTCATCGCGCAGGGCGTGCAGACTGAAATCGTCAGGCCAGACGGCGCGGACAGTCAAAGCCTGGTTGAGCAGAACCAGATAGTCCGCAGCAGGAATACCAATACCGCCCAGTGTTGTCAGATGAGGTGTCGTGTACTGCGTATCCAGAAGGCGATAGCCTCCCTGACGCAATCCTGCAACGAGATGGACCAGCGCAATCTTGGAAACATCCCGCTGCCGGGAGAACATGCTTTCCCCGAAAAATACGCCCCCCAGCGCCACACCGTACAACCCGCCGACCAGCCTCTCGCCGTCCCAGACCTCAATGGAATGAGCATGGTTTCGCTGATGCAGGACGCCATAGAGGGCGCAGATGCGAGGACTGATCCAGGTCTCTTCCCGGCCGGGCGCCAGTTCGGCACAGGCCAGCATGACGTCTCCAAAAGCCCGATCTGCCGTGACCTGAAACTTGCCGGACCGGATGGTGCGCATCAGCTTGCGCGGTACCACCATGCCGTCCAGTGGAAGAATTCCGCGTTCCTCCGGAAAGTACCAGTTCAGTTCATCACTGTCCCGGTCAGGAGCCATCGGGAAAATACCGGACGCATAGGCATCAAGCAGGCTTTCCGGTGTGACGTCAGACATGCCGTCGGTGCTCTCGATCCTGCATAAGGGAAATGTTGGCCTCTCTGTCTGTCGGCATGATACACAGATCCTCGACCTTCATGGAGAGCCGCCTTGCCACTCGCCTTTGTCTACATGATCTTTCTCATACCGCTGGCGCTCCTGCGCCTGCTGCTTCCTGAAGCACATGGCCTGCTGATGGCGCTTGTCAAAATCTGCCTTGCAGGAATTGTCTTCTGGGGACTTCTGGACTTCTGGCGCCTGCGTCCCAGCAAGGGCTAGGCCTTCAAATCAGGCCCAGAAGAACAAGGAACAATCCGACAATTGATCCACCCCAGATGAGACTGCGCACTGCTCCCCAGCCAAACGCATAGGCTGGGACGTAGAGCAGACGTCCGAAGAAATAGAGCCCTGCACCCCAGGCAACCAGAGCGCCATCCTTTCCGGCAACATGGGCCAGAAGAACTGCCCCAATGAAAATCGGGAGTGTTTCCTGAAGGTTGGCCTGTGCGCGGCGCATCCGAGCAGCGAGGCCGGTATAATGTGGTGTCTCACCATCCCGGTTTCCGGTGGCCCACTGAACGCCGTCCTGACGCCGACAGGCGCCCGAGGTGAGAAACAGGTGCGCAACGGCCAGAACGAGCGTCCAGCCCAGCCAGACAAGACTCATCGACATACTGTTTCTCCGGTTTCAGCCCCCTGCAAACTCAGGAGAAGGACTCAGACGTTGCTCCGGATCGCAGATCCATGGCTGCTTCATGAACGGCCCGGCCATGCGTCCGTTCCAGACGGCGGATCGTAAAATGTGCCCGGGCAAGCGCACGGTAATGGGCAAGGAACGCCGAATTGAGCGACGCACCACAGAGCGCACCGGCAACCGGCACCATCTGAAGGGCAAACTTCCGCGACAGGCCAATGCCATAATGAGACGCCACTTCGGAAATCAGCATCACGACCGGGCGTCCTCGTAACAGAGCGCGGGCCGAGAAGAATCCGAGTTCGCCATCCTCGTCTTCCTGACGGGCCGGAAAGGTCTTGAGCGCGAAGACTTCCAGACAGGCCCGGCGCGTCTCTTCATCACGCAGGTCCTCGCCCTCCTCGCGGGCAATGCGGCCGATCTCACGCATGATGGTCAACGTCGTGAACCCGACATCCGGGGCCAGGCCGAATACTCCGCCAAAACCACCGACAGCGCCCGAGATGGCTACAGCCGCCTGTCCGGCATTCTCCCGCCACATATCGCGCTTGAGCGGAACGTCGTTTTTAATCCCGACGATCGCAACATTGAACGCCTGTTCAATGGCGACTTCCGCGGTCTTCTGCATTTTTTCCTGAAGACCCGGCGCAAGACCAAGTCCCTTCATCCCGAGTCGCGCAGCCTGTCCGACAGCACCACCCATCAGATCAGCCAGACGGACGAGGACGCCGCGCCCCTGCTCGACGCGTGCCAGCACGGACTGAAGCTGGGCCAGGGACTCCCCGTCCAGCGCCAGTGATGCAAATTCGCTGGTCGGAAGCTGCGAGCCATTCTCTACGGTCATGACGATCAAAACTCCTGTTCGTAAGACCCGAAACCGTTTACCCGATAGCAGGTTTCATATCGCATCACGAAAGCCCCCTGCTTGACGGGTGCCACGGCCGGGTGTGGAGAAGGACATATGATGAAAACATTTTCCCGCTGGATCCTGTCTGCCCCACTGGCGGTCAGTCTCCTCGCGACAGTGGCCACGCCGGCGCTGTCCGCTCCACATCATGCCCATCGTAGCCACAGTACGGCCGATCTGCCACAGATCCCGCCCTCGACGGCGCATCAGCTGAACAATCAGCCTGACAAGGTTCTGACGCCCGCACAGCAGGTTGCCCTGCCGGACGGCGGTGCACCGCCCCCGCCGCATGGCTACACGACAGTTGAAGACTCGGAAGAGAGACTCGCGAACTACAGCGGGGAAGTGAGAACTCATCTGCCGGTCGGGATGCCGGGCACCAATGCCGAGCAGAAAACCAACGGCGCAAACAATTTGCCGTCCCATTTCAGCATTTTCGGGATGCCGGTGAAGTTCAATGCTCCCGTTACAGCCCCTTATCATAGCGAAGACCTGCCGCTGACCTATGCCGGACATCCGTCCAACGGGCAGACGAATATTCTGGTCAACGGCGACGCCTCAGACATTCATTGAGGTCAGCGCCCTTTTACCCAGTCTCCGATTTTCGTCAGGTAGCGGAACTCCGGTTCCGTGACCGGCGCAACGGAGAGGCGGGACTGCTTCAGCAACGCCATGTTTTCCAGTTCAGGGTCAGCCTTGATCTGCGCGAGCGTAACGGGCTTTGCAAAAGCGCCATTTGCTTTCACGTCCACACAGACCCAGCGCGGATCCTCCGCAGTCGGGTCCGGATATGCTTCCTTCACGACGTCCACGACACCCACAATCTGCTTTTCACTCACAGAATGGTAGAAAAGCGCCAGATCACCGATCTTCATGGCGGCCAGATTATTGCGGGCCTGATAGTTGCGAACGCCTGTCCAGGGTTCCACCCCGTTGTGAACCTGTTCGCTCCACGAAAAGGCTTCGGGTTCAGATTTTATCAGCCAGTACGCCACGTCATTCTCCTGCGAAAAGTTCCCCTTTCGCGCTCATTTCCGTGAAACGTGATAACAGTCATAGGAACAATGGGACAATGCACCTCTTCCGATTGTGAGGGGTTCGGACTATTTCATGTAGAAATATTTCGCGGAGTTTGAGAGTTCCCGTGCGCCCTACGCCTAATCTGCTCCATCGTTATGCCAATCCGGGGCAGTTCCTGCGTCTGGCCCGTGCGCTTCAGCCATGGCTGTCCACCGGCGCGATCATCTTCCTGACGGTCGGGATCGTGTGGGGTCTGTTCTTCGCCCCTGCGGACTGGCAACAGGGCGAGACGGTCCGGATCATGTATGTGCATGTTCCCATGGCCTGGCTTGCCTCGTCCTGTTACCTCGGCCTGGCCATCTGCGGCCTGCTGTCGCTGGTCTGGCGCCATCCGTTGGCCGATCTGGCCGCCATCGAGATTGGCCCGGTCGGAGCCTGCGCTGCTGCATTATGTCTCATTACCGGCTCCCTTTGGGGTCAACCGATGTGGGGCACATGGTGGGTCTGGGATGCGCGCCTGACCTCCGTTCTGGTGCTATTTTTCCTGTATCTGGGCCATATCGCCCTGATCCGCGCTTTCGATGAGCCTGCCCGCGGGCAACGCGCCGCCGCCATTCTGGCGCTGGCTGGTGCGATTGACCTGCCGATCATCAAGTTCAGTGTGCAGTGGTGGAACACCCTGCATCAGCCGGACAGCATCACGCTGACAGGAGCTCCCACCATGTCCATGACGATGCTCTGGCCGCTCCTCATCACGACCATCGGCTTCACGCTTGGTGTTGCCGCAGTCATTTTCGCCCGGCTGAGTGCCGCAATCCACGAGAGCCGAACCCGTCAGCTTATGGCCCGGTCCCGGCTCAACCGTTCGGACAGGTCCGCAGCATGATGCACCTTCCCAATCACTGGCCCTATATTGCCGCCGCTTATGGTCTGACCATTGGCTGTTCGCTGGTTCTCGGCATTGGTGCGGCCCTGCGCCTGCGCCGCGCCAAAACCCGGCTGGCCGCTGTCGAAAGCCAGCTTCGCCACCGTGAAAGCTCCGCATCATGACCCGCAAGACACGTCGTCTCTGGATTGTCATCGCCTGCCTCGCCTGCATCAGTTCTGCTGCGGCTCTTACGCTGCGGGCGTTCTCATCCAATATCGTGTTCTTCATGGCTCCCTCGCAGGTCAAAGCGAACCCGCCATCTCCGGACCGGACCATCCGTCTGGGCGGCATGGTGATGGCGGGCTCCCTGCATCGCATTACGGAAAATGGGGCTCCGGTGAACTCCTTTAACGTCACCGATGGCCAGGCTGCCGTGGAAGTGCATTACACGGGCATCCTTCCGGACCTGTTCCGCGAAGGTCAGAGCGTCGTTGCTCTTGGAACCGTCCAGAAAGACGGTGGTTTCACGGCCAGCGAAGTTCTCGCCAAGCATGATGAAACCTACATGCCCAAGGAAGTGGCCGACGAACTGAAACGCACGGGCAAGTGGGACCCGCGCTTCGGCAAGGCGCCTGACGCTGCCAGCTGGGACACCATGACCGCCAAGAAAGCCGGAGGCTGAACACCATAATGTTCGGACCAGAACAGGGCCATTTCGCCCTGGCCCTCGCCTGTGTTCTCGCACTCATCCAGTTTGTTGTTCCCCTCTGGGGCGCTCACAAGCGCAATGCCCGCCTAGTGGCGCTGGCTCCGTTTCTGGCGGTGTCGCAGCTTCTCGCTCTGGCGATCTCATTCTTCAGTCTGATCATGTGCGCCGTGCATGATGACTTCTCGGTTCAGAACGTCGCTGCAAACTCCGCCGCGTCCAAGCCGCTGCTTTATAAAATCACGGGCGTCTGGGGCAACCATGAAGGGTCCGTTCTGCTCTGGACCCTGATCCTTGGCGTCTGCGGCGCGGCTGTCGCCGCATTCGGGCGAAATCTTCCGGATATCCTGCGCGGGCGCGTTCTTGCGGTCCTCGGGGGTGTTTCAGCTGGTTTCCAGCTTTTCTGCCTTCTGACCTCCAATCCGTTCGACCGCGTTTTTCCGGCTCCAATGGATGGTCAGGGCATGAACCCTCTGCTTCAGGACCCCGGCCTCGCATTCCATCCCCCCATTCTCTACACCGGCTATGTCGGCTTTGCCGTCCCGTTCGCGTTTGCCGTCGCAGCCCTGCTTGAAGGACGTGTTGATGCCGCATGGGGACGCTGGGTCCGTCCATGGGCCGTCGCAGCCTGGTGCTTCCTGACCTGCGGTATCGCGCTGGGCTCCTGGTGGTCTTATTATGTGCTGGGCTGGGGTGGTTACTGGTTCTGGGACCCGGTGGAAAACGCGTCTCTTATCCCATGGCTAACGGGCACCGCCCTTGTTCACTCCGCCATCGTCGTGGAAAAGCGCGAGGGTCTGAAGATCTGGACCGTTCTGCTGGCGATCGCGACGTTCTCTTTCTCCCTCTCCGGAACCTTCCTCGTCCGTTCAGGCATCCTGAACTCCGTTCATGCCTTCGCGAATGATCCGGCCCGTGGTGTGTTCATTCTCGGCCTTCTGGCGCTGGTTATCGGAGGGTCGCTCGCTCTCTTCGCATGGCGCGCACCGTCCCTGACCTCAGGCGGCCTGTTCTCACCTGTGTCCCGCGAAGGCTCGCTGGTGCTGAACAACATTCTGCTGTGTTCCATCTGCGCCGTTGTTGTGACGGGCACGATGTACCCGCCCTTCATGCAGCTTCTGGCAGGCCGTACCATTTCTGTCGGCAAGCCGTTTTTTGATGCCGCCACCATCCCCCTGACGATCCCGCTCCTTCTGGCCATGGGCGTCGGCACGGCTCTGCCCTGGAAGCGCGCACAACTGGCGCGCACGTTCTCACACCTGTTCGTGGCGGCCATTATTGCTGCTGTCGGGCTCGTGCTGTGCTTCTGGAAATTCTCTGGGGCACTCCCGATCGCTTGTGGTGCATTGGCCATCTGGGTCATGGCAGCGTCCGTCACGGATATCCTGCGCCGCGTCGGACTAGGTCATTCCAGCATGGGCGAGATGCTCGCCCGCGCCCGGAACCTCCCGCGATCCAGTTGGGGGGCGGCTCTGGCTCATATTGGTGCGGGCATCACCGTTCTGGGTCTGTGCGGCATGTCCAGTGCCCAGCATGCGATTGTGGAAATCCATGTTGGTGAGACCCGCAGCCTTGCGGGAGATGACTGGACGCTTCTAAACGTGCACGATTATGCAGGTCCGAATTATCGCGCCATGCAGGCCGATATCGCCATCCGTCACAACGGCAGACTGATTACGACGCTGCATCCGGAAAAACGCGATTTTACCACGCAGAACCAGACCACAACGGAAGTCGCCATTCATACGAACTTCATTACGGACCTCTATGGTGTGGTGGGCGACCGACACGGAACGGGCGCGGATGCGACCTATGTGCTACGTCTGCACCGTAACCCGCTGGCTCCATGGATGTGGCTTGGCGGGCTGGTCATGGCGATTGGTGGGGCCTTCTCCCTATCAGACCGTCGCCTGCGCGTCGGCGCTCCGAAAAGGGCGGCCACACGGAACATGGCCCAGGCCTGAGGAGAGACACGCATGAACTCAACACGACGGGGCTTGTTGACGGCCCTTCCGATTGTGGGTGCCGGCGTTCTGGGTGTCGGCTTCTGGAAAATGCTTCAAGGTATGGAAAGTGGCGGCTTTGACCCTCGGGCTGTGAAAAACCCGAATGTCGGACGCCCCATTCCGCAGTTTGCCATGCCGGGTCTTCCTGGTCTGGGAGACGGCTTTACGGACAAGGAACTCAGGGCGGAAACACGCCCGGTTCTGGTCAATTTCTTTGCGTCCTGGTGCATTCCGTGTGTTCAGGAAATGCCCGGCCTCCGCTCCATTTCACGGAACATGCCCATCTGGGGCATCGCCTATGAAGACAAGCCAGAAAATGCGAGCGCCTTCGTTCAACGTGATGGGACGCCTTATGCCCGTGTCGCATCAGATCGCCATGGCCGTGTTGCGATTGACTGGGGTGTGACAGGAGTTCCGGAGAGCTTTCTCATCGCGCCGGGGGGCCGAATCCTCTGGCATGGAAGCGCCGCGCTCGATCCGCAGATTTATGAAGCGGAAATCCGCCCGCGACTGGCAGGCCTGTGATGAAACGTCTTTCTGCGCTGCTTCTGGCCACAACACTTGTTGGGGGTGGCATTGCCTTTGCCGTCGATGATCCGGCGGAAATGCTTCCCAATCCCGTACAGGAAAAGCGGGCCGAAGCGATTGGCGCTCATCTCCGTTGTCTTGTCTGCCAGAACGAAAGCATTGAAGACAGCAGCGCGCCTTTGGCTCGTGATCTTCGGAAAGTGGTGCGGGAGCAGGTCGCGTCCGGAAAGTCGGATCAGCAGATTATGGACTGGATGACGGAACGCTACGGCGAGTTCATCCGGCTGGCGCCTCAGTTTTCATGGTCAACCGCCCTGCTCTGGCTGATGCCGGCACTGGCGCTGGTGGCCGGTCTTGTTATTGCCTGGCGTGCGACGAGACGCCGCGTTGTCACGCCTGCGCCGCTCACGGATGAAGAGCGCGCGCGTCTGGATGCCCTGTCGGGCCGGGAGTAAGTCTTGTTCTGGTTGGGAATCCTGATTGTTGCAGGCGTTGCCCTGTTACCGGCCCTCTATGGCCTGCGCCGTCTCCGCCGTCGGGTGGATGCGCGTGACTCTGCCCTCACACTCTATCGTGGTCAGCTTGCGGAACTCGACCGGGACCGGGATCTTGGTCTCGTCAGTGGCGATGAATATGGCGCCGCGCGGATTGAAATCCAGCGCAGACTGCTCGCCGCCGATGAGTCATCTGCCGCCCCGGACCTGAATGAGGGAGCCTCCCGCTCCAAGCGGTTCCTGCCAGTACTGGCTGTTGGTTTCGGAATCCCGCTCGCTGCGTTCTGCCTTTATATCGTGAATGGCCATCCTTCTCTGCCCCCGCAGCCTCTGAGTGCGCGGCAGGTCAAGCCGGATGCGAAGGCCATGGCAATGATCCAGAAGCTTCAGGCACAGGTTTCCACGATTCCGAAGGACAATCCGACCTACGAGACCGGTCATGTCCTGCTCGGTCAGATCGAGGCACGGGCGGGTCTGACTTCTGAAGCGATTGCCGACTGGAAGGTCGCGCTGGATACTCATTTCACGCCAGAGCTTGCAATCCAGCTCGCAGAACTCCAGACCCAGAAGGACGGACACATTTCTGCGAACAGTCTTGATCTGTATCGCCGTGCCCTGGCGGCGGCCCCGGCTGATGCGCAATGGCGCATGGCTGTGGAAGCGCGGATCGCCGTGGGTGAACATGAGGAGAATAACGGCCAATGATGGAACCAGCGTCCAGCGCCGTCACAATCTGCCCGGTCTGCCGGGAAAAGATCCGCTCGACTGCGGAGCGTTGCCCGAACTGCGGGGCCGAGCGGCATTTCGGCCCACGCCTGATTGAGTCTGGCATCTGCGCCTTTGCGGGCATGGTGATTCTAGCAGCCATTTCCAGACTGCTGATCCCGATGTCTTTGTGGACGATCGTTTTTGCCGTCGCAGGCCTCTGCGCGGGGTTCCTGTTTTCTCACAACCGCTTCGGCGGTGATCGCTGGCTGGGCCAATAAGAACCTGACCTGCGCGTTTCAGGCGAGCAGGTCATGACTTCTCATACGCACCATCCCTGAACATTCCCGGTTCGATCCAAACCGGTTTTCCCGTTTCCTCTCTTGAGGTAGGGTCCGCGCAGGCATGAAACCCCCGTCCTGCAGGAAAGCGCCAGACCGCATGAGCCGTATTGAAACCGATGGCATGGGCCAGATCGAGGTTGCTGATGATGTTCTTTGGGGCGCTCAGACGCAGCGCTCCCTGAAATATTTCAGCATCGGACGCGAGCTGATGCCGCGCGAAATGATCGAAGCCTATGCGATCATGAAGCGGGCCTGCGCCACAGCCAATGCGGCCAGTGGACGACTTTCGCAGGATCGGGCGGCCCTGATCCACACGGTCTGCGATGAAATCACAAGCGGCCAGCATGACCGCATGTTCCCGCTCCATGTGTGGATGACGGGCTCTGGCACGCAGTTCAACATGAACGTCAATGAAGTCATTGCGAACCGAGCCAGCCAACTGACGGGAAATGCACTTGGCAGCAAAACACCGCTGCATCCGAACGATCATGTGAACATGGCGCAGTCCACCAACTGCAACTTCCCGACCGCCATGCATGTCGCGGCAGCACTGGGCGTTGATCGCCGCCTGATTCCGGCTTTGACCAAACTGCGGGATGCCATCGCTGCCAAAGCTGAAGAATGGAAGGATCTGGTCAAGGTTGGCCGGACCCATCTTCAGGATGCCGTTCCCATCACACTGGGTCAGGAATGGCAAGGTTACGCCGGGATGCTGACAGACAATATTGCGCGGCTTGAGGCTGCCCGGGATGATCTTTTCCCGCTGGCTCTGGGCGGCACGGCATTGGGCACCGGCGTCAATACCGATCCCGGATTCGATACCCGCGCCTGCACCGAGATCGCACGCCTCACTGGTCTTGATTTTACGGCTGGCGAGAACAAATTCGCCTTGCAGGGTGCGCATGATGCGTTGGTGCATCTGTCCGGCTGTCTGCGGACAACCGCTGGCAGCCTGTTCAAGATCGCCAATGACATCCGCCTGCTCGCGTGTGGGCCACGCGCGGGCTTTGGTGAGTTGCTCTTGCCTGAAAACGAGCCAGGCTCTTCCATCATGCCGGGCAAGATCAACCCGACGCAGGCGGAAGCACTCTCCATGCTGGCGCTTCAGATTATGAGCAATGATGTTGCCGTTGGCCTCGGCGGAGCGTCCGGTATGATCGACATGAATGTGTACAAGCCATTGATGATCCACAATATCATGCAGGGCATTACACTTCTCCATGATGGCTCCGAGAACTTCCGCCAGCATCTTGTGGAGGGCACCCGCGCCAATGAAGCACGCATCAAGCAGGCCTTGGATCAATCCCTTGTTCTGGTGACAGCCCTGTCTCCTGCCATCGGTTATGACAAAGCCGCGCAGGTGGCACATCATGCGATGGAGAAGGATCTCAGTCCGAAGGACGCAGCACTGGAACTCGGGTTCATGACGGCGGAAGACTATGATCGTGTTGCTGATCCGCGCCTGATGCTATCTCCCAACATCAAACCAACCCAATCCTGAGTTGCTAATCTGATCCTGCATGACGAAAACTTCATGCAGGATCGGTAGCCGTAACGAAACGGGACTGGTAGCGACAGTCTGATCCTGTAATCCTTCTTTCGGAGATGACAGACAGATGATGTCCCGTCGTGCGCTGCTGCTCGCCCTGTCCCTTCTTTCCCCTGTATCCGCCCTGCCTGCCATGGCAGACGATGCCGCCAAGACGCCCACGCCCAAAACGGACGCAGCCAAGACCACGGATAACTTTACCGGTGAAGCCGCCCTGCTCCCGACTGATTCCGTGACGAAACATCATCTGAATGGCATCGCCTACACAGCCCATGCTGGCACGCTGACGCTGCGCGGCCCGGACGGAAAACCCACCGCCCGCATGTTCTATGTGGCTTACACCAAAGACGGTGCGACGGATGCCAAGCGCCCGGTCTCCTACTTCTTCAACGGTGGCCCTGGTGCTGCAACGGCCTATCTGAATCTGGGCGCTGCGGGACCGGTTGCCCTGACGATGCCCACCAAGGACGCAACGGACGGCACCCATGCGACGCTGGGCGATAATCCGGATAGCTGGCTTCCGTTTACGGACATGGTGTTCTTTGACGCCGTCGGCACGGGCTATTCCCGCCCGCTCGACACGGCGAAGGCTGGAGATCAGTTCTATGGCGTGAAGCAGGATGCCAGCACGTTTGCGAAGGCGATCCAGCTCTGGACCGCCAAGAACAGCCGTCAGGCCTCCCCTCATTATCTGGTGGGTGAAAGCTATGGCGGTATCCGGTCCATTCAGGTCGCCAATGCCCTTCAGATGGAACAGGGTATTCTGCTGAATGGTGTGGTCATGCTGTCTCCAGCGATCGAAATGCCTTTGCTGGATACAGACGAAAACCCGCTGTCCGCTGCCCTCATGATCCCCAGCCTTATTGCGGCGCATGAAAGCCCGAATGTCACACCGCAGTCTGCGGATGCGGCTTACGAATGGGCCATGGGTACTTATCTGAGCAAGGTCGCGGGCAAGCTGCCAAGTGGTGATGAGGGCAAGGCGTTCTACGCGGAAATATCCCGCCGCACCGGTCTGCCGGAAGACGTCGTGACCCGCCAGCATGGTGTTCCGGCGATCGGCTCGCATGACGTCATGTCCCGCGATGGCAAGCTGCATGGTCTTTACGACTACACCCAGACGATTGCCGACCCCTCCGCTGATGGGCTGGACGAGAGCCCCGATCCGACGCTGTTCGGCTTTGGCCGCGCTTACGGTAATGCGTTCTCGGGTTATGCAGCCAATGATCTTGGGTTCCAGACGCCGCTGACCTACGATCTGCTGTCCTTCAAGGTGAACAGCAGTTGGAAGTGGAGTGAAGGCGGTCCTGCACCGGTTCATCAGATTCCGGTTCTGAACCGTCTTCTGGCGCTCGATCCGGGGCTGCGGGTGTTCGTCGCCAACGGTTATTATGACCTCGCCTGCCCGTTCGGAACGGCCCGTTGGATGAAGGATCATCTAACGGTTGGAGCAGATCGCGTGTCCCTGCATCTCTATCAGGGTGGCCACATGCTCTACACGCGCCCGGCAAGCCGTCATGCACTGTCTCTGGATGTCGCATCCTGGATGCAGCAGGATGCCATTCAACACTGAGTTAAATTGACAAGCAGCGGGAGAAAACCCTAAGGTTCACGATATATTCCTTCCAGCTTCCTCAGCCTGGAAGGCGGATCGTAACCTGCGTCTTCTCCTGCCGATCATCATGAATGGGCTGCCCATCAGGGCGATTGTTGCACTACAGCTGAGAGGACTGTTCAGACTTTGACTTCGTCTTCAAAAACGCCTCAGCTGGGGCAGCCTCTTTCAGAAGCATTGCTGACAGCGTGCGACCGCGAACCCATCCATCGTCCGGACGCGATACAGGCATATGGACTTCTCCTGATTGCCGATGCCAGCACGCTGACCGTTCTGGGCGGTGCAGGCGATCTTGAAACACGCTTATCAACAGAGTGGCTGGGTCGCCCTCTCCCGGACCTACTGGGTCTACGGTCTGAACACTTTCACAGCTTCACGTCGGCATCCTTCAGCGATGCCCGGATTTCAGGCCTCCAGGGTGAGACATTCAGTATTCTGATGCACTCTTCGGATGGAAAGCTTCTGGTAGAGCTGGAGCCGATTCAGGAAACCCGTCTACTGACGTGGGAAATTTTTGGCCACATTGATGCCACGGCAGACCGCTTCGAGCGGTGTCCGGATGTTGCGGAAGTCTGCCGCCAGGGCGCCAAGGTCTTCAGAAAACTGACCGGCTTTGACCGGGTCATGGTCTATCGTTTCCAGGAAGATGGTTCCGGATGTGTCGTCGGGGAGCATCGCAACGAGATTTTCCCATCGCTACTGAACCATCACTTTCCAGCAAGTGATATTCCCCGTCAGGCGCGGGCGCTCTATCTGCGCAACCGTATCCGCGTCATCCCGAATGTCCATTACGAGGCAGCCGTCATCCGACCTGCTGAAGCCGGTCTTTCAGGGATTGATCTGAGCGATGTGCAGCTTCGGAGCATTTCGCCCGTTCACCTGCAATACATGGCCAATATGGGCGTGGCAGCGTCAGCCTCCATCTCGCTTGTTGTAGATGGCGTGCTGTGGGGCATGATCACCTGTCACAACGCAATGCCCCGCATCCTTTCCGAAGACATTCGCGCCGCCTGCCGCACACTGGCTGGCGTCATGTCCCGGCAGCTGCGCAACAAGGAGGAACTGGTCACCTACCAGGAACGTCTGCGTCTCCGGAACGCGACGGAATTTGCTACCTCGCATTTTGATGCCGCTGCATCCGTTGAGACCAATCTGCGCCATTTCGCCTCCGAACTTCGAAGTCTGTTCCCCTGCGATGGCTTTGCGGTCATTGGAACGCAGGATGTAACAGCATGTGGAGTGACACCCGCCAAGGCTGACCTGCTCGCCATCCGCGACTGGCTCAGACTGGGCAGCAATGGAGGGATTTTCTGCAGTTCTTCCTTGGGCAAAGACTATCCTCCGGCAGAGAACTGGCCAACTCTTTCGGCTGGCATTATCGCCATTGCTCTGCCTTTCCGCTCTCCCCTGACGTTAATCTGGAGCCGCGTGGAAATTGTTCAGGTCATTGAGTGGGCAGGGAATCCTCATAAAGGCACACCAGACCAGGACGGCATTCTGCACCCGCGCAAGTCCTTTGCTTCATGGCAGCAAACTGTCTGCGGCCAGTCCCAACGCTGGAATACCGAACAAAAACAGGCGGCACGCCGTCTGCGCAGGATCCTGATTGCCGATTACCAGACTCATCAGCTTCGTGAACTGAACGCCACGTTGACCGCAACGGTGCAAGAGCGGGAAAGCCTCTTGCAACAGAAGGATTTCCTGATCCGCGAGGTCAACCACCGCGTACAGAATTCGCTTCAGATGGTTGCATCCTTTCTGAAGCTACAGGCCCGCACCTCGACGAATGAGGAAACCACCCAGGCCCTGTCTGAAGCCCAGCACCGGATTGCCGCCATCGGCCTGGTTCACAGGCGTCTGTATCGGGGCGATCATGTGGGTGTGGTTGATCTAAGCCGCTATCTTGAAGAACTGATACAGGAACTCTGCTCCTCCCTGGGCGAAGCGTGGGAAAAGCACCTTCGCATTTTTCTTGTTCCCGTTACAATGTCGGCTGATCGCGCAATCAATGTGGGTCTTGTTCTGACGGAACTGGTCATTAACGCCAGCAAATATGCTTATCGTGGCGACGCAGGCCCGCTGCATATCACCCTTTCGGAAACAGGCGATCGGCTGATCCTGACAGTGTCCGATCAGGGGTGTCACGACATTGATATGAATGGAAACGGCTTTGGTACGCGTATGATGAAAGCCGTTGTCAGCAGCCTGTCCGGCACTCTGACCTACACGCTTCTTCATCCGGGCCTGGAAGCTGTCATGTCCGTACCGCTTGATACACATTCAACCGGGAATCATAACGAAACCCCGGACGAACTGTATTCGTGAGACGGAGTATCGCATGAACAGGAAGATCAACGATGCGGATTAAAGGAATTCCGCTCTTTCTGTCATGAGCCCGGACCCAACCACGCTGCTCGCATACAGCACGGTTCTTTTCCTTATTTTCGGCCTTTATTTCACTGCTGCTGAACTGGCCCATGGCAAAACCAGAAAAGCATTCTGGTATTCCAGCCCTTTTCTGGCAGCGTCAGTTTCGGGATTTTTCTTTACCAGCCCCTTTCTCATCCCCGGCCTGTGGGGCCTGCGTATTGGCGCAGTTTTCATGACATTAGCGTATGGTCTCGGCTGGCAGGCCATACGCACCATGCTGGGTCGTCGGACGTGCCTGAAAGCAGTCTTGATTGTTTGTGTGGTGTCTTTGGCCATTTCCGCCAACGCTGCATCAAGCGGAACCCGACACGTTGTCAGTTCAATTGTCCGCATGCTTTTCATCACAGGGTTTCATTTTCAGGCAGCCCGGGATCTTCTTTGCTCTACGGAAAAGCAGACATCAGCCGAACGGCTCTTATGCAGAATCATTGCCTTCTACACGCTCGTTTACGGCGCACTTACCCTTTCAACACCTTTTCTTCCCGAACCCCTCGGTAGCCAGCCTTCAACGGTCTGGGCCATTATCCTGTATAATTTTCTGGTCATCATCGAGGGTATTGTCATCGCTCTGGCAATGATTGCCATTCCCCGGGAACGATTAGCCGCAGAGCACCATCTTCTGACACTTCAGGACCCACTAACACACGCAGGTAACCGTCGGGCCATGGACCTGTGGATGGAACAGAACACAGACTCTTCTCGTCCCTATGTACTGTTTCTTATGGACATTGACCATTTCAAAACCATTAACGACCACCATGGCCATACGACAGGGGATCAGGTCATTATTGCCGCCGTCAGGGCCAGTCAGAAGGTTTTACCCCAGGAGGCCAAGTTTTTCCGTATTGGCGGAGAAGAGTTCGCTGCTCTCTTTCCCTTCACCAGCATCTCCCATGCCTTGGAGCTTGCTCACCGCCTGAAGAAAACTTTCACACAGGATGCCAAAAATATTGGAGAGAGAGGTATTGAAGCCACGCTGAGTATTGGCGCAGATATTCGATATTCGTCAAAAACGCTTTGGTCAGATGTCTGGCAGAAAGCAGATGCCGCACTCTACGCTGCGAAGGGGACTGGCCGAGATGCCGTTGTTCTGAGAGCGAACGATACAATCACGTCACCGCCCTTTGCAGTGGAAACAAAAAAAGCGTCGCCCCATAGTGGGTAAACGCTTTTTTTAATGTACCCGGAGGCAGGCTTAGTCAGGAAACCAGATTGCCTTCCTTGTCCACCAACTGAATGGGGTAATCACCTGTAAAGCAGGCATCGCAATAACGCCCTGCCCCTTCAGCACGGCTTTCATGCCCCAACGCACGGTACAACCCGTCAAAACTGATGAAAGCGAGGCTGTCGACACCGATAGCCGCCGCCATTTCTTCCATTGTATGAGTTGCCGCCATCAACTTGCTCTCTTCCGGTGTATCAATACCGTAAAAGCAGGCATGACGTGTCGGCGGGGACGTAATGCGCATATGCACTTCGGTTGCACCTGCCGCACGGACCATATCCACGATCTTGCGGGACGTCGTGCCACGAACGATCGAATCATCCACCAGAATAACGCGACGACCAGCCAGAACAGGGCGATTGGCGGAGTGCTTCATTTTCACACCGAGATTCCGGATCTGATCCGTCGGCTCGATGAAGGTTCGACCTACATAGTGATTGCGGATAATGCCCAGTTCGAACGGAATACCGCTCTCAGCCGCATATCCAATCGCGGAAGGCACCCCGGAGTCCGGCACCGGAACCACAACATCTGCTTCAACCGCAGTCTCACGCGCCAGCTCTGCCCCGATGCGCTTACGCGCCTCGTAAACAGGCTGTCCCTCAAGCACGGAATCCGGACGAGCAAAGTAGATGTATTCGAAGACGCAGAAGCGTCCCCCCTGATCCCCGAAAGGCCTTAGGGACCGCAGCCCATCAGAATTGATGACCACGATTTCACCCGGCTCGATGTCGCGGACGTAATCTGCTCCAATAATATCGAGAGCACAGGTCTCACTGGACAGAACCCAGCCACCATTTCCGCCTTCATGGCCAGGAATACGCCCCAGAACCAGCGGACGCACACCCAACGGATCACGCATGCCGATCAGGCCGTCATCCGGGGTCAGAGTGATCAGGGAGTAAGCTCCCTTCACCTGCTTGACGGCATCGATGAAGCGATCGAGCACGGTGGAATACAGGGAAATGGCGATCAGGTGGATGAAGACTTCCGTATCCGTCAGGGAATGGAAGATACAACCCCGCTTGACCAACGCCTGCTTCAGCGTAGCTGAATTGGTCAGGTTGCCGTTGTGGGCAACCGCCAAACCGCCGAATTCGTAGTCAGCATAAAGCGGCTGCACGTTCCGAACATGCGTTCCGCCCGTTGTGGCGTAACGGTTATGACCAATAGCGACGCTACCCGGAAGGGTCGCCATAACACGGCTGTCACCAAACACATCCCCAACAAGGCCAAGACCTTTATGCTGATGAAACCGTTCGCCATCGAAACTGACGATACCGGCAGCTTCCTGGCCACGGTGCTGAAGAGCGTGGAGACCAAGTGCCGTTAGGGCAGACGCATCAGGAACGCCCCAGACGCCGAAAACGCCACATTCCTCGTAAGGACGGTTAAGAGTATCGGAGGCAGTCATGCAGTTCGGCCTTTCCGGACTGGGTTCACAACGACGCGTCATGGCCGCTTGCGGGCGGAGATGCAAGATGTGGTTGCAAGGAATGTGGCAGATAACCTGCCAGCCGTGCGGCTCCGGCCACAATATAAGGCCCGGAAACGCTTCCCTGCATCAGGTAAGAGGTCCATGAGCCAAAAAAAGACCCTGCCAGCAGATAAAGTGCAATCAGCATCACATATCCGCGCAGAATGCCGAAAATAGCGCCCAGTATGCGGTCTACGCCTCCAAAAAGAGTGCCCCTCACCGCAGCACCTACCCGACCTGCCACTGTCGTCAGCAGGAGAAGAATGACGATAAACAGAACAGCCGCGCTTACGCTTTCGGCCAGCCAGCTTTCATGCAGGTAGGGGGAAATCCACGGTACCAGAGCAGCATGGAAACGATAGGTCAGAACAACAGCAGACGCCCATGCCACCAGCCCTGAGAGTTCCGTGGTGAAACCACGCGTTAGCCCCCAGAGAGCCGACAGGCCGATGATAACCAGAACACCGATGTCCAGCCGGCTCAGATCATCTGGAGAAACATGAGACAGGTCTGGAAACGCAGGCATCACTCAGAACAGTTTATCAGGGCAGTTTGGTAGAACGGTACTGGCCGCCTTTGCGCGGACGGATGCCTTTAGCACGAAGTTCATCTGCAAGGCGGATTCTTTCTCCGATTTCTGCCCAGACCTGCTCGCTGTTCAGGCCGCGCGCCTTCCAGATCTTTTCCAATACGAGAAGAAAGGATGCGCTTTCACGAACAAAACCGTGACGATCATTGATCATGACATGCATGACGCAGTTGGCCGTTGAAGTTCCGAGCCGGTTTGCAAGTTTCGTGACCTTGCGGGTCTTTCGGAACGGGACGAGGTCTTCCTTGAACGGCATCACAGCATGATGAGGGTGATGGCCCACAGACGCAAGGCCATCCCCCAAATCATTTCGGTTATCGGGTTATTCCGAGACCGTTTCTACTTCCTTTTCAGGAACATAAAGCTTGGCGCCATGCTCCTGAAAGACTTCGCTCATCTGTGCCATGCCATCCTGACGTTCCGCTTCGCGACGAATGTCATGGCTGATCTTCATGGAGCAGAATTTCGGGCCGCACATGGAACAGAAATGTGCGGTCTTATGCGCTTCCTTGGGCAAGGTTTCATCATGGAAACTCCGTGCCGTGTCCGGATCAAGTGCCAGATTGAACTGGTCTTCCCACCGGAACTCGAACCGTGCCCGTGACAACGCATCATCCCGCAACTGTGCTGCGGGATGCCCCTTCGCCAGATCGGCAGCGTGCGCCGCAATACGGTACGTAATCACGCCCGTTTTGACATCAGAACGGTCTGGGAGACCCAGATGCTCCTTTGGTGTGACGTAACAGAGCATCGCTGTGCCGAACCAGCCGATCATCGCCGCACCAATACCGGACGTGATGTGATCGTAGCCCGGCGCAATATCGGTTGTTAGCGGACCAAGCGTATAAAACGGCGCTTCTCCACATTCCCGAAGCTGCTTGGTCATGTTGACCTTGATCTTGTGCATCGGCACATGACCCGGCCCTTCGATCATGACCTGACAGCCCTTGGCCCAGGCGATCTTTGTCAGTTCACCCAGCGTTTCCAACTCGGCAAACTGCGCTGCATCATTGGCATCAGCGATTGATCCCGGACGCAGACCATCCCCCAATGAGAAGGTGATGTCATAGCGGCGCATGATGTCGCAGATGTCTTCGAAGTGCTCGTACAGGAAGCTCTCACGATGATGGGCCAGGCACCAGGACGCCATGATGGAGCCACCACGCGAGACAATGCCCGTCGTGCGCTTTGCTGTCAGCGGAATATGCTGAAGGCGGACACCGGCATGGATCGTGAAGTAATCGACGCCCTGTTCAGCCTGCTCGATCAGCGTGTCCCGGAAGATTTCCCAAGTCAGCTTCTCGGGAACGCCATTCACCTTCTCCAGCGCCTGATAAAGCGGCACCGTCCCGATGGGGACTGGGGAGTTCCGCATGATCCAGTCACGGATGTTATGAATATTCCGCCCCGTGGACAGATCCATCACTGTGTCCGCACCCCAGCGGATGGACCAGACCAGCTTCTCGACTTCCTCCGCAGCAGAGGACGTCACGGCAGAGTTGCCGATATTGGCGTTCACCTTCACAAGAAAATTTCGGCCAATAATGACTGGTTCAAGTTCCGGGTGATTGATGTTCGCCGGAATCACGGCCCGTCCGCGTGCGACTTCTTCCCGTACAAATTCTGGCGTGATGAACGCCGGGATTTCCGCACCGAAATCCTCACCATCCGCCCGGCGATCTTCAGCACCGGCCACCATTTCGGCACGGCAGACGTTTTCGCGGTGGGCAATGTAGATCATCTCTTCTGTGACGATCCCGGCCCGTGCGTATTCATACTGTGTGACGTACTGAGCACCATCGCCGGAATAGACGTCATGAGGCGCCGGACACGCTGGAACAGCCTGTGCCTCGCTGGCAAAGCCATTATCTTCCGGCTTGACGGCACGAGCCTCGACTTTCTGGAAGCCACGCTTTGCCAGCCATGCTGCACGCGGCGTCGAAAGACCCTTCTCCACATCAATGCTAACGGACGTGTCCGTATAGGGCCCAGACGTATCATAGACACGCACAGGCTCCTCATTCGCAGACGGATGCAGCGCGATTTCGCGATATGGCACCAGAATGTCCGGACGCCCCGGCGCTTCAGACCACTTCTTACACGAGCCTTGGATCGGACCTGTCGTCACGTGGCCGACAGCCGGCCCTTTATTCAGATTATTTGGAATATCACCCATGGTCGCCCCCTTTTTCGCAGCGGGGGCAACAGCATGGCGTACCGGCAGCGCCGGCTGTGCTGTGTGTCATCACCATTCCCTCCGCCGGTTCTAACCGGATCAGGTTTCCCGAACGCAGGATGCGCCCGGCAGGGTCGTCACACCGCAGACTTCTCAGTCCTTCAGTGACCTCTCAGCTTCTTGTGGCGAAGCTCCCCCTGGTGAGGGCAACACTCATCGCATTGGTGTCATGCTGTCAATGCGTTTCCCCGTGAGGATCACTTTTCGCGATCCGCAGAAGTGTGCCGTTGTGATCTTCAGACACCAGCAGGCTGCCATCTGCCATTTCCGCAACGGAGACCGGAGCCCCTGCAGGGGAGAGTGGAGTACGCCCTTCCCAACCCCAGACCAGCGGTTCGGGCCCACCTACAGGCTCCCCACTCGGGCTGATGTTCAGCGTCATGATCCGATGACCGGTCTTCCGATACCCATGATATGGCAGCACAAGTTGCCCTTGCAGGTCTGAAAGCGCGTCGCCCTGATAAGCCAGCAACCCAAGTGGAGCGGCATGAGCCGGAAGCAGCAAGGCAGGCTTTTCCATGCCTGCACAGGCATAATGCGGGTATTCCGGGCTGGGCTGATTGTCATCAAAGCAATAGGGCCAGCCATAATTCGCCCCCGGACGGATCACGTCATAGGTGTCGTGAGGCAATTCCGTATCAGACAAGGCAGGATCGGCTTTGTTGATGGCGTCCCGTGCGTTAACAGCCGCAACCAGCGTTCCATTCGGCAGCACTGCCAGGCCCATGCTATTGCGCAGACCCGTCGCAACCAGCTTTGTGTCTTTCCAGAGGACCGGATTTGGTCCCGGACGAACGCTCATAATGCTTGCACGCGGCGGATTTTGTGCTGTTTCAGGGTAGGCTTTCCGCGCGTCAGGCGCATCGCCGTCCGGCGTTTCACAATGATCGGTTGCCGATCCGATATTGATGTAAAGCTGCCCGTCTGGTGCAAAGGCCAGCGCTGTCAGAGGATGCCTCCCCTTTTCAGGGAGGCCTGTGACGACATCCCGCATTTGGGGTCTCGCTCCGGACAGGTCCACACGAACAACCTTTCCCGCAACGCCCATATAGAGGGCACCATCCGTCCCAGAGACCAACGCGCTAGGCTCATCGAGCCCTGACAGCAGAACCTCCGGAGGGGCATGGCCGTCCTGCTTTAGTCGCAGCAACCTGCCTTGGCCTTTTCGCCAACCGCCCATATCCAGAACGAACACATCATGGCCGATAGCTGCCACCCCGCGCGCAAACCCCAGATGACTGGCCACCAGCCCCACACAAAGACCGGGCCGCGTCTTCAGAAAGACCTTCGGAAAGCCATCACAACTGTCCTGCGTCTGATAATCCCGCGCAGACGCAGTTCCCAAAGGAACGAGGATAGCAAGAAGGGCGGCAACTCTAAGCACGGACACCATGGGAAAGATCCTTTTCAAAGCTCTGACCGACTGACTTCAGCTTTACGGCACAAAGCTGATATGACGTTTTGAAACCAAGGAGACGGGCTCGTGAAACTGTATGTGTTCTATCTGGGCGGAAGCGCCCCGGGTGCGAATATCGAAGTCCATGACGTTCAGTTCGCCGTCGCTGAAAAACCGGAAGACGCATACCCATCCCTTGGTGAACGCTGGTTTGGCATCCGGAACTCCCTGCATGTCGACGCTTATGGTGAAGTGTCCTGGGCGGACGGCTATGCCGTAACACTCAGCACAACCAAGCCCACCTCAGACAAAACCCTCTATTTCATCAATATGGGCGGTTATGCGCCGGGTGAACTGAAGGAAGAACACGCCTTCACCTTTCTGGTTGCCAGTTCCGAAGCGGAAGCAAAGGCCAAAGCCAAGACCTGCCTTCTGGTTGGATACGACCATCAGCATCGGGACAATTTCATGGAAGTCGATGACTGCCTTCCTCTGGAACAGATCGATGGCCTCTACATCACCCTGACCCCACAGGCAGACGGCCAGCTCGTTACGGCCCTCTGGCAGGGCTACAAGCGCATCTGATCCCTGATGACTGGAAACTTTCTCATGACCGAAGCCGCCTCAGTCCTCCTGTTCTCTTACGGCACACTCCAGCAGGACGATGTCCAACTTTCTTCATTCGGCCGCCTGCTGGACGGAGAAGAGGACGCCATGACTGGCCATACGACTGCCATGGTGGAAATCACGGACCCTGACGTCCTGCGTGCAAGTGGAAAGCGTTTTCACCCTGTCGTCATTCCCAGCAAGAACCCATCGGATGAGGTTGCGGGGAAAGTCTTCCGCATTACGGAAGCAGAACTGCGGGCCGCGGATGCCTATGAAGTGTCAGACTACAAACGGGTCGAAGTCACATTGCGCTCCGGCCGGACAGCCTGGGTTTACGTTCAGGCCTGACCCCATGCACAAAAAAGGCAGCCCGATGTGGCTGCCTTTTTTCTTTTAGGCTGAATCGCCCGCTTACGCAGCGACAGAGCGTTTAAGCTGACGCTCACGCCACAGCGTGGAGACGGCTTCAACCAGCTCATCAATCGCTTCATTGGTATGAAGCGGCGTCGGCGTCAGACGCAGACGCTCCGTTCCGCGCGGTACGGTCGGGAAGTTGATCGGCTGGATGTAGTGACCAAACCGGTTCAGCAACTCGTCTGACAGGTCACGACAAAGTTCGGCCTCGCCCACCATAATCGGCACGATATGGCTCGGATTACCAACATGCGGGATGCCAGCCTTGTCGAGCGCCGCACGCAGATAGGCCACGGCGCGCTGCTGCCCCTCACGCTCGGCACTGCTGCGCTTGAGATACCGCACACTCGCCAGCGCACCAGCCGCAATCATTGGCGGCAGAGCCGTGGAGAAAATGAAGCCTGAGCCGAAGGAACGCACAAAATCGCAGAGTGGCGCGGAGGCAGCAATATAGCCACCCACAACGCCATACCCCTTGCCAAGCGTCCCTTCGATGACCGTCAGACGATGGGACAGGCCCAGCTTTTCAGCCACGCCCGCACCGTGATCGCCATACATGCCCACGGCATGGACCTCATCGAGATAGGTCATGGCGCCATACTTATCGGCCAGATCACAGAAGGCCTCGATCGGAGCAATGTCGCCATCCATGGAATAGACGGACTCGAACGCGATGATCTTCGGAACATCCGCCGGGAGCTCCTTCAGACGACGCTCCAGATCTTCAACATCGTTGTGACGAAAAATCTGCTTTTCAGCGCGGGAATGACGGATGCCTTCAATCATGGATGCATGGTTCAACTCGTCCGACAGAACCACACAGTTCCGCAGACGGCCTGCAATCGTTCCCAGCGTGACCCAGTTGGACAGATAGCCCGAGTTGAACAGCAGCGCGCTTTCCTTGCCGTGCAGGGACGCCAGCTCTTTTTCCAGTTCCACATGATAGTGGTTCGTACCGGAAATATTGCGTGTTCCACCTGCGCCTGCGCCCGTCTCATCAAGGGCATCATGCATCGCTTTGAGAACTTCCGGGTGCTGTCCCATGCCGAGATAATCGTTGGAACACCACACTGTGACATCACGACCGAGCCCATGATGATAGGCTTTCGGAAAATTGCCGGATCGGCGTTCAAGTTCCGCAAAGTAACGGTAGCTGCCATCAGCACGCAGACCGTCCAGGGCGGACTGGAACATCGCATCATAATTCATCGCGTTTTCTCCTGCGCGGCACTGTAATCCTGTGACATCTTTCCGCCAAGTGTCCGCTCCAGATAAGCCAAGAGAACACGCAGTCTGGCTGGCATCTGCAGGCGTGTCGCACCACACCCGACGACCATGAACCAAACCGACAGGACATTGCCCTGCCACCCGGGCAAAACTTCGACCAGTCGGCCTGTTTCAAGATCTTTTCGCAGCATGAAATCTGGCAAAAGTGCCAGTCCTGTGCCGTTTCTCAGTGCCGGAAGCAGCATGTCACCATTATTGACGGTCATCCTGCCGCGCAGTCGAACGGATGCCTGTTTCCCGTCGTGATGAGTCAGTCTCAACAGATCCGGCAGGTCGGTATTCGCGTACAGCAGACCAGATTTGCCAGAGAGATCTTCCGGAGTCTCCAGAGGGCCAAGACTCGCTTTCAAGTCGGGTGAACACACGAACCTCACCATGGATCGACACAGGAGATGCGCCCCACCGCTGGACGCGGGCGGCAATTCACCCGGCGTAATTCGAACTGCTGCTTCAAACCGTCCGCCGAGCAGATCTACGGTCCGGTCATCCAGATCAATTTCCATCGAAATATCCGGATATTTTTCCAGAAAGGCAGGCAGAACCGGCCCCAGAATATCCAGCCCGAACCCCATTGGAACTGCCAGCCGGATTGTTCCACGCGGGCTGACTGATCCCTCCCGCAGTTCGGCCTCCAGCCACTCCCCATCCGAAAGCATTCGCCTTGCCCGCTCCAGACAGGCGATACCTGCTGCCGTCAGGGAGAGATGGCGTGCGCTCCGTTGAAAGAGCGTTGTTTTCAGACGATGCTCCAGCCGGGCAATGACTTTGGAGACTGTTGGGGCCGATAGTCCCAGTGATCGTGCGGCGGACGCAAACGAACCGCTTTCCGCAACTCGCGCAAAAACAGCCCAGCCTTCGAGATCAGGCAGCATCAGAAGCCTTTTTATGACGTTTCTGGAAACTTTACATTTCCATCAGTTCCATTTTCTTTACCTTGTCCGAGCCCCATGTTGGAAGTCAGAACAAACCAACAGGAGCACATCATGCTCGACATCAGACCCTTTTCTTCGCTTGGACATGCCAACCATGGCTGGCTGGATGCCCGACACCACTTCTCATTCGCTGGCTACATGGATCGTCACCGCATGCACTGGGGGCGCCTGCGTGTGTGGAACGACGACCGGATCGAGGGTGGCACCGGCTTTGGTGCCCATCCTCACAAGGACATGGAAATCATCACCTATGTCCGCACGGGCGCTATTTCCCACGAAGACAGCCTGGGAAACAAAGGGCGCACAGAAGCTGGCGACGTTCAGGTCATGTCCGCAGGCAGCGGGATCACCCATGCGGAGTTCAACAAGGAAACCGAGGACACCACGCTGTTCCAGATCTGGATCATTCCCAATGAACCAGGAGGAACGCCAGGCTGGGGAACAAGACCCTTCCCGAAAGACGCACGTAACGGACGGTTCGTCACGCTCGCATCCGGTTTCAAGGACGACGACGCGCTACCGATCCGGGCCGAAGCCCGCGTCCTTGGTGCTACTCTGAAAGCAGGCGAAACAGTGACGTTCGAGACGCGGCGGCAGAATTTTTCTTATCTTGTGCCAGCAACCGGCAGTCTGGAGATTGACGGTCAGACTGTCGCAACACGGGATGGCGCAGCCCTGACCGATGTGGAACGCATTGTTATTACGGCCAAAGACGATGCCGAAATTGTTCTGGTCGAAAGCGGCCCTCTGAACTGACGCAAAAAGGGCGGAAACATCACGCGAAGGTGTTTCCGCCCCGTGCGACTGAACCAGACTTCATGCGTTGTCGGTGCAGGGCCAAGTCCCTCAGGATGCGGCCAGTCCCTCCCTTGTTGAGGAGTACAGGTCATGACCACCACCGTTAAAACCAAAGGCGAAAAAGAAACCTCCCTGTTCGTCCGCTTCGGCGACTGGCTCAGCAATGCCAGTATGGACAGGTCGGGCCTAACGGAAGTCACCATCCGTTTGATGCGTGATGACTGTCATCTGGCAACACGGGTCAGTGAAATCCACAACACTGAAGCCAATCCCCTCACACCGCAGGAAGTTGAAGTCCTGATGGGCGAGAAGCACCTGAAGTACATTGCTGACCAGACTGGACAGTCCCTTGAAGCAATTGAGGATGCCCTGACGGAAGTCCTTCCCATGCTGGGCAATCTCCTGCGCGTCGACCCTGAACGTCTGTTTCAGTATCAGTGCAAAATCTGACGCAAGTGCATTTCGTGTCAGCAGGGTAAGACATTCTGCTGACACTGCCCGTCATAACCCTTCTGCCGTCCGACTCATCCGACGGCGGCGGGTACGCCCTTCTGTTCCGGCAAAACGCTCTGCAATCTGCGCAGTCGTTTCTGCGGGTAGAAGAGCTAGGCCTGAGGCCTCTACACAACCGTTTTTCTGCACGAAATCCAGTTGTGCTGGTGTATCGACGCCTGTGGCGCGAACATGCAGGTCAAGGGTTCTCACTGCGTCCAAGGCAGCGCGGAAAAACGCAACAGCTCCCTCGTCCAGTTCCGGCACATCCCCCTTCACAGACCATGAGAGCGTAGACGCTGACAGAACAGACGTATCAAACTGCACCCCATCCAGAAGACCACTGATGGCCCGGTCTCGCAGGAGTGTCAGGCTGGAGGGGGCAATCCCAAAGCCATTGGTGAAGATCTGCACCCCTCGGTCCCGAAGTGACGCAAGCGTACAGCATACTTCCCGCTCGCTCTGGGCAATACCGCTTTCCTGAAAAACCAGATCCAGACGGGAAACAGGGAAACCCGTCTGGTCCAGAACGTCATTCAACCGCTTGTTGAAAGCAACATCCGGCGCCTGATCGTCTTCAAGAGAGACCATCAGTCGCATGTCGTCGGGCCATGTCGCGGCCTGGGCACAAGCGGTCTGAAGGAGTTCAAGGTCGAACTCCCGCTGCTGCTGATCCAGTGACTTTCGACGACTGCGACGCACTGTCCTTCGGGGAATAGCCAGCCACAACTGGCTCATGTCCACCTGCGCGCCAATCAGCTTTTCCATTCCCCCACGTGCACTGGCAAGTCTGGGAAGCCACCTTAACGGAGGAAGCGCACTTTTTTGACGGGCCCGGCGACTGCGCAAGGTCGTAGCAAACATTCCAGCACTTGGCGGGGGGACAGCCCCTACAGGGCTACCGCTTTGCAGTCCGTTCCTACCGGTTTCTTTTGCCCCTTCCAGAGCACGAGGCGCCGCCGTCCCGTAACTGACCTCCTGTCCCATGTCATCCAATTCGGACATCTCCTGTTCTATCCAGACAGGAAAATGACGTCAGACCCCTAATTTTCCCTTAACAGCCTGCGTTTTCTCCTCACTTTGCCGTGTGATTTCAGTGAATCCTGCTGGAACTGTAGGGGCTCATTCTTCGTTCGCGCAATCAGGACGAATCTGCTACCGATTTATCCCTGCGGATTTTCCGTGCCACTTCCATCAAGCGTGCAGGTTCAATCTGCCTGTCAGGACATTGTTGATGACGGACGCCTCTTCCCGCTCCGCCCCGAACACGTCTTCCCGCAGTTCTCTCAAGGCCCTCCTCCCCTATTGGCAAGTCACGTTCGCCTCTTTTCTGGGATGGTTTCTGGACGCCTTTGACCAGACGTCCCTGATGTTCACACTGCCAGACATCGCCCATGAATTCGGATGCACCATCAGCGCTCTGGGCATGATTCTGACGGCCCAATCCATTGGCCGCGCCATTGGCAATACAAGCTGGGGCTGGCTGGCGGATCGCTACGGGCGCCGTCTGGCGTTCATGCTGGGTGTCGTCTGGTTTGGCGTATTTTCCGCCATGACGGGCCTGTCTCATGGATTGCTAATGCTTGGCATTGTGCAATTCCTGTTTGGGATCGGCTTTGGTGGCGAATGGACAGCCTCCGCAGCCCTTCTGATGGAAAGCGTTCCAGCATGGACGCGACCCATGGCGTCCGCGCTCATGATGTCCGGCTATGAAGTCGGTTATTTTGCTGCTGCCGGAGCGCAGGCATTGATCCTGCCGCATTATGGCTGGCGGATGCTGTTTTTCATCGGATTGGCCCCGGCCCTTCTGGCGATCTTCATTCGGCTCGGCGTGAAAGAAAGTCCGGTCTGGCTTCGCAATCGCGCGGAGCGCGCGGCAGGACAGGCGCGAACGCCAACGCAGCCTGTACCAAGGGTCCGGTTTCGTCTGGATGGCGCGGCCATTCAGGCCATTGCCTTCATGGGCTTTCTGGAGTTCCAGAAAGCGGCCATTTATACATTTTATCCTACCATCCTGCGCGGGTCCCATCATCTGACACCACAGGACGTTTTCATCCCGATCACGCTTTACTGCATCGGGTCTTTCAGCGGAAAAATCCTCTGCGGATGGCTGGCAGAACGCTTCGGTGATCTGAAAGTCATGCTGGGTGCGATTGCCATTGTCGTGCTGACAATCTGGCCGTTCCTGAGTGCTCCGTCGTGGAACATGCTGCTGACGGCTGCCTTTATCATGGGTGCTGCCGCTTCCGGGATTTTTGCGCTCGTGCCGCATTATCTGGCCAAGTGCTTCCCGTCCGAAACACGCAGTTTCGGGATGGGCCTGGGTTATGCTCTTGGCTCCATCGGACAAGGCATTGCCGGATGGATCATTCCGGGCATCGGACGGACGCCAATTACCCTGCCTCTGACGGCTGAAGCATTTGTGGTGGGATCAAGTGCCGTGACAGCGGGTATCGCCCTGCTTCAACCGAAGAACCTTCCAGGCGAAACTATGGAAGGCGATGAAGAGGCAGCGTCTTAAAGAGACGCTGCCAGCCACTCCGCCGTACGGATGCCATCAATCCCGGCGGACAGAATCCCGCCAGCATAACCAGCCCCCTCGCCGGCCGGGAACAGACCACGCAGGGTTGGGCTTTGTCCGTCCCTGTCTCGCTGAAGGCGGATGGGAGACGAAGTACGGGTTTCAACACCCGTCATGACCGCGTCTTCCATTGAGAAGCCCTTCAGCTTGCGCTCGAAACGCGGCAGGGCTTCACGAATGGCCTCGCAGACGAAATCTGGCAGACACAGCGTCAGATCGGTTGGGGTCACGCCCGGCTGATAGGACGGCACCACATCGCCCAGCGTGGTGGAGGGTCGCCCCGCCAGAAAATCTCCAACCCGCTGGGCAGGAGCGCGATAATCGCTGCCACCTGCCACAAACGCTGCCTTTTCCCATTTCCGCTGAAATGCGACGCCGCCCAGAACATCATCCGGGAAGTCCTTTTCAGGCGTGACTTCCACGACAATGCCGCTGTTCGCATTCCGCTCCGCGCGGGAATACTGGCTCATGCCATTGGTCACGACCTGTCCGATTTCAGACGTTGCCGCGACAACCTGCCCACCGGGGCACATGCAGAACGAATAGACCGAGCGCCCGTTGGAGGCATGATGCACCAGCTTGTAATCCGCAGCACCAAGGATCTCATTCCCCGCATCGGAACCAAAGCGGGCGGTATCAATAACGGACTGTGGATGCTCGATCCGAACCCCAATGGAGAAGGGCTTGGCATCCATGGCGACATCGGCCTGACGCAGCATTTCGAACGTATCGCGTGCTGAGTGTCCAACTGCGAGAATGACACGCTCGGCTGGGCGAGTTTCTCCCGTTGAAAGGTGAAGCCCGCGCAGACGACGCTCCGTGCCCTCGCCTTCCATGTCAAAACCCTCGACACGGGTTTCGAAGCGGTATTCCCCGCCCAGACGCTCGATTTCTTCACGAATGAACATGACCATCGAGACGAGACGAAAAGTGCCAATATGGGGCTTGGACACGTAGAGGATCTCTTCTGGCGCTCCAGCCCGAACGAACTCCTCGATAACGCGACGTCCAAGATTCCGTGGATCGGACACACCGGAATAGAGCTTGCCGTCCGAGAACGTTCCTGCCCCACCTTCACCGAACTGCACGTTGCTCTCGGGCGTCAAAACAGATTTGCGCCAAAGGGCGAACGTATCCACCGTCCGGGAACGGACATCCTTGCCGCGTTCGATGATGATTGGCTTGAGACCAGCCTGTGCCAGGGTCAGAGCCGCCATGATTCCGCATGGGCCAGCCCCAACCACAACAGGGCGGGGCATGCCTTCTGGCAAAGTCGCCTTGGGCAGATGATAGGTTGTATCTGGCGTTGGACGGACGTGCTGGTCGCCCTCATGAGCAGCCAGAACAGCCGCTTCATCCGTAATATTACAGTCGATGCTGTATACCAGAACGATATGGCCGCGCTTGCGGGCGTCATAGCCGCGACGGGCGATTTTGAAGTCTTTAAGGGCGTCAGACGGAATGTTCAGACGCGTCAGGACTGCCTCCCGGAGTGCACCTTCCGGGTGCTCCAGCGGCAGGCGCAGTTCTGTCAGGCGGATCATGCGTCGTGCTTTTCTTTATTCTGGGCGGTTTCTGGCTGCGGGTCAGCGTGATGCGTATCCGGCGAGCCTTCCATGATGCGATCCATGACGGCCATCAGAACACCGGACACAACAAAGGCCAGATGAATCCCGACGCTCCATTCCAGAGCACGCGTGGATGTCTCATCCACACGAATGAAATCAGCCAGAACATGGATGGCAGACATGGCGACGATGGACGCCATGAGCTTGATCTTGATGTCCCCGAACGTCACATGCCCGATCCAGGACGGGTAGTCCTCATGCTGGCGGATATCGAGACGGGAGACGAAGTTTTCGTATCCTGAGAACATGACGATCAGCAGCAGATTGGCCAGCAGGACCAGATCGATCAGATCCAGCACCCCAACAAACACGTCATCAAAATCCAGCCCTGTGGCTTTCAGGACCAGCCCAATGAGTTGCTGGAAGAACTTGAACGCCACCAGAAGCAAGCCGATCGTCAGACCGAAATACAACGGTGCCGCAATCCAGCGCGTCGCGAAAAACGCACGCTCCATGACGTGTTCCGTGCGTCTGGAAGACAGAGGTTTGTTGCCGGGCTGCTGGCCCTGCGGAGAAGAAGGAGTCGTCATGCTCCCTCTCTACGATTTTGCGCCCCGGTCCGCCAATGCCTCTTTGCTGCGAGGACTCTTTTTAACAGGAAGGCCAGAAGCTTAATGCTATGGTCCAGACCTTGGCCCCGGCGCCGCTGAGGACGAAGAGATCTGCTCGCGCCGCGCTACAGACCACCACACCGTAAAGGCAGACAGCGCCAGCCCTAAAGCCGAAGACACAAGCATGCCCAATGCAGCCCCCATAGCCCCCAGATCCGGCATCAGCAATCCCAGCCCTGCCATCAACGCAAGCGTTCTGACCACCCGAACCTGAAATGCACGACCCGCATGCCCCGTCGCGATCAGCGCCGGCTCAAAGCTCACACCAATCAGATCCAGAGACGCGGCGATACCCAGCACTAGCAGCATAGGGTAGGCGTCCAGATAGCTCTGCCCGGCCACCAAACGCAGAACCGGCCTGCCCAGCGTTCCGAGCACAAGCGCAATCGCAACGCCTGCCCCCAAGGCCAGCCGCGTCGTCCGGTGCAACAGCATTCGCACATTATCCCGGTCCTGACCGGCATGCGCGCGCGCGAGTTCTGGCAGAACAGCGCGGGAAAACATCTCGGATACCCGGGCCAAGGCCTGACTGAGCTGATAGGCCAGCCGATATTGGCCCGCATCGACTGCACCCGTTGCTATGCCGACCACCAGCACAACCAGATTATTACACCCCGTACCCATGACCGAACCCAGATTCACCATCCATGTAAATCGCCAGATACCAGGGTTTTCAGCAGGTGCACGCCAGCCTTGACGCAGATCAGCAAGAGCCAGGGACCGGGGAGCAACCCGTACGACACAGATCCAGTAAGCCAGCGCCGTCACGATATCCGCCACCGCCCAGGCCAGAAGAAAGCCCGTCACCGTGGCTCCACGAGCCACCACCACCAGTGCCCCTATGAAGCGCACCACAGGTGTCACCGCATCCGCCATTGCTCCCACACCAAAACGATCATGCAGACGCAGAAGGCCAACGGCCGTAGAGCGCACAGACAACAGCAGGACGAAACAGAAGGCGAGCGCCGCATGAGATAATCCGCTTGACCAACCCAGCAGAGGGGCAAGCAGCGTCACACCGCCCCATGCGATCAGACAGCCTGCGATGGCTTCGGTAATGTCGAGGCCGATACAGAAACCCGCCAGTCTGGCCAGCGCTCCTTCATTGCCGGCGGAGACGTGATGTACGCCATAACGGATGACGATCTGCCAGGTCTGAAAACTGACAACAGCGGCGATTGTCTGCGCAGTTCCGAAGACCAGCGTGAACTGACCAAAACCTTCGGCACCGAGGGTTCGGACGGCGAGTCCCAAGTAAATAAGACTAAGCACCGCACCAAGACCCTTGCCCGCCAAAAGCCATGCGACATTCGCTAGCGCGCGCCTCAGTAATCCTTTGTTATGTAACAGAGCAGTCAAGGATGCTGTTTTTCATTACAGAAGAAAATTATAGCTGCTGACATTATGAAAATTGCATTCCTATACATTGCCGAAGCCTACCAGTGCTATCACGGGGCGACAATCGCTTTGGAACTGGCGACCCGTCATGGTATAGATATTACGAATTATTACAACGATCCGGAAACGCCTCACCACCTTGAGCGTGTGCGTCTGGCCGCGGGGGCTCCTGCAGCGCCCTGTCTCCCACTACATCGATCCAAATTCACGACCCTGATGCAGTCGATCCGGTCTTTGGGCATGTTCAAAAATCTGGTCCTGCGTGACAATGTGGCGGAACTTAATCATTATGACGCAATTGTCACGGTCGAGGATACTGTGGCGTCTGCCCGATCGCTGGGAATTACGCACCCCCGCCTGATCTACGGCCCCCATGGCTGCGGTGATCGCGCGCGCGGTTTCACAGACGAAGTGCGGGCTTTCGATTACGTTTTGCTTCCAGGCGAAAAATCCGCACGACGGATGCTGAAAAGCGGCCTGATCCAGCCAGACAATCACACAGTCATCGGGTCTGTGAAGCTCGAAACCTGCGCGATGCTACATCGTGCGGATGGCCCTCTTTTCAGCATTCCTCGACCAACAGTCCTCTACAACGCGCATAAAGCGCGTGGTCTGTCATCATGGGGGCGATTCATTGAACCAATGCTTGAACTGTTTGGAAGACAATCCACATTCAATCTGATCGTGGCGCCGCACACCAAGATGTTCCGTCGCCGCAGTCATGCGGTACGCAAGCGGTGGAATACACGCACCACGCCCGGTATTCTGATTGATACCGGCTCGGATCGCTGCGTTGATATGACTTATACTTCCGCCGCCGACATTTATGTCGGGGACGTCAGCAGTCAGGTCTATGAATTCCTTATCACGCCCCGCCCCTGCGTCTTCTTGAACGCTCACGGAATCGACTGGCGCAACAATCCCGACTTCGCCCACTGGCACCTTGGAGACGTGGTGGATGATCCGAAGGATCTGATGGCCATCATCCACGCCGCCCCCGCACGCCACGCCATCTATCGCGATCGACAGGTGGAGATGGCGAGCCGTTCTCTGGGAAATCGTTCACCAGGCGCTGCACGACGGGGCGCGGATGCGATTCTTGATTTCATCCGGTCATGAAAATCCGCCGCGAGTAACATCTCCCATTCGGGGAGAAAGCAGCCTTTCGCGGCGGACAACCTGGTCGGGTAAAAATCAGATTTCGATCTTCGTGCCCAGAACCTTCAGGAACTGGCCAATCCAAGCCGGGTGCGCTGGCCAAGCAGGGGCTGTCACCAGCTTGCCGTCCGTCACAGCACCATCAATCGCAATCGTCTGATAGTCTGCACCTGCCAGGATCATTTCAGCACGACAGGCCGGATAAGCAGAAACCTTGCGACCGGAAATGACATTGGCCGCGGCGAGAAGCTGCGGGCCGTGACAGACAGCGGCAATTGGCTTGTCAGCCGTCACGAAAGCCCGGATCAGATCCAGCACGCTCTCATCAGTGCCGAGTTGTTCAGGCGCACGACCGCCCGGAATGACCAGCGCATCGTAATCCTCCGCTCTCGTGCCCGCATAGGTGGCGTTGAGCGTAAAGTTGTGACCGCGCTTTTCGGTGTAGGTCTGATGGCCTTCGAAATCGTGGATGGCCGTCGCCACCTGCTCTCCAGCCTTCTTGCCCGGTGACACCACGTCCACCTTGTGTCCAACCATCAGCAGCATTTGAAAGGGCACCATGATTTCGTAATCTTCAACGAAATCGCCTGCGAGCATGAGAATACGTTTACTGGCCATGAGATCATCCTGGCGGTTAGGGTTCAAAAGACAGCGTCCCTCTTACCGTATGCCGAAGGACTATGGGTAATTAGGTAACGACACACAGTCCTGCCACCCACTTGCCGGAGAGGCAAAGCTGCCTCAGAACTGTTAGTGATATTGCCTGTCAGGGACCGCGTTCATCCATGAAGACTGCCGCCGTGATCGAGGTTCGGGACCTCCGCAAGACGTATCAAGTCCGCGATGGCGGAAGCTGGCGTGGAAAGACGCGTGAAATCACGGCGCTGGACGGCATTTCCTTCACGGTTCCGGCTGGCGAAATTGCGGGGTTCATCGGTCCGAACGGCGCGGGGAAATCCACGGCCATCAAGATTCTGTCCGGTATTCTGCGCCCAACATCCGGTACGGTACGCATTGGGGATTTGGTCCCTTGGGAAAACCGCATTGCCCATGTGGCGCGCATCGGCGTTGTGTTCGGCCAGCGGACACAGTTGTGGTGGGATCTGTCCGTTGCGGAAGGGCTGGCACTTCTGCGCGATATTTACAGTGTGGAGCCGGAGCGGTTCAGGCGAAACCGGGACCGTCTGGCGGAGGCACTGGACCTGAATGGAATCATGGATCAGTCCGTCCGGCAGTTGTCACTGGGGCAGCGGATGCGAGCTGAGATCGCTGCGGCTCTGATCCATGATCCGGATGTGGTCATTCTTGACGAACCGACGATTGGGCTGGATGCACCATCCAAACTGGCAGTCCGTGCTTTTGTGCGGGACTTGCGGCGGGAACGGGGCACGACGGTTCTGCTCACCACCCATGACATGCACGACATTGAAGCCTTGGCAGACCGGGTTATCGTCATTGGGCATGGCCGTATTCTGGCAGACAGCCCGTTTGAGGCGCTTCAAGCGACAACACTGTCCGAGCGTATTCTGGAAGCGGATTTCACGGGCCCTCCGCCGGAACTGTTTCTGCCAGACGGCGCAGTGGAAACCGAGCGCGGAACACGCAGCGTGACCATCACGTTTGATCCGCAACGCCTCCCCGCTCCTGCTCTTGTTGCGCACCTCTCCACATTCCCGGATCTGGGAGATCTGCGGATCGGCCGCCCGGCGATTGAGGAGATCATCACACGCTTCTACGCGGATCATGCCTCGTGACGATCCGCCCGTATGTGACGTCTTTCGTCCTGCAATGGAAAATTGGGCTGCGGTATCGCCTCGCCGTTCTGGCGGGGCTGGTTGCGCAGATGTGGTTCGGGGCGATCTCGCTGATGGCCTATGCCGCCGTGTATCACCATGCACCGGACGTGAATGCGCCGATGACGCTGCGTCAGGCCATGACCTACACCTGGATTCAGCAGTCATTTTTCACGCTGCTCCCACTTGGCTGCCTGCCCGCGATTGGCGAAGCTGCAAAGAGTGGAGCGATTGTCTATGATCTGCTGCGCCCGGTGGATCTGTGGAACTGGTGGCTCTCCTCTTCCCTTGCCCGCCTCTTGGGCAATGCGATTCCCCGCGCCGTCCTTCTGGCGGTCGTGGCGGGCCCGCTGGCCGCACTCGTTGGCCTGAACGGGTGGAGCCTCGCACCTCCTGAGTCTTTTGAAGCCGCCCTTCTGGCACTGATATCCTTTGTGCTGGGGGCCTTCATTTCAGCCAGCATCGTGATGTGGTGGAACATCATCGCCGCTCGCACCCTGTCGCCCCTTGGCACCTATGCCGTGGGAACGCCTCTGGCTGTTCTGATGTCCGGCATGTTGCTACCGCTGCCGCTCTATCCGGACTGGGCGCGCGAACTGCTGCTGCTCCAGCCCTTCGCAGGTATTTCGGATATTCCGATCCGGCTTTACATGGGGATGCCCATTCTGGGGGGCGTTGTGGCCGCTCTGGGAATCCAGTGTTTCTGGATCCTGGCACTGACGATGATCGGGCGATTCTGGATGAATCGCACCGTGTCGAGGATGGAGGTTCAGGGCGCATGAATGCCTTTACGCTCTATCGCCGGATGGCTGGTGCCTCGATCAAGGCACAGCTTCGCTATCCCGGAACCTTCGCCCTTCAGCTTGTCGGCAATTTCGTCACGACGCTGCTGAGCTTCTTCGGCATCTGGAGCCTGTTCCACCGTTTTGGCAGTATTGCGGGCTGGGATATTGGGGCGGTCGCCGTTCTTTATGGGCTGGTGAACGTCTCTTTTTCAGTGGCCGAAACGCTTGGTCGTGGCTTTGATGTGTTCGGCAGCGAATACGTCAAGACCGGCTCGTTTGACCGGCTGCTGTTGCGTCCCCGCTCAACGTTGGTTCTTCTGCTCGGGCATGAACTGCGCCTCCGGCCGATCGGTCGTTTTCTGCAAGGTGCGTTCGTTTTGAGGGCAGGTTTCTGGCTCTCGCCTCATGTGTCGTGGAATACAGTCTGGCTTCTGCCCTGGGCCGTGGCAGGCGGAGCTGTGATGTTTCTCGGTATCCTGATCGGGCAGGCCGCGCTGTGTTTCATCACAGTAGAAGGGCTGGAGGTTGTAAACGTGCTGACCTATGGCGGCGTGGAAGCCGGACAGTACCCGATTACCATGTTCGCCCGCTGGCTGCGGCGTTTCCTGACATGGGCCCTTCCGCTCTCTGCCGTTTGCTACTACCCGGCCCTCGCGATGCTGAACCATCCCGATCCGCTGGGGATGCCGCTCTGGTTCGGTCTGCTGTCCCCCGCTATGGGCTTCGTTTTTCTTGCCCTCATGATGCTGTGGTGGCGGCGGGGGGTCGCGGGATATGTGTCCAGCGGGAGTTGAGACTATTTGGCGGGATAGCCCCATTTGTTGATACGCGGATTGGTATCGAAACACATCATGATCAGCAGGGGGATTGTTCCGATGACTGTAAGGTACAGCAGCGTCCACCAGCCTGAACGATTGATGTCATGCAGCCGTCTGACCGACACGCTGAGATCCACGACAAACAGATAAAGCCACGCGAGGGAAATCGCGATCTCCAGCAGGCCGACACTAATCCCGCTGCTGTACCTCAAGTCACCGGAAATCAGAGAAAACAAGCCGGAACAGACAATTCCGAAGATCCTGAAGTACCAATATTCCTTCCTCCGGGAACGCCCCTGAAAATCCGTCACCCGACGGAAGCAGGCCTGAATGGCCTCTTTGAAAGACATATCCGCTGCGGGTGCGAACTGCCCTGCGTGAACATCCAGAAACACGTTATTGGCCATTGTGCCCCAGGGCTCGAAATCAACGCGCTGCCCCTTCTCAGGCGCCAGAGTGTCCCGCCAGTTTATCTTTGAAAATGAGTACCGAACGTCCTGATCATTCAGGATCACACCTTCACCTGTCAGATTATCGAAACCGAGGACGGTACCCTTCATGAACACTCTCCGTGCAAGTCCCCTCTGCGGACATGCAGGGTGTGACAATCCATGTGTTACGGAACGACACATTCGTGTCCAGTCATGATGATCCGAGACAGCCGCCGCCCTGCCCGACAGAAGGTCACTCAACGCCTCTCGCACCGTTGCCAGATCATTGCTTGGGTTGAAGCATGGACATGCAGTATGATCTTCGGATCAGCCACAGACCTGCCCGGACATGACCACAGAATCCCATCACGCCTGTTCGCATGACCATGCAGATCATGCCCACGATCACTCACACGGGCACGAGCACACACATGAGCATAGCCATGACGGACACGACCATGATCATGGATCCTGTGATGGACATAACCACGGCTTCGGGTTCGGGCATCAGCATGTTCATGCCCCCGCAAGCTTCGGCCGGGCATTCGCCATCGGGATCGCCCTGAACACGGTTTATGTCATTGCCGAAGCGCTATGGGGTGTCTGGGCGCATTCCCTGTCTCTGTTAGCAGACGCCGGACACAACCTGTCCGATATTCTGGGTCTGGGAGCAGCCTGGCTCGCGGAAAGTCTGGCCCGACGTGCACCGACGACCCGCTTTACCTATGGCCTCCGCCGATCAACCATTCTAGCCGCCTTGGCAAACGCAACGATCCTGCTTCTGGTGACAGGCGGGATCATCTGGGAATCTGTTGTCAGGCTTTTTGTTCACGGGCCGGTTGAAGGCATGACCGTCAGTTGGGTGGCGCTTGTAGGAATTGCGGTCAATGCCGTTACGGCGCTTCTTTTCATGAAGGGCGCCTCCAATGATCTCAATATCCGCGGGGCCTTCCTCCATATGGCTTCGGATGCCATGATGTCCTTCGCCGTGGTTATTGCGGGGCTGCTGATTGTCTGGACGGGCTTCCAGATCATTGACCCGATCGTCAGTTTGGTCGTTTCCGCGTCCATCATCATGGCAACGTGGTCTCTGCTCAAAGGCGCAGTCTCCCTGTCTCTGGATGGTGTGCCAGCAGGCATTACGCCCGAAGAGGTTCAAAATGCCCTGCTTGCTATCCCGGGTGTCTGCGGGCTGCACCATCTGCACATCTGGCCCATGAGCACCACGGAGACGGCCCTGACCGTGCATCTTCTGCGTGAAGAGGCTGCGTCCCAGACGTCTGAACAGATCATCACACAGGCAAGCGTGATTTTGCGGGAGAAGTTTGGTATCTCCCATCCCACGTTCCAGATCGAGAGCCCTCCAGTGTCCTGCGATCTTCAACAGGCCTGCTGTTAAGGACCTTCATGCCTTCGACCCGTATCAAGATTGCCCGCGCTTCCATCGGGGTGAGCGTGGTGGTTCTGGCCATCAAATACGCAGCATTCTGGGTTTCCGGTTCCGAGGCCCTGCTGTCAGATGCCATTGAAACGATCCTGAACGTCATTGCTGCTGCAGGAACACTCTGGGCTCTGTCCATCGCGGCACTCCCCGCAGACGACAATCATCCCTATGGCCACGGCAAGGCAGAATATCTGTCTGCTGTCATTGAGGGTGTTCTGGTTGTTCTGACCGCACTTGGCATCCTGGTAATTGCCGTACACGACTGGATGCACCCCACGCCGGTTCATGCGCTATTTCAGGGTGTTGCGCTGAACGCATTGGCCGGAATCGTCAATCTGGTCTGGGCCCGCATTCTCATCGGTTTTGGCCGAAAAAATTCCTCGCAGGCCCTCCTGGCGGCGGGTGAGCATGTCCAGTCCGATGTTTGGGCAACGGTCGCTCTTGTTATTGGTGTGTCGCTGATTCCGCTGGTGAAATGGGACCGTCTGGATGCTGTACTGTCAGCGCTGGTGGCTCTGAACGTGCTTCGTGCCGGTTTCTCGATGATGAGCATTTCAATGTCCGGCCTGATGGATGAAACGCCGGGCGCTGACACGGTCGAGACCGTCAAAAGCATTATCTCCGTCAGCGGAACAGGAGCGTTGGAAGCGCATGACCTGCGCATGCGCAAGGTTGGCGTCCTGCATTTCGTGGAATTTCACCTCGTGGTCCCCAGCGAAATGAGTGTTCATGACGCCCATGAAATCTGCGACAGCATTGAAGCGGCCCTGCGTGAAGAACTCGGACGCGCTTCCATTCACATTCACGTCGAACCCGCAGACAAAGCCAAACATTCCGGCGTTCTGGTGCTGTCCTGAGCGTCGGAGCTTTCTGATATGATCAGCCTTTTTGACCTGTTCCGTATCGGGCTCGGCCCGTCCTCGTCCCATACGGTTGGTCCCATGCGAGCCGGGCTGGCCTTTGTGCAGAACCTGCTCGCAGATACGCCCGTGTCCCGCATTCAGGTCACACTGTATGGCTCCCTCGCCTGGACAGGTGCTGGTCATGCAACAGATACCGCCGTACTTCTGGGTCTCGAAGGCTGGTTGCCAGACGACATTGCACCGGATCACGCACGCCACGTCATTGAAACGATCCAGTCCACCAAGCGCCTGACCGTGAATGGACACACAATCCCTTTCGACCCGGCATCAGATGTCGTGTTCGATTATGAAACCGTTCCCCCGGTTCATCCGAACACTCTGCAATTCGAAGCTTTCGATGATACGGACACCGTTATCTCCTGCGAGCGATATTGCTCCATCGGTGGTGGCTTTATTGTGCCGGAAGATACCTCTCCGGCTACGAAAGTTATTCCTCCCGTCAGCGTCCCCTATGATGTGACCTCCGGGCGCAAACTGCTGGAAGACTGTCGAGGGACGGGGCTGGGCATTGCCGGTCTTATCCGGGCCAATGAAGCAACGTTGCGGGCCGATCAGGACGTCACAGCCTATATTGATCGTATTCTCGATACGATGATGGACTGCATTGACCGCGGGCTGAAGGAAGATGGCGTCCTTCCCGGCAAACTCCATGTCAAACGTCGCGCTCCGGCCCTTTTCCGAAAGCTGGAAAATGGTGTTCGCTGGAACCAGCGTGCACCGCACGAGATCATGGATTGGGTCAGTCTCTTCGCCATTGCCGTGAATGAAGAAAATGCTGCAGGCGGTCGCGTCGTGACAGCTCCGACCAATGGTGCCTCCGGCGTCATCCCTGCGGTTCTGCGCTATTATCGAGATTTCTGCCCCGGAGCCTCTCGCGAGGGAATGCGGGAGTTTCTTCTCACGGCCACTGCCATCGGTGCCCTGTTCAAGCGCAATGCCTCCATTTCCGGTGCGGAAGTCGGATGTCAGGGCGAAGTGGGCGTTGCATGTTCCATGGCGGCGGCTGGACTTGCAGCGGCATTAGGCGCCACTCCGGACCAAGTAGAAAATGCAGCAGAGATCGGCATGGAACATCATCTGGGCATGACCTGTGATCCCGTCGGTGGTTTGGTGCAGATTCCTTGTATCGAACGAAATGCTTTTGGCGCGATCAAGGCCATCAACGCAGCATCTCTCGCGATGCGGGGGGATGGGGTACACCATGTTTCTCTGGATCAGGTCATCCGGACGATGCGGGAGACCGGTGCGGACATGAACCACCGTTACAAGGAAACATCTCTGGGTGGTCTGGCTGTCAGTTTTCCCGAATGTTGAGCCCGGTTTTTCAGTTATTTCACTGATTTTACACTTGATCGGTTCAGACTGCTTGACCCGACGCGAAGAAGACTGGCAGGACCGGGACTGTAACGCGCGGGTCTGAACCGGGCGTATCTTCCCTTGCCCGACACTCCTTCCCGGACGTCTTCCATTGGCCGATACTTCGCCCCAAATTCCCGACTCCGCACCTAAGCAAATACCCGCCGGGCATTTGTCCTCAAAGCACGCCCTCCGCCGCAAAGACCGCATCCATCATCTGCGCCGGTCTGCGCGCGCCACTACGACACAGTGGCGCCGCACAGCCATCTACTGGATCGGTGCGGTTCTCGTCGGCGTCATTGCTGTTCTGTTTGCGCATATGGGTGATGCCGCAGCCGATCTGCGATCCAGAATTATCGCCTGGCACCCATGGGCCATGCTGCTCATTGCTCCTGCTGGTCTGGCCTTCATCACGTGGATGACCCGTACGATCTTCAAAGGTGCACAAGGGTCAGGCATTCCGCAAACAATTGCGACCCTCCACATCGACAATTACACGGTTGTGGACCGTGTTCTGTCTCTCAAGATTTCAGTCGGCAAAATCCTGCTCACCTGCCTGGGTCTGATCTGCGGGGCGTCGATTGGCCGTGAAGGCCCAAGCGTGCAGGTTGGGGCGTCCGTCATGCACGGTTTCTCCCGTCTGCTCGGACAGTCCAATATCGCGGCCAAACGCAGTATGATCCTTGCGGGAGGCGCGGCCGGTATGGCCGCAGCGTTCAATACGCCTCTGGCCGGGATCGTCTTCGCGATTGAAGAACTCTCTCACTCTTTTGAACAACGCACCTCCGGCCGTACGCTGACGGTCGTGGTCGTCTCCGGTGTCACGGCCATCGCCCTGCTGGGGAATTACACCTATTTCGGCCATGCGGATGTGGATATTCCCGTTGGCACGGCCTGGATTGCCGTACTGACCTGCGGCATCCTTGGCGGTCTGGCCGGCGGCACCTTTGCGGCGCTTGTTATTAAAGCCTCCCGCGGCCTCCCCGGCCCGGTCGGACGCTTTGCCGGACAACGCCCGATTGCGTTCGCCGCCGCCTGCGGGCTGGTTCTTGCCATCATCGGCCTGATTTCCAAAGGCACGACTTACGGTACCGGCTACGCACAGGCCCGCGCCATTTTCGCGGGAACAGAGCATTATCCAGCATCGTTCTTCCTGCTGAAATATCTGGCGATGCTGGTGTCTTACTGCTCCGGCATTCCGGGCGGAATGTTTGCGCCTTCGCTGGCCATTGGTGCCGCCATCGGGGGCTGGATCGAGCAGTTCCTGCCTCACACAACACCGGGCGCTGTCGTGCTTCTTGGCACGGTCGCCTATTTCTGTGGGGTGGCGCAGTCCCCGCTGACGGCAACAATTATTGTCATGGAAATGTGTGACAACCAGCAGGTGACGCTGGCGCTTCTAGCCACATCATTCCTGGCCTTTGGCGTCTCGCGAATGGTGTGCCCCCGCCCACTTTATACCGCGCTGGCGGATCGCTTTATGGAAGCCAATGAGCGCGCCAGTCGTCCACCGCCTCAATCTGATATTCAGTCCACCCCTGTTCAGGACGCTAAAAAAGCGCCCTGAATCAAGCCTGTTTCAGCGTTCCGACAAAATGGAATGAGCGGCAGCCTCAACTTCAATGGCGCACTCGGCTGCATCGGGAGCAGGCGTTGTTCCCTTCATGGCTCTTAGCTCTTTCCGCGCCGCAATAAGATCATCCTGAAGTTCCGGTGCATCAAGCAGCGTATCCATCTCGGACGAGGCATTCAGGAAACCGGCCTGCACGTCAGATTTCCAGTGAGCCCCGCAGACAATCCGGCTTTCTCCAAAAACGCGTCCGCGTTGCAGGATCATAGTGGCATGTTCCGGCAGCAGGTGCGCCAGCAGAAGCGCCATGCCATATCCAGCCGTTGTATGACCGGACGGATAGGAGGAATGAAGTCCCAACCCTTCCGGAGATGTACAGATCGGCAGGTTGGTTCCAACGAATGGTCGTGTGCGATGCCAGTAATGCTTGGCCTCGGAGGTCCGATGCACAATCGGGTTTTCCATCTGCTTTAGGACTGCGGCAAGATGAGGCGCCTTGGACAGATCCAGCGTATATCCAACCGCACAGGAGAAATCCTTTACAAGATGCGGCACTTCCAGATCCGCATCCCGCTGGGCCAGCGCCCATCTCGGCGTATCTTTCAGACTGCGTGTTTCATGAAAGACCCGATCATCATCTGCTTGTGCTGCGCTGCCTGAAACAGGAGGCGCAGGAAGAACCAACCGCGCATCAGGAATAGCTGTTTCCGGGATCGGCTGATGCGAAGGCGCCGTGCAGGCTGCGAGAAGCGTCGTACACATCAGAACTGTAACTGGCAGGCGAGCAGCGATATTCATGCGGTTCAGGACCTCACAAGGTTGAAAAGACAGTTCGTCTTCATAATGTTCTCTGTGGACGGTCGGAAAGTGTTTCTTTGTGACCGTCGCATGACGTGTCTGCTCAAGACTGTGGCGAAGTCTGTCATTGTGTCATGATAAACTGACATTATGCCTTTCAGGAAAGCCTTATGTCCTCTACAGCGCCACGCGTTTCAATCCGCTACTGCACGCAGTGCAACTGGCTCCTACGATCCGGGTGGATGGCACAGGAACTGCTGTCTACATTTGGGCAGGCTCTCGGAGAAGTGGCGCTTCTTCCCGATACGGGGGGACGCTTCGAAATTCACGTCGATGATGTGCTGATCTGGGAGCGCAAGCGTGATGGCGGATTTCCGGGGCCGAAAGAACTTAAGCAGCGCGTACGGGACGTGATCGCTCCAGAGCATGATCTGGGTCACACGGATCGCTGATCATACGCCCCTGTCATAATGATTCCGTAGAAATACCGTCAGATCATTAGCTGGCCAGCTATAGGGAATCTGCTTCAGCATGTCGCCGATGAAGCCCCGGTGATAGCTCGCATGATTGATGACGTGGAGAATGATTTCCTCCCGGGTCATTATCCCGGTCTGCCCGTCAATAAACGCAAAAGCAATCTGCTCCTTCAGATCCTCCACGCTCCAGTCAGCACATTCTTTCATATACCACTGATGGAGTGCCTGTGTCGCATGCCACCACTCTTCAAGATCCAGTATCTGGTCGGCCTGCCGTGAACGATAACCATGTTCCGTCCCCTGAAGATGGTGATGAAACATGTCGTCCACGACATACACATGCCCCAACGTCTGCAAGATCGTATCGAACGTTGTCTGGCGAGGCTTCACAATTTCCTCATGGGGAAGCTGAAGAAGGGCCTCATATGTCAGCCTGTCGGCCCACGCCCGATACTGAAGAAGCATGCCAGTTGTTCGCAGATGATCCGGAAAAGGCCGCCCAGACATGAAGTTACCTTATGACATTTCTAACCTGACTATGAGATAATTTCGGATAGGGAACAACACTCTACCTCCTCCCGGGAAGGCAAAACACTTCCCGATGCATATCCTATCTAAATATCAGAACACATTGAGCGTCTTTATGATATATCCGAGAACGCTCTATTCATGAAATGATCCTGCAGGTCCTTCTTCAAGCCTGCGGAGATCCCGTTATGACCGCAACCTGCGCCAGCCTCCCCTCGGCCTCCGTCGATCTGCCGCGGAACTGTACGTTCGAGCCCGCAGACTGGCAGATCCTTGCCAGATCCTGGTATCCGGTTGCGCTGTCCCGCGATCTGGGGGACAGTCCGATGGGCGTGACTTTGCTGGATGCACCGCTGGTCGTCTATCGCGCGGATGGGGATATCGTGATCGCGGATGATCTCTGCCCGCATCGTGGTGTTCCCCTCAGCATGGGCAATGGAAACGGCAAGACGATTGCGTGTGCCTATCACGGCTTCCGGTTTGGGCAGGATGGAAGATGTGTGCGTGTTCCGGCCCATCCCGACAGCAAAATTCCGCCGAAACTGCACCTGCGAACCTATCCGGTCGTCGAACGCTTCGGTCTGATCTGGACGTGTCTGCGCCCGACCGGGGAAACCAACCTGCCGCCCATGCCGCACTGGGATGATCCGGCGTTCCAGCAGATCACATGCCCCTGGATCGACATCAAGGGCTTTGCAGGTCGCCAGGTCGAGGGTTTCATTGACGTTGCGCATTTCGCCTTCGTCCATACCGAGACGTTTGCCGACCCCGAGAACCCGGTCGTTCCGTCCTATTCGCCGAGGCTGACTGAAACGGGTTTCGAGGCCGAATACCGCAGCAACGTCTCCAATTTCCCACATGGGCTTCTGGGCGTTGAAGAGTTTGCAGACTTCGAATGGCTGCGGCATTTCCGGGTTTTCCTGCCCTTTACCGCAACGCTGGAAATCCATTTTCCGAACGACGGCAGGCTCGTCATCATGAATGCTGCCTCTCCGGCTTCTGCCCGCGTGACGCGGATGTTCGCACCGATCTGCCGGAACTTCGATACGACCGGATCGGTAGAGGATGTTTACGAGTTCAACCGACGCGTCTTTGAAGAAGATCGCCAGATTGTCGAAGCGCAGAAGCCGGAAAACCTGCCGCTCGATCCCAATCTTGAAGCTCATGTCATGGCGGATCGGAGTTCCATTGCCTACCGTCGCGGTCTGCGCGGCATGGGCCTTAGCCACTTCTTCACGGCCTGAATAAAAAGAGGCGTCCCGGTTCAGGGACGCCTCTTTTTATGGTTCTGCATAACGAACGGACTGATCAGCTATTTTGCGGACAGGTCTACAACGCCAACTGTTCCCTCTTCCGTACCGAAAATGATTGCACCACCCTGCGGGGTGAAACTGATGCCCGTCACTTTTCCACGGGCACTTTTCTGCCCTGAGCAAAGAGGAAGGACGCGCTGATCCCCGCCGCCAATTTCGGCAAGCAGGACGGTGCCATCTTCATAGCCACCGGCAATGATGTCTTCCTTGGGGTTCGGGCAGACCGCACTGACGAACAGGCCCGGCAAGCGCGCCAGTTCAGACGGTGCCTTCCCCATCGGGCCGCCACCAAAGAACGGCCATAGCACAATGGCATCTGCACCAGCCGTCGCCAGCCAGCGCCCATTGCGCGTAAACGCCATGGACCGCACCTGCTTCGGATAACCGCTCATGCGCATGTTGTGCCCATCGGCCAGACGCCAGCCGTGCAGATCGTTTTCCTGCATGGACGTCACAAGCGCCTCACCGCCCGGATGGATGGCAATTCCGATATGACTGCCCTTCCATTCGAAGGGGCGCACTGTGTCGATCTTCGCCTGCACGAACCAGACCGATGCACCGTTGTAGTGCGAGGCTGCAACCCGCTTTCCCTTGGCGTCGAACACGATACCCGTCACGGATGACGGGTGATCTAGCGTTTTGAGCGTCGTCTTGCCTTCAGCCGCACGGACTTCCAGTTCACGCCCAGTCGAGAACGCAAGATGCGTGGTAGATGTGGCGATACAATCGACCCAACGTCGCCCTTCCCGCAGAACCTCAGTCCGGCCGTCAGCGTATGTCCGGACCAGTTTGCCGTCTTCACCACCCGTCAGAAACGCATCCGGCAGACAGTCCTGCGACAGGCAGAGTGCACCGTCATGAACCTGTAGAACGGTCCATGATCCAAGCGTATTCATCTGGTCGCGCGGAATGAGAATGATCTCGCCATCCGCTGTCGCTGCCGCGAATGTTTTGCCGTCACGCGACGACGCGACACCAACGATCGGGCTTTCGAAACGGCGCTCGGCGCCGCGATCTTCAATGATTTCCCGTGTCATTCCGCGATGCAGCTTTCAAAGCCGCGACGAAGCTGCGGACGGTTCAGGTTGCGGCCGATGAAGACCAGGCGGGAAGCCTGGCTTTCGCCGTCACGGAACGGGCCGATGAAGTCTCCATCCGCCATCATGTGCACGGCCTGAAAGGCAAAGCGCTGCTCTTCACCCTTGAAGTTCAGGATGCCCTTGGAGCGCAGAATATCGCCGCCCTGTTCCTGAAGAAGCGCACCAATCCAGGCCTGGAAACGACGCTGGTCAATCTGCTCCTTCACGGAAAGGGAGATGCTGACAATGCCCTCTTCGTGGGAATGATGATCGTTCTCCAGAAAGTCCGGCATTGTGGAAAGCGCACGCTGAAGATCAAAGCCACCACGATCCAGAATATCCGTCAGCTTAACGCCACCGTGCTGGGCTTCATGGATCTCGGCAACGGCATTGATCTGGCGGATGCGGCCAACAATTTCCTTGCGGCGCTCTTCATCAGCAAGATCGATCTTGTTCAGAACAATCACATCCGCAAACGCGATCTGGCTGACAGCCTCGGGGCTTTCGTCCAGCGTCTGCATGACGTTGAAGGCATCCACAACCGTGACGACGGCATCCAAACGGGCCTTTTCGCGGATGTTCTCATCCACGAAAAAAGTCTGGGCCACCGGTGCAGGATCGGCCAGACCGGTCGTCTCGACAATGATCCCGTCAAAGCGCCCGCGACGACGCAGCAGACCACCCAGAATGCGGATCAGATCGCCACGCACGGTGCAGCAGATGCAGCCGTTGTTCATTTCGAACACTTCCTCGTCGGCATCCACCACGAGGTCATTGTCCACGCCAAGCTCGCCAAATTCATTGACGACCACAGCGTATTTGCGGCCGTGTTCGGCAGTCAGGATATGGTTGAGCAGGGTGGTTTTTCCGGCTCCGAGAAAGCCTGTCAGAACGGTAACGGGAACGGTTCCGGTGCGTGCCGGGTCACTGGTGCTGGACATGAAGGGCCTCCGTAATCTGAGTTACGATATAGGCTTCTGCGAGCGGTCTTGAAAGCCATCGCGGAACGCCAGTCCAAGCCCCAGCAACAGAAACCCCCACCCACCCAAAGGCAGGTTCAGGAAATCAGACGCTGAAGCAATGGGCCATTCCTGAATGAATACGGCTGCGAACAGACCAATGGAAATTGCTGAACCCTGCCGCCCCGGCCAAAGGGCCTTGAGCCAGCAGGCAATCATAATAATGAACAGAATCAGGCCGGGAATGCCCGCATTCACCAGAGCCTGAAGGTAATGATTGTGCGGATGCTGGACGCAGAGTTCCGTCCAGCCGCCCGGCGGGTGCTCCACGGAAAGCCACGGCACGCCATGGAAGGTAGATGGGTCTGCACAATGATGACGATAGGCGTCGTAACCCTGTCCGAGCAGCGGATGCTCCTGTGCCATGACAACAGCATGGGTGTAGATTTCGCCGTAGGGCGACTGGCTGAAATGCGTCAGTTGCTGCCGGGCTAGCACAACAAGATGCGAAAAGCTGCCCGGTGAGACAACGCTGGCGGCAAAGACCAGAAGCGGCATCAGCGCAGCGGCTACGAGTGCGGCTGGACGCATCGGACGATAAAGCAGCGCGCAGATCCCGATCCCGAACAGGGACAGCGCGAAAGGCATCCGCTGCCCTGCCAGTACCATGATCACCACGGCCAGAACCGTTGCAGCACACAGGCCCAGCGTGCGCGACAGACGTGTCTTCCAGCCTTCGATCAGTGTGCAGCCCAGCATCAGCATGGGGAGGATCAGACGTGAAAGCGGAGCAGCAGCCCGCGGATGCGTATAAGGACCAGTCAGGGTTCCGTCATGGAAGCGGGGAACGCCGAACAGATTATAGCCGATCGTCGCCTGCAACAGCATCTGGACGGCAATATAGAGCCCGCATCCGCAGGTGACCCAGAGTGTTCGTTGACGCCAGACAGCGTCACGCAGAACCCAGCATCCCAAAGCAGCCGCGGCTACTGGAAAGCGGATCGCCGCGAGAGACTGCCCCAGAGCACCATGCCCGGGCGAGACCCAGAGCGTGCAGAGCACCTGCCAAGCCCACCAGCAGAATGTGGCGACAATCCACGGTTCCCGCGCCCATCCCCACTGCCTGTTTCGGGCGGAATAAATCAGCAGAAGAACCGCCAGACAGTCCATATCCGCTTCCGCCAGCCCCCGAAGATGCGTGAGGGTCAGGGGCAGGATGACGGCAAGCCACTGGCCGAGGCGTGTAAGGGTCAAGGAAGACTGGCGCATAGACAATCTGGATGGCGGGTTTCGACTTTCCATGCAACCACCCTGGCGGGTATGCGCTTTTTTGAAACAGTCCATTTCCTACGGAGACAGACATGTCCACCGACACCATTCTCATTCCAGGCATTGATACGCCAATCTCTCGCGTTGCCCTTGGCACCTGGGCCATCGGCGGCTGGATGTGGGGCGGCCCTGACGATGAAAACGGCGTCCGCACCATTCACGCTGCTCTCGATGACGGTATCAACCTGATTGATACTGCTCCGGTTTACGGCTTCGGACATTCCGAAGAAGTTGTAGGCCGCGCGCTGGCGGAGAAACCACACAAAGCATTCGTCGCCACAAAGCTTGGCCTGAACTGGACGGACGACAAGCCGGAAGACCGGAAGGTCTTCCGTGACTCCCGCCCGGCCCGGATCCGACAGGAAGTCGAGGACTCTCTGCGCCGCCTGCGCGTTGAGACGATCGACCTTGAGCAGATCCACTGGCCGGATGCCAAGACGCCGGTTGATGAAAGCGCACGCGAGCTTCAGAAGCTGCATCAGGAAGGCAAGATCCGCGCTCTTGGCGTCAGCAATTTCTCGCCTGAACAGATGGATATTTTCCGCGAAGTCGCACCGCTTGCCACGATCCAGCCGCCGCTGAACCTGTTTGAGCGGACCTGTGAAAAGGACATTCTGCCGTACGCCAAGAAGAACAATGCCGTTGTTCTGGCATATGGCGCACTCTGTCGCGGGCTTTTGTCCGGTAAAATGAACAAGGACACGACGTTCCCGAAGGATGATCTGCGTTCGGGCGATCCGAAGTTCCAGAAGCCGAAGTTCGAGAGCTATCTGGCCGCCGTCGAGGACTTCAGGAAGCTGGCTGCCAAGCGGGACAAGTCCGTTCTTGCCTTTGCAGTTCGGTGGGTGCTGGATCAGGGACCGGTCATTGCCCTCTGGGGCGCTCGCAAGCCGGAGCAGGTCTCAGGCGTGCGAGATGTGTTTGGCTGGTCTCTGACGGATGAAGAAAAGAAGGCCGTAGATGAAATTCTGGCGCATCATGTGCCGGAGGCCATCGACCCGACCTTTATGGGGCCACCGAACCGCGATTAAACCCAAGGGCCTGCTGGCGCAGCTCCAGAAGCTGCGCCCTTGCCTGTTCCAGACCGAACATAGCCGCTCTTTCGCGACCTTTCTGACCCAGTTCGGATCGGAGGGCCGCCTGATCCATCAGGCGGCAGAGAGCATCCTCCAGCGTACCCGCCTCATCAGGAGGCGCCAGAAGCGCAGCATCTCCTACAACATCAGGCAACGCACCGACGGGTGAGGCAATGACAGCCGCCCCGCAAGCCATGGCCTCCAGAGCAGTCATGCCAAATGGCTCCGGCCACCGACTAGGCACGACCACAATCGAAGCCTCAGCCATGGCCTGCAAAATACAGTCATGAGGCTGATAGCCCGCCATGCGCACTCCGGCCTGTTCAGCCTTGGGGCGCAGATGGGTCAGAAAAGGTGTTTCCGGGGAATCCGGGCCAAATCTGTCTGCTCCCATGAGGGTTGCAGTCCATTCGGGATACCGGGAACTGATCGTTGTCCAGGCTCTGACAAATGCATCCACGCCTTTGTCAGCCACGACACGCCCGACGAAAAGAACCGTCTTCTGGCGTGGACGCGCCTCAGGAACCTCTGCAAGATCCATGCAGTTTGGCTGGATGGCAACGGACAGGGGACCACACCCTTCCAAGAAGCGCTCTGCCACCCAGCGTGACACTCCACAAACCAGCATTCTGCCTGCAAGATGTCGTCGCTGGGCCGGGGTTTTCGCCCCCCGCATTGAGCATGGATCATTATGCAAAATCAGCCGAACACGCGCGAATCGGGACAGAAAAAGTGCGAGATCCGGGCGGTTATGGACCTCAATCAGGTCTGGTTTGAACCCTCGCGCCACAGACAGGCAGGCAATGCCATATTTCAGGCGCCGGGAAAGCGGCCAGCCAGATAGTCCAAGGGGAACAAAATGTCCGCCAGACAAAGCCTGTCCGCTGATCGCCTTCCCGGTAATCCGATCTTCCGGTTGGGCCATCCGGCTGACAAGCAATGCAATCGCACCAGCATGCCCCTCCGCATAAGATTCGCGCGGTGGGAGAACCGTCAATACACGCAATGACACTGCTTCTTGCCTTTCCCAACCCATCTTCCGGCGCTTAGCGCGGAGACGGGACAGGCTTAACAGGCCTCACAAGGGAAGCAAAAGTCTACCGGTCAAGAAGAATGCTGAAGTCTCTGCTCTTCTTCGATGCGCTGACGACGGACAACTTTGCGGGTCTCGCGGAGAATGCGATATTTCTCCAGCGCGGACATATCCTTCCGACCGGACTTTCGGCAGTCGGACGGTCGCCCGGCGGCCGTGCCCGAAGCAGATTTCCCGGCGTTCACAAAAGCGGTCATTGTCTTTCCCTACGGCTTAGAAAGAGAATCCAGACATATTAAGTAACACAAGCAAGACCACTGCTATCGGAATAAGTCCGACCAGACAACCGCTAAACGTACGATACGGACAGGGGGTTCCTTCTCCTCACGCTGCGGGTCTTGAGTTCCAGGTCTCTATCGCGCACATGCCATAAATACTTTCGACATTGCCCCGCGCCCCGCATGCCGGCGCATTTCTCAGGAGCACTCCATGAAGATCAACGGTACGGCCTATCGCAGTCTCTGGCGCCCTTCTGACGACGCCAGAAGCATTCGCATTTTCGATCAGACGCGCTTTCCGTGGGAAGTGGAAATTCTTGAACTGCGCGATATGGGCGCAGTCGCCCACGCCATCCGCAGCATGCAGGTCCGGGGAGCGCCCCTGATTGGCGCGGTTGCAGCCTATGGTCTCGTGTTCGCGCTGCAGGATGACGCTTCTGATGCGGCTCTGCAGAAGGCGGCGGCTGACCTGATCGAAACGCGTCCAACAGCCATCAATCTCCGCTGGGCCATTGAGCGCATGGTGACGCATCTCCGCGCTCTGCCAGCAGAACGCCGCGTTGATGCCGGGTATGTGGAAGCGGATGCGATCTGCGATGAAGACGTTCAGGTCAATGAGGCTATCGGCCGTCACGGGCTGGAACTCATCCGGGAGATCTGGGAGCGCAAGGGCCATCAGGGCCGGGTGAACCTGCTGACGCATTGCAATGCCGGCTGGATTGCAACCGTGGACTGGGGCACCGCACTTGCCCCGATCTACATGGCGCATGATGAGGGCATCCCGGTGCATGTCTGGGTGGATGAGACCCGCCCCCGCAATCAGGGCAGCCTGCTGACGGCCTGGGAACTCGGCAGCCATGGCGTGGCGCATACGGTCATCGCAGACAATGCTGGCGGCCATTACATGCAGGCCGACGATGTTGATATGGTCATTGTCGGCACGGACCGCGTGACGGCGCAGGGTGACGTCGCCAACAAGATTGGCACCTATCTCAAGGCGCTGGCCGCCAAAGACAACAATGTTCCGTTCTGGGTGGCGCTGCCATCCTCGACAATCGACTGGCGCGTGCGCGATGGCGTGAAGGAAATCCCGATCGAAGAGCGGAGCCAGAACGAGGTTCTGTTCATGACGGGCCTGACGGAAAGCGGTGATCCGGGCCGTGTCCGTATCGCACCGGAAAACAGCCCGGCGGCCAATCCGGCTTTTGACGTAACACCAGCCCGTCTGGTGACTGGACTCATCACCGAGCGTGGCCGGTGTGATGCTTCCGAAGAAGGGCTGAAAAGTCTGTTCCCTGAAAGCTGAGGACGATGAGCTGTAGCCATTCCAGTTCTTCGGGACGAGTGGCTACAGTTTTCTCAGGCGTACACCCCTCAGACCCATTTGTTAGATCCGGCAATCTGGGCCTTAACTGGCCTTAGTAATAAGAACTGCCTTTGCGCGGGGGGCTCAACAGCATGTTTGCCGGTCTTCCACCCTGCACGTCCGGATGATTTTCTGGCATCTGATGTGCATCATACCGCCCAAACTGCTCGCTTGTGAAAGTCTGGCGCCCTGTCAGCCCTGCCAAAAGACATACCATCAACAAGCCAGACGCGATTTTATAAATCATCTGAACCTCATTCTTTACTGTATGCCGCACAAAAAACCGAAGTCTGTTATTTCGGACACTTTCAAGAAAACTGAAGCACTACTGGAACATCATCGCAAGTCGTTGGTTCTCCCCCGCATCTGCACCGCCCAGAACACAGTGAAGTTCTCAGCGCCGCAAACCTGTCCCTCTGCTCGAAGAGCGTTGCCCTTGACGCTCCATCGCACTTGCCGTTCAAGATGAGGCTTCATCGAGCCCGCATGAGGATGATTGTGTCAGACTCGCATATCTTCTGGCGAACAGCCGCTACGGCCGCACTGTTCGCACTGACTGGCTGCGCCAGCCAGACCAGTGTCCGCCCGTATCCGGCCCAGACGCCCAACGCTCAGTATGCGAACGGCACAACCGGAACTCTTGGCTACAACAGCCATGTTCCAGATTTCGCCAGTCGGAATTTCGAGCCATTCAACCGTCAGGACGTCGCAGCCATTGCCCTGCGAGAATGGCGGATGTTCGGCTCTCCGGTTTCGGATGATGATCCGGAAGATCGTCCGGAACCGACCGATCCAGCCCTCAAGCCAGAGCGTATTCCCGGTCTGTGGCAACGTATTGGCGAATACTGGTGGATCGGCCAGGACCCTTATGAAACGGAAGTCGCCTGGACGGGCAAGACCGATGCCAACGGCACGCGCTTCGAGGCGGCTCATGATGGCCATTATGCTTGGTCAGCCGCCTTCATTTCCTACGTCATGCGGGTTGCGGGAGCCAATGATCGCTTCCCGTATTCTCCCAATCACGCCACTTACATCAACGCGGCGGCCAGCGGGCAGTCCAGCGGTGTCAGCGCACATGATCCGGGGAGCTATACCCCCAAACTGGGCGATCTGATCTGCGTCGGGCGTGGGCGGAGCAAATCCGTGACGTTCTCAATGCTGCCAACGTCCTACGGCTTCCCGGCGCATTGCGGCATTGTCACCGCCGTCAACCAGACTGCCCAGCCGTTCGGACATGAGCTGAGCATCGTGGGCGGCAACGTGGATGATACGGTGTCCCTCACCCACGTTCCGACCGATACGAACGGCCGGATCGCGGATGGATCAGGCCACAGTTACGATAGCCGCTATCCCTGGTGTGCGGTTCTTGAAGTCCACTACGATGCGGATCAGGAACCTGACAGCGGTCTGTGAGTGAACGGTAGTCCCCCGGCCCGCCAGCCTGTGCCGGGGCCATGCTTGTCCTCAAAGCCATCAACAATGTTTGTCACATCCGCATAACCGGCATGTTCTGCCAGAAGCGCCGCATTATGCGAGCGCATCCCTGAACGACACAGGAACAGCACGCGACTGTTCTGATCCGGGACTGCTTCCAGCAGACCTTCCAGAAAAATCTGCTCCAGACCGGGCTGCCAGGTCAGGCACACAACAGGCCGTGGCAGAGCTGCAGAATCGGGCAGACCGATTTCCGCCCATTCCACTGGCGTTCGGACATCCACGAGGACGCTGCCGGCCTCATTTGCAAGCACGTCCCATGCCTGCTTTGCTGTCAGTACCTTCATGGCCTTCCTCATCCTTATAAAACGCGGTCTAATTCCGTCAGCACAGGAGAAAACGTATGACTGACATCACCGACGCACACCAGTCCGTTTCAAAAGGCTGGCAGGCTCCGTCTGCTGGCATGACGGCCGCCATCGGTGGCACGCCGCTGATCCGCCTGAAACGTGCCTCGGAAGAAACCGGCTGCGAGATTTATGGCAAGGCCGAGTTCATGAATCCGGGCGGCTCTGTGAAAGATCGCGCGGCCCTTGCCATTATCGAAGATGCGTTCCGCACAGGTGCGCTCAAGCCAGGAGGCACGGTTGTTGAAGGCACGGCCGGAAATACCGGCATTGGCCTGACACTGGTGGCACAGGCCATGGGCTGCAAGGCCATTATCGTCGTGCCGGAAACGCAGAGCCGCGAGAAGCTCGATTTCCTGCGTATGATTGGTGCCGACCTGCGCCTCGTTCCAGCCAAGCCGTTCCGCGATCCGGGCAACTATGTCCATGTTTCGCGGCGACTTGCTGAAGAAACCGGTGGCTTCTGGGCTAACCAGTTTGACAATACCGCCAACCGCGAAGGCCATCGCACAACAACGGCCGTGGAAATCTGGAATCAGACGGGCGGGAAGATTGACGCCTTCACCTGTGCTTGCGGGACCGGCGGCACACTGGCTGGTATCGGAATTGGTCTGCGCGAACAGGCTGCAGCAGCCGGAAAAACGGCTCCGAAAATCATTCTGGCTGATCCGGAAGGATCTGCGCTGTATGGCTGGGTGAAATCCAACGATCTGACGATCAGCGGTGGTTCCATCACAGAAGGAATCGGTCAGGGCCGCGTGACTGCGAATCTTGAGGGCTGCGCGCCGGACGATGCTGAACGCATTCCAGACCCGGAAGCTCTGGAGCAGATCTTTGCTCTCACGGCTGAAGAAGGGCTCTCCGTAGGCGGCTCTTCAGGCATCAATGTTGCAGCGGCCATTCGCACTGCAAGGAAGCTTGGCCCCGGACATACGATTGTTACAATTCTGTGCGACGGTGGCGCCAGGTACCAGTCAAAACTGTTCAACCCTGAATTCCTTCGCGCCAAGAACCTGCCTGTTCCATTCTGGCTGGCCTGAGCACGAAAGTGGCGCGGGGGACCTGAACCGCGCCACAAGCCTACGGAAGGTAATACGATCATGGGTACGGAAACCCTGCCCCATCTTCTGGTTGTAGATGACGACCGCGAAATCCGGGAACTGCTGAGCAAGTTCCTTGAACGCAACCATTTCCGCGTTACTGCGGCACGCGACGGCCGTGAAGCCCGCAAGGCATGGGCCAATGGCCATTACCAGCTCGTCGTGCTGGATCTGATGCTGCCGGGCGAGAGCGGCCTTGAAGTTGCGCGCTGGCTGCGGTCTCAGGACAATATTCCCATCATCATGCTGACGGCCATGAGCGATGAAACGGACCGTATCATCGGGCTGGAATTCGGCGCAGATGATTATGTCGCCAAACCATTCAACCCGAGGGAATTGCTCGCTCGCATCCGTGCAGTTCTGCGCCGTACGGTTGACGCTTCCGAAAAACGGCAAGCCACGGATACCCGCAAGATCATATTCGCCGGATGGTGCCTCGACCCGGTCAGACGCCGCCTGCTCAACCCGGATGGTGCAGAAATTTCCCTAACGGGAGGCGAGTATGATTTGCTGATGGCCCTTCTGGACCGTGCAAACAGGGTTCTGACCCGCGACATGCTGCTTGAACTGCTCCGTGGCCGTCAGGCTGGTCCTTTTGACCGCGCCATCGACGTCGCCATCAGCCGCCTGCGTCGCAAGCTTGAAGACGATGGTCGCAATGCTCAGGTCATCAAAACCGTCCGTGGCGGCGGTTATGTTCTGGCCGCAGAAGTCGAACGCATCTGACCATGAAGTTCCTGCCAGGCTCTCTTGTTGCCCGAACCAGCCTTGTCCTGATCGTAGGACTTGCCGTTATTGAGCTGGCAGGATTGGGTATCCATGCGCTTGACCGCCTCGATATGGCCGAGCGCAGTGAGATGCATGATTACCAGATGCAGGCCTTCTCCATTTACCGCACCATTGCAGAAGCAAAGCCTGAAGATCGTCAGGCTGTCATTGACGATCTGCATATTCCCTCAAACACAACGGTCCTGTTGCGCTCCGGCCCAGATCAGGAAATTCACAGTCACAAGATCCCGCTCCCTTTTTTCCCTCCTCCAAAACCGGCTTTTTCAGACCATTTCCAACCCGGCCCTCACGATGTCTCCCCTCATGCAGGTCCTTTTGAGCCGCCTAACCCGATGCAGGAAGGGCCAGACGGCCACTCACCGGCAGACATGGAGCCTTTTCCAGATCCGGGACATCCGCCATTTACCCACCCTGACGGTCCAGACGGATGGCACTTGCCCAATGCGGAAGAACACCGCCATTTCCAGAATACTTCCCCGGGTGGGCGCTGGCCGTTCCTTCCTGTTTCCCTTTACCCCCGGGAAATCTGGAGCGGACAGGAACTGCGAACACATTCAACGTCCCTGCTATTACCAGATACACAGTCCTGGGTCGTGGTGCGCTATGCCATGCCATTGCCCAACCCATTCGAAGCGCCCACATTCATCATAGCCTTTCTGGTGATGTCTCTTTGCGGTGGCGCCCTGATCGTCTGGGCTACACGACGACTGATCTTACCCGTTACAACCCTTGCGGACGCTGCCGAGGCCCTGGGTCGTGACGTCAACAGTTCGACCGTTCTGCCGGAAAACGGACCTTCCGAAATTCGCCGGGCAGCCATTGCCTTCAATACCATGTCCATGCGGATCAGACGCTTCGTCTCTGACCGCACCCTGATGCTGACAGCCATCGGACATGATCTGCGGACACCCATCACACGCTTGAAACTGCGAGCAGAATTCATTGACGATGATGAGCTTCGCACCAAGATGCTCGCGGATCTTGATGAGATGGAATCCATGGTGGCGGCAACTCTGGCATTCGGCCGTGACAGCGCATCAAACGAACAGGTTGTTTCCCTCGACCTCCGCGCCCTTCTTCAGACGATCATGGACGAAGCAGCAGAAGCCTACCCGGATCATGCCGATGCTCTGGTGTATGAATCGCCCAGTGTCCCCGTCCGGGTCATGGCGCGATCTGTGGCGCTGAAACGTGCATTGAACAATCTGATTCTCAATGCCGTGAAATATGGCAACAGCGCCCACGTCACTCTGCTCCCGCCTCCTCAGAAGAAAGAAAAGGACAGGTACGCGCGCATAATCGTGGAAGACAACGGCCCCGGCCTGCCCGACGAAGAGCTGGATCGTGTCTTCGAGCCTTTCGTCAGGATCGAAACCAGCCGCAATCGGGAAACAGGTGGAACGGGACTGGGCCTGTCCATTGCCCGGACAATCCTTCGGGCTCAGGGCGGCGATGTGCGTCTTATGAACCGTCCCGAAGGGGGACTGCGCGCCATCATCACACTGGAAGCCTGATTACACAGCCCATCACAAATCCGAAAACTGGTCTTTTTTAACCAGCCTGCCGGTTACAATCTGCGTCAGTTATCTTTCTATGTCAGAGACAGTCTCGGAATAAGGATAATCGATCATGAGCGAACAAGGCTTCCGGAGCATTCTTACAGGTTCGTTTTCCACCCCCTGCGCCGACAATCCTACCGTGGCGATGGTGGAAGCAGGCTACCACCATGCCGGTCTTGATGCCCGATACATCAACTGTGACGTCAAAGCCTCCGGTCTTGCGGATGCCGTCAAAGGCGCCAAGGCCATGGAGTGGGTGGGTTTCAACTGCTCCCTGCCCCACAAGGTCGCCGTTCTCGATCATCTGGATGATATTGCGGAGTCCGCCCGGCTCATCGGCGCGGTCAACTGCGTGGCCATTCGGGAAGGAAAGCTGATTGGCCATAACACTGATGGCAAAGGCTTTCTGGCATCCCTGAAAACGGTAACCTCTCCTGCCGGCAAAAGGGTTGTGATCCTTGGAGCGGGCGGAGCAGCCCGCGCAATTGCGGTAGAACTTGCTCTGGCAGGGGCGGCGCATATCACGATCGTCAACCGGGATGCCTCAAAAGCAGAAACCATCGCAGCACTGATCAACGACAAAACTGAAGCGACCGGCGAAGCTCAGGCATGGTCCGGGAAGTTTTCCCTTCCCACTGGGACGGACATTCTCATCAACGCAACGTCTATCGGTCTGGGTGACCCCAATGCGGCCCCTCCCGTTGAAATGGGCAGTTTGACAAAAGAGACCGTCGTTGCGGACGTCATTCCCAACCCGCCTCAGACCCGCTTCCTGAAAGATGCTAAAGCCCTCGGCTGTACGACGCTGGATGGACTAGGAATGCTCGTCAATCAGGGTGTCATCGGTGTAGAAATCTGGCTGGGCCGCACACTCGACAGCGCTGTCATGGCTCAGACGCTGGAAAATATCTTTGGAACAGAAAACAAGTAAGCTGTTTCGCCCCTGCCCGACCGATGGGCAGGGGCATATCGTGTAACTGAGACGATTTTTGCGCGCCAACGCAACCAGACCGTCAAGGCAGGACAGGTCGGTCCAATGCCCCCCATCATAGATCCTAAGCAGAAAACAGTTCCGTAAAACTGAGGCACGTCATGCTGCTGAACGGACGTATGGTCGATGACCCGTACTTGCCTCAGACTGATCCCCGCAAGGAAGAAAATCAGTTCGAAGCCAGATTGACAATCTTACCTTTGAGTCGTTCCACCATGCCTGTGATGTCCAACGCAGCCGCTCGTTTCTTGAAGAGCATTGCCAAACAGCATTATGGGTTGCCCATACTTTCCTTATGGGATAGCTCAACCATCCCCGATCAGGGCCGCATCCATCAAAGTCTCTTCGAGAGCCTCAATCTGCCGTATTGCTTCGGAAAACGATCCTTTTTCCTGCGCCCTACACAGAAACACCGCATCATGAATACAAAGCGATTTAATGGTACAGCTTTAATGCTTACACAGACCTAGAACAACGCCCTATCAGGAATTGTATTTCCTTCAGGAGAAATCATTTCTATTGTTCGTTCATAATGATCATTATCAGCATATTTTTCTGAAGATTTACTTACAGAACACCCTCCCAAAGAAAGAGAAAATCCCATCATCACAAAGGAAAGGAGAATATATTCTTTCCGGATCTTCATCGTTTTTTTTCCTTATTCTTATTTCTCCAAACGATAGTCCTTAAAAAAATTATTAAAATTAGAAATTTTGGAATAGTCACAAAACTTTCATAAAAATAATTTATGAAGACCCCGCTCTCCAGCACCGGAAGATTCTGAATGACCGGAGGGTATTTTTACCTACGGGCCGGCCATGCGTTTCCTCATCCTCAGCCGTCAATGATGACGCCGAACTTTGAAAAAACAACGATACAGAGCTAGGCTGAGCATCCGCTGCAATGGGAAAGACATGCTGTGTCAGACAGTGGAGTCTGAGCACGTCTTTCGACAATCCGAATCAAAAAACCCCGCCTGAGCAGTCAGGCGGGGTTTGGCATCAAACCTTGATCAGGCGGGCCGCGAAAAACCCGTCCATCCCGCCTCGGTCCCACCAGAGACCTGGATGTGTACGGAAGAAACCTTCAGGAGTGCGAGCGATGGACATTTCTGCCAACTCCACGTCCGTAAAAGGCTCGTGCCTCCAGCCGCCACGTTCCAGAGCTGCGCGAATGCGCTCCGGGCCTTCCTCATCCTGAAGAGAACAGACAGCATACATCAGCATGCCACCTGGCTTCAGCATCTCACGCGCGGAATCAATGAAGGCATCCTGCCCTTGCGCCAGTGCTGTGACATCGCGGGGGCGTTTGATCCACAACACATCTGGATGACGGCGAAATGTCCCGGTGGCTGAGCACGGTGCGTCAAGCAAAACGGCATCCACGGGAGCTTTCGGACGCCAGATCAGGCCGTCTGCCACGATTGTTTCAGCCTCTACACGCATTCGCGCAATATTCTCGCGCAACCGCACAGCGCGTGCTTCTTCCTTCTCGATGGCAATCACCTGAGCCCCAGCCGTTGCCAACTGCGCCGTCTTGCCACCGGGTGCCGCACACAGATCAATGATGGTCTTGCCAGAGACACTCCCCATCAGCTTCACAGGCATTGCGGCGGCAACGTCCTGTGCCCAGAACTGGCCTTCCTCGAAACCTTCCATTGTAGCGATGCGCGTTCCAGCCGGATAACGCACTGTCCCCGTTGGAAGCACATCCCCGCCCTCCGGGGCCGTTGCGCCGGGTCGCAGGCTCAGATCCAGCGGGGCCTCACGATGAAGGCCACGGGAAATGGAACGCGCGCGTTGTCCCCATGCTCCCCACATCCAGGGCTGGACGTCCAGACGAGCCTCATCCAGCCCTTCCATCAGATCCCGTCCTTCACGAGCCACGCGACGCAGGACCGCATTGGCCAGCCCCGCGAACGGCGCCAATCCACGACGACGCAGAAGATCCACAATCGTACCAACAGCCGCATGGGGCGGCGTTTCCAGATGCAGAAGCTGTGCGACCCCTAAGAGAAGTGCACAACGCACAGGCTCAGGCGGCTCCCGGCGCAGCATCGGCTGTAGAATTTCGGTCATACTGCCAAGGTAGCGGAGCGTCGTAGCTGCCAGACGATGCGCGGAAGCACGATCCCGCAGATCCATCGGTCCCGTGCGATCCAACGTCGTTTCCAGCATCCGGCGATGCTCGACCACACCGCAGACGATATCAAAGGCCAGGTCGCGTGTCGGGTCAGGCGCAGGGCGGCGCTCCTGTCCCTGTTTCGGACGGCGTCCTCCCTGACGGGAAGCGGACGGGTTCTTCGGACGGCCGGAGCCGCGGGGGGGCGTATTCTGTGTCATTTTCAGGCGTCGATCTCTCGCATGCTGCCGAAATCGCATCTTGCGGCTTCTGACGCAATGGAGTCTTCTGCCGCCATGTCCGATCAGATTGCAGAAAATCTCTCCCTTATCCGCAGTCGCATCCTTCATGCGTGTGAAAATTCGGGGCGTTCAGCCTCGGATGTTGGCCTCGTCGCCGTCAGTAAGTTTCATCCGAAAGAGGCCGTTGAAGCAGCCCTAAACGCCGGTCAGCGTGTTTTCGGGGAGAACCGTGTTCAGGAAGCCGCATCAAAATTTCCAGATCTTCGTACGACATGGCCAGACCTGCGCCTTCACATTATCGGTGGCCTCCAGACAAACAAGGCCGTTGACGCCTGCCGCATTGCCGATGTGATCGAGACTCTGGATCGGCCGGCTCTGGCTGACGCTCTTGAAAAAGCTGCAGACAAGCTTGGTCGGCTGCCGGAGCTTCTCGTTCAGGTCAACACCGGCAATGAACCTCAGAAGTCAGGCGTCCCGCGTGACGAAGCCGATGCCTTTATCAAAACCTGCATGACAAGGTTCGGCGCCAAGGTGCGGGGCCTGATGTGCATTCCTCCGGAAGACAAGGACCCAGCACCTCATTTCCGTTTTCTGACGGGTCTGGCCAAGCGCCACGGACTACCGGTTATTTCCATGGGCATGTCTGCCGATTTCGAAACGGCCATCGCCGAAGGAGCCACGCTTGTCCGGGTTGGAAGTGCCATTTTCGGCTCCCGTCCCATGACAGGATCCTAACGCACAGCTTGCATCCCTGTAAGAAATCCTGTCTTGAGGGAAAAGACCGTGCTCCGACACGTCCGTGTGAGGTGTTGGGAGTGCTGGTTTCCTGCGATGCCCGTAAATGGAACCACCGATGCCAGAACACGACGGCGATAACGCTCCCCCTCCTCGTCCCGTTGTCGGGGTACCAGTGGAGAGCGGCGAAGTCCTGCAAACCATCGATCAGGCCCGCAAGGATGGAAACACCGCCGAACTTGGGGATTCTGAAGGCAGCAGCCACAAGAAGCCGGTAGGCTTTGGTGCACTTCTTGCCGTTCTGGGTGTCGTGTATGGCGATATCGGAACAAGCCCGCTCTATGCGCTTCAGTCTTCGGTCAATATCGTCGGCTCCGCCAAACATCCGGCCGCCGCATGGGAGATTATGGGGCTGGCCAGCCTGACGTTCTGGGCGCTCATGCTGATCGTGACATTCAAATATGTCCTGCTCATCATGCGCGCCGATCATGATGGCGAGGGCGGTATCATTGCCCTGATGTCCCTGGCCCAGCGCGTCTGCAAATCACAGAGATTCCGATGGCTATTCGGCCTCGTCGGCATCGCGGGCACCTGCCTGTTCTTTGGTGACAGCATCATTACGCCTGCCGTGTCCGTTCTTTCTGCCGTCGAGGGCATTGAAATCGCGGTTCCATCTGCCAGCCATGTCATCATCCCGATCGCCATGATTGTTCTTGTGGCGCTGTTTGCGGCACAAGCCATGGGAACGGGGAAGATCGGCAAGGCCTTTGGTCCGATCATGGTTGTCTGGTTTGCGGTTCTGGCCATTCTCGGCGTACGGGGCATTATTCTGTATCCCCATATCCTGCTGGCCCTCTCCCCGACCTTCGCGCTCGAATTCATCGTTCTGCACGGCTATCTGTCCTTCATCGCACTCGGTTCGGTCGTTCTGTCCGTAACGGGTGCGGAGGCACTTTATGCGGATATGGGGCATTTCGGCCGCGCGCCAATCCGCAAGGCGTGGCTGTTTTTCGTACTGCCGTCCCTGACATTGAACTACTTTGGTCAGGCCGCCCTGCTGATCCACGATCCAGCCACACTGGCCAATCCTTTCTATCATCTTGGGCCACACTGGGCGCAGATCCCGCTTCTGATTCTTGCCACCTTTGCGACCGTCATTGCGTCTCAGGCAGGGATCTCGGGCAGCTTCTCGCTTTGCCGCCAACTCATCCAGCTTGGTTATCTGCCCCGTACCCGCATTGTGCATACAAATGCGGATGAGGAAGCGCAGATCTACCTGCCGTCCCTGAACTGGATTCTGGCCTTCGGGGCGCTGGTTCTAGTGCTATCCTTCCGCTCATCCGCCGCACTGGCTGCGGCTTACGGCATTGCTGTGACCGGCACCTTCCTGTGCACCTGCGTTCTGGCGATGGTGGTCTTCCGCCGCACCTTCAAATGGAGCGCTGTGGCCGTTGGAGCCGTGTTCGGTCTGTTCTTCGTCGTGGATGCAGTCTTCTTCTCCGCCAACGTGCTAAAGATCCCGGATGGTGGCTGGGTCCCGCTCGCCATCGGCATCATCAGCACCATCGTCATGACAACCTGGAAGCGCGGCCGTGGCCTGATTGCCGCCAAGCAGCAGGCAGATTCTATGCCGATGGCCTCGTTTCTGGCTCGCCTGCCACAGTCCCGCACCATCCGCGTTCCGGGCCTCGCTGTCTTCCTGACGGCCAACCCGGACGTCGTGCCGAACTCGCTGCTGCATAACCTGAAGCACAACAAGGTTCTGCATGAGCACGTCATGTTCGTAACCGTGCAGAACCTTGATCAGCCGGAAGCCGAGCGCGGACACCGCACGATCGTTCAGGAACTGGCGCCGAACATCAATCGCGTGATCGTCCGCTACGGCTTCATGGAAATGCCAAACCTGCCGCGTGCCCTGATGGAACTGAAGGCGCTTGGTGTCGCGTTCGATGCCATTCAGGCCTCCTATTTTACATCCCATGAGCTTGTGGTTCGCTCCCGCGTTCCCAAGATGCAGCTCTGGCGGATGTGGCTGTTTCTGCTCCTCCTGCGTAATGCTGCCTCGACCACGGAATTCTTCCGCATCCCGCCTGATCGCGTGGTGGAGTTCGGCGTCCGGATTGCAATTTGACCGAACCTCTTTCCCTCTACATTCACTGGCCGTTCTGTCTGGCGAAGTGCCCTTACTGCGACTTCAACTCCCATGTCCGGGATGAAATCCCACAGAAGCGCTTCGCCGCAGCCCTGCGTCGGGAACTGGCACATGACGCGGCCCGTCTGGGCCGTCGGCCCCTCCGCTCGATCTTCTTCGGCGGTGGCACACCGTCCCTGATGGCTCCGGAAACAGTCGCAGCCCTCATCGAAGACGCACATACGCTCTTCGACGCCGAGCCTGATCTGGAAATCACGCTGGAAGCCAATCCGACCAGCGTGGAAGCGGGAAAATTCTCTGCCTTCCGTCAGGCCGGCGTAAACCGTGTGTCTCTCGGGGTGCAAAGCCTGCGGGACGACGCACTCAAAATGCTGGGTCGGGAACATTCGGCGGGACAGGCCATTCAGGCCCTTGAAACCGCCCGTTCCCTGTTTCCGCGCATCTCCTTCGATCTGATTTATGCCCGACCGGGCCAAAGTGATGCGGACTGGGAGAACGAACTGTCCACGGCGCTGGATCTGGTGGCCGATCATCTGTCGCTCTATCAACTCACAATCGAACCCGGTACGAAGTTTGAAGCCCTGCACCGCAGGGGCGAACTGACGCTTCCGGATGCCGATGACGCAGCACGCCTCTATGACCTCACCAGCGAGACGGCGGCCCGACATGGCCTCCTGCCCTATGAAGTCTCCAACTACGCCCGACCGGGTGCGGAAAGCCGCCATAATCTGACCTACTGGCGTTACGCAGATTACATTGGCATTGGCCCCGGAGCGCATGGGCGCCTCACACTGGACGACGAATTATATGCCACCCGACGCCATCGTGCGCCCGAACCATGGGCAGAGCGCGTTGAGAAAACAGGATCTGGCAGCACGGACGAAACGGCCCTGTCTCCTGAAGAAAAAGGACGGGAAGCTCTCCTGATGGGGTTACGCCTCTCCGAAGGGATCGACGAAGCCCGCTTTGCCTATCGTACGGGCCGGACACTGGAAGACTGCGTAGATCCGTTCATGCTCGAAGCCTGCCTGGAAGAGAATTATCTCATTCGGGAGGGGGGTATCCTGAAAGCGACCGACGAAGGCAGACTTCGTCTTGAAGCATTGCTGGCAAGATTGGTCACTTAAGGGCATGATCGCGCGCTAATTAACAGGACGAGACCATGCGCCGATCCATTCTCTCTGCCCTCCTTGCTGCCTGCGCCCTGACCGGCATTGCTTCCGCTGCCCCTGCGGCTCCGGGATACTACATTCAGGATAACGACTATCTCGGCCCAGGCGGGTCAGACATTCAGTCCGTCATTCCGCTACTGAACCGCGAGAACGTTAATCTTCTAGCCTTGACCGTCACGATCGGCGACGACTGGGAAAACGCTGAATCGGCCCATCTGCGTCGTTTCCTCGAAATCGCCAAACAGACACAGATCCCTGTCGCCGACGGCGCAACGCTGCCGCTCGTCAACACGGTGGCTGCAACGCGACTGCGTGAAAAGCAGTACGGTACCATCCCCTGGAAGGGCGCCTGGGGCGGCCTCGGCTCTATCGACAAGACGCCCGCGACCCAGCCTGCTCTCGGCAAAATGCCGGACGGGACGCCGCACATGGCCGTCGATCCGCTTCCTGCCGCCATGGTTCTGATCAAGGCCGTTCACGACCATCCCCATCAGGTAACGATCATTGCCGCAGGTCCGCTGACAAACCTCGCACTTGCCATCCGTCTGGACCCGACCTTCGCCGCAACTGCCAAGCAGCTTGTGTTCATGGGGGGACTGCTGGATTCCAGCATGATGTCCGTCACGGGCAATGCTGACTTCGCTTCTGACTTCAACATGATCGCCGACCCTGAAGCCGCACACATCACACTGACGGCTCCGTGGGCCTCCATCACCTGTGTCGGGAATGTCTCGAACGACATCATGATGACGCATGACCTGATGAACCGCATCGCAGAGAAGAAGACGCCGGTTACGGAATATCTTCAGAAGTTCTATGCGCCCCTGCCGCTGTGGGATGAGCTGACATCCGCTATCGCCGTCGAGCCAGATCTGGTGACGAAGTCCGTCGATGCCTATATGGACATCAACACGGCTCCGGGCATGGACTACGGCCACGCCCATGTCTGGCCTGAAGCGACAGCACCTAAGGGTATGGGCCTGCAGAAGGTGAAGCTCGTTCAGTCCGTGGACACGAAGCGCTTTATCAATGAGTTCGTCGACCAGGCACAGAACGCCATGGGGACCCACTAAGACCTGAAGAAAGGCAACCGACATGCTGAACATCATCAAGCTGGCTGTCGGTTGCCCGACCATTGAGGTTCTTCGGGAACGCATGAAGCATCCGCGTGTGAATGGTCATGGCGCCGTCCCGACCCGGACTATGCCCAAACGGGCCGCCGAGGTTCTGGATGGTGGCTCCCTTTATCGCGTCATGGACGGCATGATCCTCTGCCGGCAGCCTATCATCGGGCTGGAAGCCTGCCGCCGCCCGGATGGCACAGAAGGCACGCTCATCGTCGTGTCAGACGACATCATACCCGTGCAACCACGTACGATGCGCCCCTTTCAGGGTTGGCGCTATCTGGACCCGAAGGATGCGCCTCCGGATCTCGGACAATCTGCTGGTGGCGACGGCATCGCTGATCTTCCCCCACACCTGCGTCGGGAACTGGCAGAGCTGGCTCTGATCTGATCCAGCCCTTTAAAAGGGCCGATCTGGAACAAGATAACGGAACGTGCGTTGAATGCTCACGTCATGCCTGCTCCGCAGGCGCCCTCCTGTCCTGCAAGGAGACATCCGTTGTCGTTGTTTCATAGGCATACACGTAAATCCCGGCGATCCATCGCCCTCCTTCTCGGGACGGGCCTATCCCTTGCCGTCGCGCCCCAGCTTCACGCGGCAGACGTATCGGCACCTGCGCCCAATGTCCCCGCAAAAGAGCAAATTCTCCCCGGCAAGATCGTTTACGCTCAACTGACCACGCCGGACCTCGACAAGGCCAAAGCCTTCTACGGCTCCCTGCTGGGTTGGACGTTCAAGGACGTCACAGTTTCGAAAGGCCGATATACACAGGCGATCGTCAACGGACGCCCTGTTGCCGGGCTGGTCGAACGCCCGAATATGGTCGCGCATGGTGATCCGCTCTGGCTACCATTCATCTCTGTGCAGGATGTCCGAGCCGCAGCAAATGCCGCAAAGGTCTGGGGCGGTCACGTCCTGTTCAAACCACAGAACGTGATAGGCCGCGGCGATGAGAGCGTTATTTCAGACCCCCAGGGCGGTCTGTTTGCAGCCCTGCGTTCCGCCACAGGCGATACCCCCGATGACACGACGCCCCCGCAACAGGGCAAATGGGTCTGGAACGCGCTGCTGACCAGCAAACCTTATGAAGCCGCTGGTTTTTACCAGAAACTGTTCGCCTATCAGGTTGAAGCCGCGCCGGATGCAAAACGGGGAAGCGCCTATCTTCTTGAATCCCAATCCATTACACGCGCCACCATTAACCCGCTGCCACCCCGCTTGCCAGATGGCGCCCATGCACGCTGGATGAACTTCATTCAGGTCGACAGTGTCGGGGCCACAGCTCAGAAGGCGGCTGAACTCGGCGGGAAGATTCTGGTTCAGCCTCATCCTGATCGGCAGGACACCATCATTGCCATTCTTGCAGACCCTTCCGGGGCAGCATTTGGCGTAATGGAATGGCATGACACCACGGTCCCAGGAGATGCGAAATGATCTCTCGTCTGTCACGCACTCTGGCACTGGTCGGTGCTTTCTCCCTCATTCCCTTCCTTTCAGGGTGTGTCGGGTATGACGGATATGGAGGCGGCGGTTACGGCGGCAGCTACTACAACACGGGCTGGGGCGGCGGAGGCTGGGGCGGCTGGGGCCCGGGCTACGCTGTCGGACCTTATCCGGGCCGAGGAGGCCGTTGGCAAGGAGGCCGCATAGATCGTGGCGGTCATATGGGCGGGCACCCTGGAGGGGGACCTGGGGGTGGGTTCTCAGGGGGCGGTCGTCCGGGCAGAGGCCCAGGTGGAGGCTCTCACGGCGGTCCCGGTCACGGTGGCGGCAGTCACGGGCCTGGTGGCGGAGGTGGCCGTGGTGGCGGCCCAGGCGGTGGACGTTAAGCCACTCGCCGAACACCAAGGCCCTATGGCTTCGGAAGCGTTTCTGAGAGAGCGGGCGCTGTCCGATCCACTCTCTCAAGGGCAGCGATCTCCGATCTGATTTTTCCGCTTTCGAGTTCCTCTGCAATGTCGGCAAGCGGCTCTCCGGCGGAAAGAGCCTCTGCCTTAGCCTGCCAGAACATCGCAGTCTCAGGATCAGGCACGCACAGACCTGCCGCCATATCAAAGCGCAGAAGCGTTACCTCACCGCTCAGGCGCCGCAACGACCGCAAAAGCTTGTGCGTGTGTTCGCTTTCCTGCCCGACGCTCGATAAACCACCCAAAATTGGTAAAGAACCACGCGCAAACTCAGCGCGTGTCGTGTCCACCCCGGCCTGCCGTTGGGTTCTGTCCGTGGTGAGAGTGTCATCACCGTTCAGGACAGCAGCAAGATAGCGCAGATTGCCAACAATGGCAGAACGAAGCAGGCCATTCATATCCTGTGTGACACCCTGCGGACAAACCGCAAAAGCACAGCCGAGGCCGATCAGGCTGCCCACCGTATTATCGAGAATACGTAACCACGCAATGCCATGAGACGGCATCGTCATTTCCGTCACAATAATAAAATGCGCACTCAGAAACATGACGAGCAGCGTGTAATTCACGGCTCGCATCGCAATCGCGCCAATCACGAACACCGCGAGCGCCACGGCCATTTCCGGCAGGCCCGGCAGAAATGGCGAAACCGCCAGAACGAGAACGCCCCCGCCAATTGTGCCCAGAACACGTTCCAGAGCCCTTACGAGCGTGGTCTGACCGGAAGGCTGGATCACCAGCAGAAACGCAACAAGTGCCCAGAACCCGTAGCTGAGACTTAGCCATTGCGTCGCCAGATATGTTCCCAGAAGCCCGACAACCATCCGCAATGCATGGCGCCAGATCACGGGCGTCAAACGGGCCACATGCCGTGGAGCTTCGGCATCAAACGGCATCCGGGCTTTTTCTGCCAGCCCGTCCGCAAGATTACCCAATGTGCGTGCGCTGGTTGCAACAAGCTCGCTGATCGTACCGGAACGAACGCGAATACTGCCAGCAAGCGCCAGCGCCTCCTGAGACAACGCTTCAAGATCGGGAACAGGCGCGAGGGCAGCCTCACTCGCATGCTGGCAGAGAGCAGAAAACGCAGCCAGCGTTCCCCGTGCCTCAAAGTCCAATCCGCGCGTTTCCACAAGATGTTCGACAGCCAACATGGCCGTAAACAGACGTTCCGCACCAGCCAGAGACGCAATCAGTCGGGCACGCATACTGTAGCTGGCATGGCCCGCGTCAATCTGGAGCGCGACACCCCTCGCCCGTTCAATCGCTGTTCGGATTGTCTGCCGGTGTACGGTTTCCTGCAATCGCCCTGCAGCCAGTTCCCCAGCCATTACCGAGAGCAGCCTGTAACACCCTCCCACAGCACGACGTGCAGGAGCGTAGGGATGTTGTGGCCAGAGAATCAGGCATAGGAAAATGGCCCATACGCCTCCACCACCAAAGGCGTAGCTGATGGTCAGCGCATCCGGTAGCGTACGGGCCGGAAAGCCAATACCAGCCAGCATGACGCAGCCCAGAAGGGCACAGAGCAACGCCATGCTCGGGACAAGCGCCCGCGCCAGCCCCACGAACAGTCCTGTCACGATCAGCCAGGGCAGAACGCCCCAGAAAGGCGATGTGGCAATCAGGGAGGCAACACCACCCAGCACGGCACCCGCAACAGTGAAAATACCCAGAATACGGAACTGCTCGCGCGCCGTACCACCGGGTTCAATCAGGCAGCACCAGAACGCTGCAAACGCAGCCCAGGCAAAAACGGCCTGATGGAAATAAAGAGCAGGAAGAAGGGCAACAACGGTTGCAAGGGCCGCCCGGACACCCTCAGCCGGAGCAAGCTGCTCAGGGCTGAGAGGAACCGAATGACGGGCCAAAAACTGGGACAGGAAAGTCAGGTGACGGGTGCGGTTCAATGAAGCCTGTCGCGTCAGTGGATCACGCACCGTCATCTTATCGTCCTGTTAAAATACGCTCCACGAGCTGGCCCACTGTAGGAACAAATCCGTTTGCATAAAAGGGATCGGTTCCGAAACGCCACGCGTTCGTGCCACCAAACATCAGATTGTGGTCAACCACATCATCCGCATGTTCATCATTCGGAGCATGGGCAATGGTCTGAAGCGTTTTCTGGATGCAGAAGGAACGGGGGTCAGCTTTCTGTCCATTGGTATACGGCTCGCGCTGCATCCAGTTGGAGAACTTACATGCGGACAGACAGCCCATGCAGTTCGTCTGATCCGCAAGGATCTCCCGGGCACTATCAGGCGTGACGAAAACCAGCGTATCATCCGGTGTGCGAAGCGCTTCCGTGAATCCCTGCGCTTCCCAGCCAGCGATATGCTGGCGGTCTGTCGAAGAGACAAACACTTCACGCTTGCGCGCACCCACGCCGTAAGACGCATCCAGCTCTGCTGTCGCTTCGGGGCTATAAGCGACCTGTCGCTCAGAGCGGCCACGAAGATCCTGCATGAAGCTGTTGTTCACGGCAGAAGAATAGAAGCCCGTCGGGGAGAAGCGGTTGAGATACACATCTCCCTTCTTCAGCGTCAGAAGACGGCGCTTCCACGCATCGGGGATCGGGCTTTCCTTCGTAAGCAGTGGCCGGGTACCGAACTGAAACGCGATCGGTCCGAGATCCGGGTTCCCGATCCAGTCCTGCCAGTCTTCAAGTGCCCAGACACCACCCGCCATGATGATTGGGGTCTCATCCAGACCATACTGACGCATGACCCGACGCAGTTCGAGGACGCGCGGGAACGGGTCTTCCGGGTTCAGCGGATTTTCCGTGTTGGACAGGCCGTTATGACCACCAGCCCGCCACGGATCTTCGTAGACCACTCCCCCCAGCAGTTCCGGAGCCTTGCTGTACGCCCGACGCCAGAGCGCATTGAACGCACGCCCCGAAGACACGATGGGATAATACGGAATGCTGTGCTTGACCGCGATTTCCGACAGGCGATACGGCATGCCCGCACCGCAAGTCAGACCGTTGATCAGACCCGGGGCACCCCCGAGGATACCCTCGATGATCTCTTCTGCGCCGCCCATTTCCCAAAGGATATTGGCGTGGAGACGACCTTTGCCGCCAGCAATCTCATGAGCGATCTTCGCCTGCGCGATACCACCATCAATCGCATAGCGGATCAGTTCGCGCTGCCGCTCACGGCGAGTGCGACCATGATAGATCTGGGGAACAGGACGCCCCTGTTCGTCATAGCTGTCAGCGTTGACGGCGGAAATAGTTCCAATTCCGCCGGCAGCAGCCCAATGACCTGCCGAGGTACCGGTGGAGACAGAAACACCTTTGCCTCCCTCAACCAGCGGCAAAACATCCTGACCACCAAAACGAAGGGTGTCGATCAACTTCATGGGGACTCGATGTCTCCGATACTCACATAAAAAAGGCGGGGCCTTGCGAGCCCCGCCCGAGGACTCACTCGGCGTCGCGACGGGGCGGACGGCCAGGCTTGGCCCCCACGCTCTCCGTAATATCGGCACCGGTTTCCTGATCGACAACCCGCATAGACAGCTTGACCTTGCCGCGATCGTCGAAGCCGATGACCTTGACCTTCACGGCATCGCCCTGCTGGACGACGTCGGACGTCTTGGCAACACGGCCCTGGGTCAGTTCAGAGATGTGAACCAGACCATCACGCGGCCCCAGGAAGTTCACGAACGCACCGAAGTCCGCCGTCTTCACAACCTTACCGTCGTAGATGCGACCGATTTCCGGCTCTGCGACGATGCCTTCAATACGGGCAATTGCCTTCTGGGCCTGCTCGTCATTGGAGGCAGCGATCGTGATCGTACCGTCATCACCAATGTCCACCTTGGCGCCGGAATACTCGACGATCTCGCGGATAACCTTACCTCCGGAACCGATCACATCGCGGATCTTTTCCTTCGGCACGGAGATCGTGGTGATCTTCGGGGCATTGCCGGATACGCCTTCACGGCCTTCCGTCAGAGCCTTCGACATTTCGCCAAGAATGTGGATACGGCCGCCACGAGCCTGCTCCAACGCGATCTGCATGATTTCCGGCGTGATGGACGTGATCTTGATGTCCATCTGAAGGGCCGTGATGCCCTGCTCCGTACCGGCGACCTTGAAGTCCATGTCACCCAGATGATCTTCATCACCCAGGATGTCGGACAGAACCGCAAAACCACGATCTTCCTTGATCAGGCCCATGGCGATGCCAGCGACCGGACGCGGCAGCGGCACACCGGCATCCATCAGCGCCAGAGACGAACCGCAGACGGTTGCCATGGAAGAGGAACCGTTGCTTTCCGTAATCTCGGAAACCACGCGCATCGTGTACGGGAACTGCTCCTTGGACGGCAGCAGCGGATGCAGAGCGCGCCATGCCAGTTTGCCGTGACCGATTTCACGACGACCCGGGGAGCCCATACGACCGCATTCACCGACCGAGTATGGGGGGAAGTTGTAGTGCAGCAGGAAGTTGGAGCGGTATTCGCCTTCAAGCGCGTCAATGACCTGCTCGTCCTGGCCCGTGCCAAGCGTCGCGACAACCAGAGCCTGCGTTTCACCACGGGTGAAGAGCGAGGAACCATGCGCACGCGGCAGGATACCGACTTCTGCAAGGATCGGGCGAACCGTCTTCAGATCGCGACCGTCAATACGGATGCCCGTCTTGAGGATAGAGCCGCGAACGACCTGTGCCTCAAGCTCCTTGAGCATCGGCTTGGCCAGTTCAACGTCAAAGCCTTCTTCCGCCAGAATCTCGTTGATCCGGTCTTTGGCCTCGCCAACCTTCTTGTAGCGGGCCTGCTTGACGCGCTCCTTGTAGGCTTCAGCCATCAGCTTGTTGCCGACCTTCTCGACGCGCTTACGAAGGGCGATTTCTTCCTTCGACAGCGTCGGCAGATCCCACGGAGCCTTGGCGGCATGTTCAGCCAGAGCAATGATGGCTTCGATCACAGGCTGGAAAGACGAGTGACCCAGCGTCACGGCTTCCAGCATGGTCTCTTCCGAAAGCTCGCTGGCTTCAGATTCAACCATCAGCACGCCTTCGGACGTACCAGCGACAACGAGATCCAGTGTGCTGTCCTTGACTTCGGACAGCGTCGGATTCACGACGAGCTTGCCATTAATGCGACCGATACGGGCAGCACCGACCGGGCCAAAGAATGGGATGCCGGACAGCGTCAAGGCAGCGGAGCAACCGATAAGGGAGACGATCGCCGGATCGTTTTCCATGTCGTGGCTCAGAACAGTTGCCGTGACCTGAACTTCGTTACGGAAGTTCTCCGGGAACAGCGGACGGAGCGGACGGTCGATCAGACGTGCATTCAGCACTTCTGCTTCAGACGGACGGCCTTCGCGCTTAAAGAACCCACCCGGGATCTTACCAGCGGCATAAGCCTTTTCCTGATAATTGACCGTCATCGGGAAGAAGTCCTGTCCCGGCTTAACGCTCTTGGCGCCAACAGCCGTACACAGAACAACCGTGTCACCATAAGTGACCATGACAGCGCCGTCAGCCTGACGGGCAATCTTGCCGGTTTCGAGGATCAGCGGGCGTCCGGCCCACTCGATTTCCTTACGGAAATAATCGAACATATCGTTCTCCTAGATTAGGAACCAGCCATCATCTGGATAGTCCGGCAGGTGACGGAGCAGCGTTTCGGACGGCATGGCGGTGGCAACGGGAGAATACCCGCAACGACACCATGTGGCCTGAAACGCCGGTCGCGCACCCCACCTGCGGAACATCCGATGGCAGGAATGTCCGGGGGCAAGCCCCCGGACGACGTATCAGCGACGCAGGCCGAGACGCTCGATCAGACCCTGATAGCGGGCCTCATCCTTGCGCTTCAGATAGTCCAGCATGCTGCGACGCTGACCGACCATCATCAGAAGACCACGACGGGAGTGGAAATCCTTCTTGTGGGTCTTCAGGTGCTCGGTCAGGTTGACAATGCGCTCGGTCAGGATCGCGACCTGAACTTCCGGGGAGCCCGTGTCGGTCTCGTTCTGGCGGTATTCAGCGATCAGAGCCGTGCGGCGTTCTGCAGTAATCGACATCGTGTTCTCCAAAAAACTCGTGGTTTTCCAGCATCCGTGCTGCCCTGAGCCGTCCATCGCGGATCTGACACAGGCCAATCACGTGCTCTCCGATCATCGCACGCCACAGTTGGTCTCCCTCCTGTGACACGGCCGGCAGAGGATACGTCAGATCAGCGGGGTCAAGAGACTGCCCCCAGATCAGTATCCTTCCCTCCGCTTCGGTAACGGCCAGCGCCGGGATGTCGACCAGCGCGGTCGCTACATCCAGCAGAGGAGCCGGAAGAGCATCGGCCTTGTCCACAGTTTGAGCCGATTTGTCCAGTGCTATCTGATCTATCGTCATGGCATGGGACAGATCGAAAGGTCCGCATTTCGTCCTGCGAAGGACTGAAATATGCCCGACCGTTCCACAGGCCAGAGCAATGTCACGGGCCAGCGAGCGCATATAAACACCCTTGCCGGATTGGACTTCAAAGATTGCTGTGTCTGCATCAGGACGCGACACCAGAGTTATCGAATCGATACGTGCAGGACGTGGAGGAAGCTCAGGCGGACGGCCGGAACGCGCCAGATCATAAGCTCGCTGACCACCAACACGCAGCGCTGAAAAGACAGGAGGAACCTGCATGACGTCACCGGTCAAAGATGGCAGGCAGGCTCGGAGTTCTTCATCCGTCGGACGATACGATGAGGTTGCCAAGACCTCACCTTCCAGATCATCAGTCGTGCGGCTTTCACCCATCGTCAGCGTGAACTGGTAACGCTTTGTCGCATCCATGATGTAGGGGATGGTGCGTGTAGCCTTGCCGAAAGCGATGGGCAAGATACCAGAAGCCAGAGGGTCAAGCGTACCAGCGTGGCCAGCTTTCTGAGCGTCAAATGCCCAGCGCAGCTTGTTGACCATATCTGTTGAGGTCGGACCAAGTGGCTTGTCGAGAATCAGCCAACCGTCAATCTCGCGTCCACGTTTTCTCGCCACTGTCCCAGCACCCTTTGTCCATGATCGGGCGCTGATAGACCAGTCAGACAGGTAAATGCAAAAAACTCCTCCTGACGAATGTCAGAAGGAGTTTTTCAAATCAGTCTTCCAGATCGCGCTTCACTTCCGGAGACCGGAAAAGCTGATCCAGTTCCATCGCATTGTCCAAAGCCGTATCTGGCTGGAAATGGATTTCGGGAACAGTCCTGAGCCGAAGCATCTTGGACAGCCCCGTCCGAAGGAAAGGAGCAACCCGCTTCAGCGCCGGAAGAACCTCTTCCACATCGCTGCGACCCAGACGGGTTACAAAAGCCGTCGCATGACGAAAATCCGGAGAAATCCGAACTTCCGTCACAGTCACATGAACATCCAGCAGTTCCGGATCACGGAACTCCGTACGGGCAAAGATTTCCGCCAGAGCACGACGGACTTCCTCAGCCACCCGAAGCTGCCGGGTGCTTGGTCCGTGAGCAGAGACGCCCGCCGGACCCTTCAGGTCATTTCTGGAACGTGAGCTCAAGCCGGGATCACTTCCATCTCATAGCACTCGACGACATCGCCTTCGCGCAGATCATTGTAACCTGCGAAGGACAGACCGCACTCATAGCCACGAGCCACTTCCTTGACGTCGTCCTTGAAGCGCTTGAGCTGGCTGAGTTCACCCTGATGGATGACCACGTTCTCACGCAGCAGACGCACGCCACAGCCACGCTTGACGAGGCCTTCGGTGACATAGCAACCGGCAACCTTGCCAGTCTTCGTGATGTTGAAGACCTGACGGATTTCCGCATAGCCCAGGAACTTCTCGCGATGCTTGGGCGCAACCTTGCCCTTCACGAGCTGCTCTACGTCGTCCGCCACCTGATAGATGATGGAGTAGTAGCGGATGTCCACACCTTCACGCTGCGCCAGTTCACGAGCCTGCGTTGTCGCACGAACGTTGAACGCCACGATGATGGCATCGGAGGCCTTGGCCAGCTGAATGTCGCTTTCCGTGATCTGGCCGACAGAGGCGTTCAGAACCCGGATCGCAACTTCTTCATGGGCAAGCTTCTGAACCGTCGTCGCAATGGCTTCAGCAGAACCCTGCACGTCAGCCTTGATGAGAAGGGCAACTTCCTTCTGATCACCAGCCTGAATGCGGGCCAGCATCTGGTCGAGCGTTCCACGAGCGGCAACCTGCGTTGCAGCCTGCTTGTCCTTGATGACACGCTGACGGAACTCGCTGATCTCACGGGCACGGGCGTCGTTTTCAACAACAACGAACGGCTCGCCAGCACCAGGAACACCCGTCACGCCGAGGATTTCAACCGGCATGGAAGGACCAGCATCCTTGAGCTGACGTCCACGATCGTCGAGAACCGCACGGACACGTCCCCATTCCGCACCTGCGACAACAATGTCACCACGGCGAAGAGTGCCCTTCTGGACAAGAACGGAAGCAACTGGGCCACGTCCACGATCCAGACGGCTTTCGATAACCGTACCTTCAGCCACACGATCCGGGTTAGCCTTCAGGTCAAGCATTTCTGCCTGCAGAAGAATGGCTTCTTCCAGCTTGTCCAGACCAGTGCGCTTGAGAGCAGACACTTCGATGTCCTGCGTGTCACCACCCATGGCTTCCACAACGATTTCGTGGCTGAGCAGTTCCTGACGGACACGATCCGGATTTGCACCCGGCTTGTCGATCTTGTTGATCGCCACAATGATCGGAGCATTCGCAGCCTTGGCATGCTTGATGGCTTCAATCGTCTGCGGCATGACGCCGTCATCCGCAGCAACCACCAGAACAACCACGTCCGTCACGGATGCACCGCGAGCACGCATGGAGGTAAATGCCTCATGACCCGGGGTATCAATGAAGGTGATCTTCTTACCGGAAGGCGCCGTGACCTGATACGCACCAATATGCTGCGTAATACCACCGGCTTCTCCACCCGCCACATCAGCAGCGCGCAGGGCATCCAGCAGGGACGTCTTACCATGATCGACATGGCCCATCACAGTCACAACCGGAGCACGCGGCTTCAGGTCTTCCGGACGGTCCTCGACACCTTCAATGCCGATTTCAACATCGCTCTCGGCAACACGCTTCACGCGGTGGCCGAATTCCTCGACAACCAGTTCTGCCGTATCACCGTCAATGCTCTGAGTTGCCGTCGCCATGACGCCCATCTTCATGAGCGACTTGATGACTTCACCCTGACGGGACGCCATACGGTTCGCCAGTTCGGCAACCGTGATGGTCTCCGGCACGATCACGTCACGAACGACGCGAACCTGATCCGAACGCAGACGCTCCAGTTCAGCCTGACGACGCTCGCGATCACGCTGACGACGGACCGAAGCCAGTGAACGGGTCTTACCGTCGTCACCTTCAATCGCTGCACGCACGTCAATACGTCCGCTACGACGATCGCTACCACCGCCAGCGCCCTTGCGGGGTGACGGCTGTGCAGAACGACGCTGCGCCGCACCACCCGGTGCGCCACCACCGCCACCACTGCGGCGGGCAGGGGCACGACGTTCCTCATCACCGCCTACATTGGCAGCAGCCGAACGCAAGTGAAGGGTTTCCCCACCACGCGGCTGAGCCGGTGCAGAGGCGGGAGCCGGACGAGCCGTCTGAATGGGGCGCTCCGGCATGATGGCACGTTCTGCCAGCGGACGAAGACGCTGAACCGGCGCGGCCAGCTGAACACCACCAGTTGAATGGCTGCGCGGATCAAGAGGAGCAGAGCGCGCGGCTTCTTCGGCTTCACGTTCTGCCTGACGTGCGGCACGTTGCGCTTCCTGCTCAGCATGGATGCGCGCTTCTTCGGCGGTACGGACAGCCTGAAGGTCACGTTCTTTGCGAGCGGCCTCTTCAGCAGCCTGAGCCTCGACAGCCAGGCGCTGTTCTTCCTCGGCACGTCGAGCTGCTTCTGCAGCCGACATGATCTGGATTTTTTCTTCTTCGCGACGCGCAGCTTCCTCGGCTGCAGCTTTCCGCTGCGCCTCGAGAACGCGCTGGCGGGTCGCAAGCTCGGCAGCCGTCAGGGCGCGACCGCCGGCACCAGCACCACGTCCACCACGCGCACCACCTGCCGGGCCACCAGGACCAGAAGTTGCACGCTTGGGCTTGCGCACCTCAACCTGCACGACCTTGGATCGGCCATGGCTGAAGCTCTGCCGTACGGAGCCGGCATCCACTGTACGACCAACATCCTTGCGGCCTGCGGGGCGTAGGGACAGGCGGCCGCTCTTGTTCTGTTCGCCGCCCTGTGATGGGGTCTGTGTTCCGTCCTGGTTGCGCTCGTTGCCGTCGCTCATAGTTCCGCCTGTTCCTTACTGACCCCTGCGGGGTCTGGGAGTGGACGTCCTGCCACTCCCGAAAATCTCTCATGTTCGGCGATCAGGCGCTGTGCCAGCGCACCCGGCGCCATCACCGCATAGACCGCCCGGTCCCGGCCGAACGCCGAAGCCAAGACGCGATCGGGAACTGTCACCACCGGCAGAGAACGCCGGCCCGACACCAGTCTGGAGAACTCGTCCGGACTTGCACTTTCCGAACGGATCACCACCCCTGCCCTACCGGAAGTGAGCCACTCCCGGCATTTCTGAAACCCGCAGACAACCTGCCCCGCTCTTCGGGACAGACTGACGGCATCCAGCATCCGCTGTGTCAGACCGGCTTCGACGAGATCCGCCAAACTGTCCGGTACAGACACCTGAGCCTTCGCAGCACGTGCGAAAGCCTGACGGGTGCGGGGGCTATCTAACACATCCCGGCTAGCACTCAACCACATTCCCCGACCCGGCAGCTTTGCCGCCAGATCAGGCACAACCCGGTTATCCGGGCTGACTACGAAACGGATCATGCTCTCAGGCGGCTTCTGCTCTCGAGTCACGAGGCAGCGCCGCTCTGAACTGCGGCGCCCTAGAGCACCACGAACGGGACCATTATCAGTATCAGAAATATCAGACGTCGGTCGACTCCCCGTCCTGCTTGTCGGCTTCAGCCGATTCGTCACCTTCGAACCAGTGTGCTCGAGCAGCCATGATGACTTCATTTGCAGCATCTTCATCCATGGCATCGGCGCCAAGAATGTCCACAAGTTCGTCACCAGCCAGATCGGCCAGATCGTCGAGCGTCTTCACACCCTTCTCACCCAGCGTTACCAGCATCTGGTTCGTGAAAACTCCGAGGTCAACAACATCGTCCGTCACGCCAAGCGCCTTGCGCTTGTCGTCCAGCTCCTGTTCCTTGCCAGCCAGATACTCGTTTGCACGGAGCATCAGCTCTTCGGCAACGCTCTCGTCGAAGCCTTCAATATCATGAAGCTCGCCCGGGTCCGTATAGGCCAGTTCCTCAATGGAATGGAAGCCTTCTGTCACCAGCAGACTTGCAATCACGTCATCCACGTCAAGGGAGTCCACAAAGAGACCTGTCCGCTTGCGGAACTCTTCCTGACGGCGCTCCGATTCCTCGGCTTCTGTCAGAATATCGATGTCCCAACGCGTCAACTGGCTAGCCAGACGCACGTTCTGACCGCGACGACCGATAGCGAGCGAAAGCTGCTCGTCAGGCACCACGACTTCAACGCGCCCTGCCTCTTCGTCCATCACCACCTTGCTGACTTCAGCAGGAGCAAGGGCGTTCACCACGAACGTGGCGGCCTGCGGGCTCCAGGGAATGATGTCGATTTTCTCGCCCTGCAGTTCGGCCACAACAGCCTGAACGCGGGAGCCGCGCATACCTACACAGGCACCGACCGGATCAATTGCCGCATCGCGGGAAATCACGGCCATCTTGGCACGAGATCCAGGATCACGGGCAACAGCCTTGATCTCAATGATACCGTCGTAGATTTCCGGCACTTCCTGAGCAAACAGCTTTGCAAGGAAAGCCGGATGCGTACGGGACAGGAAGATCTGTGGTCCGCGCGGTTCGTCACGCACATCATAGATATAGGCGCGAACGCGGTCGGAGTTGCGGAAAGACTCGCGGGGGATCAGTTCGTCACGACGCAGAAGGCCCTCGGCATTGCCGATTTCGACCATCATGTTGCCGTACTCGGTCCGCTTGACGGTACCGTTGACGATCTCGCCTACGCGATCCTTGAATTCGTTATACTGGCGCTTACGCTCATATTCGCGAACGCGCTGAACGATGACCTGCTTCGCCGTCTGGGCAGCGATACGTCCGAAATCGATCGGAGGGAGCGGATCAACGAGATGCTCGCCAATCTGGATTTCCGGCTGGAACTTGCGGGCGATGTGAATGGGGATCTGCGTGTCCTCATTCTCCACCTGCTCGACAGCTTCCGTCCAGCGGCTGAGACGAACTTCGCCCGTCTTACGGTCGATGGTCGCGCGAATATCCTTCTCGTGACCATACTTTGCGCGGCCGGCCTTCTGAATGGCCTGCTCCATCGCTTCCAGCACTTCCTCGCGGTCGATGTTCTTCTCGCGCGAGACTGCGTCTGCGACCAGCAGCAGTTCAGGGCGGATAACAGATGTGTCCATCAGATCGGACCTCCAGCCAGCATGAGACGGGTCATTAGTTCTTCTTCCCCGGCTTCTTCGGGTTCAGTTTAGGAACGCGCGGCGTCTCGCCATCGCTTTCCTCGTCGGACGAAACGCCTGACAGGGCAGCACTTGCCTCGATCAGGGCATCCGTCAGCACCAGACGAGCCTTGCGGACTTCCGTCAGCGGCAGCTCTGCCTCGGTGCCGTCATCCAGACGGATAACACCTTTGCCATCCCGCGCGCCCATCACCGTTCCGGAGAAGCGACGACGGCCATTCAGCGGCACATCAAGTTCAGCCTTGGCCAGATGCCCGGCGAATCGATCCCAGTCCTTGGCGCGGGTCAGCGGACGGTCGATCCCTGCGGACGACACCTCCAGCATCCAGGCCCCAGGAATTGGATCATCGACATCAAGAATGGCGCCGACAGCGTGGCTGATCTGCTCACAGTCATCCACAGAAATCAGGGAGCCGTCTGCACGGTCTGCCATGATCTGGATGGTCGGGGTGTCGCGCCCGAGAACGGAAAGGCGAACGAGCTCGTAGCCCAGATCCGCCAGAGTCGGCGCGATCCGCTCTGCAATACGGGCTTCAAGGCCCGTGAGATGAGGCAGTTCGAGACCGGAAGATGTGTTCTGTTGAGGCAAGACAAAAAAGGCGGCCCGTCAGGGCCACCCCCCGAAAAGAGCGGAAGATGAATGGAATGGAACCTACTTAGGCCCTCGCCCCTCTCAATGCAAGTAGAAGCACAGGGAAGCTGCCATGCAGGGGATTCGAAAGATTTGTTTACATTTATCCAGACGCAGAGTGCTTGCCTTGGAAGGCCTGTCGGGGTGAGATGACTATCCGATGACAATCCAACCCGAGCCTAAACCACAACTTCTTCCTCAGCAGGAAACGCCTCGCAGTCGTTCACTCTGGGCGGGAGGAACCCTTCTGGCCGTTGCGTCCATCGGAGCGGGAGCTTTTTTCTTTACGCACTCTACTTCAACGCCAGCGGCGGCAACACTCGCTTCCTCAGCTGGCAATCAGACAGCCAGCGCTGCATCGACCTTTCAGGCAGATGCTCAGCTTTCCATGATTGCTCCTGGGGACGCTCCCAAAGCATTGGCAGGCACCAGCTTCACGGAACAGCAGAAAATCAGCATTTTGGCTGCCGTCAAACGGGGCGACATGCGACTTGTGGAAATGCCTGTTCTTGATGGCGCAGGCGTTACAGGGCAAACCGTTGATGTTACAGTGTCAGGGTTCACGCAGCGTATTGTTCTGACAGGAAAATTCCAGCACCTCGTGCTCCCGATTGTGGAAGCAGCGCAGGTCACGATTGATCCCGTCACCATGCCTCATGCCCCCGCTCTCACCATCGGCGCCCTGACCGCTCTTGGCCCCGAAGCCCTGCCAAGCCTGACTGCGCTGACCCAGCGTATCGTGCTTGACGTGATTGTTCAGTAAAGGCCTCCCGGTGCTTAAGTCGATCGTCCCCATGCTCAACCGGGCCATGCCACTCATGATGGCGGCCTTCCTAATTTTGGCGGTCATTCAGGTGGCCGTCATGCTACATCTGTCCCTGGACGGGCTTTGGCGAGCCATAGATTGGATGCGCCCTGCTTACCTACCTCTCGCCGGGACAGGCGCAGCACTCACCGCTTTAGGCCTCGCCTACGAAACTTCTGCTGAAAAACTGGCACGCCGTGGGCTACGCCGGAGGAAAGGTTTGATCATGGATGTTCTCAGCCGGCTGACCAATCGCGGTGCCCTCGAAGAACTCATGGCCCGCGAACAGCGAGAAACCGTCATTGATGCGGAAGAACTCGCCGCCTCCCTCCGGGCCCGTGTCATCGGGCAGGATCGCGTCTGCGAAGATATTGCCCAACAACTTCGGCGGCGACTGGCTCTTCAGGTCCGTGGCAAGCCTGTTGGAATTTTTCTGCTGGCTGGTCCCCCTGGCACAGGCAAGACCTATTTGGCCAAACAGATCGCAAAGCAGATGGAGCGACCCCTCCTGCATTTCGACATGACCCAGATGTCCAGCCCTCATGCAGCAACCCAGCTTTTCGGTTCTCCGAAAGGCTATGTGGGTTCCGACACGTTCGGCAAGCTGACAGGCGGCCTCAAGGATCAACCAGATGCGGTCGTTCTGCTAGATGAAATCGAGAAAGCACATCCAGATGTCTTCAAGAAGTTTCTGACGGCCTGGAACGATGGTCATGTTACGGAGGCTTCCACCGGTGAGCAGGTTTCCACCACGCGCGCCATTTTCATGCTGACATCCAACATCGCAACCGACGCCCTGACGGAAATTGCAGACCGGCTTGAAAATGAGCCGGACAAGATGCGGGCCGAGTCTGTGGAAGCTCTTAAGCGGGCCGGCTTTGCGCCGGAAGTTCTGAACCGCCTTGATCGGATCTTTGTTTTCCGCGCTCTGAGAGGGCTGGATCTGGCACGCGTGGCAGCTCTGGAAATCGAAGCCATGATTGAAAGCTACGGCCTTCATGTCGAGACAGGCGGCATTGATGCCGCCCTGCTCTTCCAGGTTATGGTCAAGCAGAAGAACCTTGGAACAGGGGCCAGCGCACGCGATCTGGTTCGCTCTATTGAGGATATGGTCAGTGAAAGCCTGATTGTCGCACGACAGCAGGGCGCAAAGATGGTCCGCCTTTCTGCCGGAGACGATGGCGTCAGAGCTGAAATCTCAAAGGATGCAGATGTACAGCTCGGTCGCCTGAGTCACTGATCCATGACAGCATTTGGTCGACTCTGGCGCCGTGCGCCCCTCTGGCGCACAAGCCTTTTCATTATGGTGGGAGGCATGGGAATGGCAGCATTCTTTCCTACCCCCACACTAAAGAAGCATCTTCCATGGCTTCCGGGAAAAGCTCCGGGAGCCAGTCCTGCGCCCACACAATCCGCACAGGGAAATGGCGGCGGCACGCCGAACAATAGCCCGGATAGTGTGACGGCCCCAGATCCCGCTATCATCCAACAGGCGGGACTGCACCTGGCCGGGCGCATCATTCCTCTCCCCGTTGGCGAATGGCATCCTATCCTGGCGGCCCGCACCGGGCCACACGGCGAAATTTCCCAACAGGTTCTGGCCAGAACGTCTCTTGGTGTCGTTTCGGGCGTCATAGTCGTCGAGGCCAGCCAACAGCCTCTACCGCCCCAGGCCGTAGATGATCTGGAACGCCCCTGCCATGATGATCGGAACTATGCATCCCAGATTGTGGAAAAACAGGGCCTGGTCGAAGAATGTGCCTATATCGGCAATGCCTTCATTCTGCCCGGGTCTCCCAACGGTGGCCCTTTTGTAAGTGCAGCTTTCGACCGCATGAACACTCTGGGCTTTCCCATCCCACCGCTCATGATTACGCTTGGATGGTATCACGCAGCGGCTCAAGGTACTCAGGGCGTCCAGATTGAAGCGGTGGAAACCCTGATTGCCCCAATAGAGCCGGGCTCACGCCAACTTCTGGCCCCTCCCCCCGTCTGGACGAAGGATGGGATCAAGACCAACCCGGCAGCGGCGAAATTTATTTCCGACGTTAAGACATGGATGCCCGGATGGACGGATCTGCTTCGCAGGGGATTCGATGGCAAGCTGGATGCGAATGCAATCCCTATTGCCCCCACCAGAGATCCGTCTGCCCCCAAAACGCCCTGAACTCTGTCAATGTCTGAGTAAGTAAAGGTCGCGCTTAGAGCACGACCTCTACTGCCTTCAAGTTGTTAGTGATGACCGACATTCCCGCCCATGCTGCGCCCCATCCGACGTTCTGCCATGCGGGCCAAACGTACGAAGGGCAGCCCCAGCAACAGATAGGCTGCGCCCACCATCAGGCCAGTTCCGAAATAATCGTAATAGGTGGATGACAGGCGCACATAAGTCTGGCTGAGCTCCGTCAGAGTGATAACGGAGACCAGCGAACTGTCTTTGAGCAGGGAGATGAAGTCGTTGGTCATGACGGGCACAACCGTGCGGAACGCCTGCGGCACCACAACCAGACGCAAAGCCTGCCAGTGCGTCATGTTCAGAGCAATCGCCGCTTCCATTTGTCCACGTGGAACGGACAGAAGTCCCGCACGATAGTTCTCGGCCTCATAGGCAGCGTAATTCAATCCAAGGGACAGGACACCGGCCATGAAAGGCGACAGGCGAATTCCAAACGCTGGCAGGCCGTAGAAAATGAATAGCACCTGAATCAGGAGCGGCGTACCACGCACGATTTCGACATAGAAACCGGCCGTCAGACGCAGTACAGCGCCACCGTAATGTCGGGCCAGAGCAAGTAAAAGCCCCAACGCAACAGCAAGAACCATGGCAAGCGCAGAAACCGCTAGCGTCATGAGAGCGGCCTGCCCAATCAGGGGCAGAAAACCGACATAGCGATGAACCAGAACTTTCCAATTATTTCCCGTCGTACTGGCCATGGCAGCCCGGTACCGGTCCCATTCCACCGGAGCGATGTCCGGATGGGTATGGTCGCCGGTATAGTTCTCCATCAAGGGAGTCCACAGGTTCCAGCGTGCCAGAATTTTATGGAGCGTTCCGTCCTTGATGAGTTCGCCAAGGACTGCATCCACCTGATCGCGCAGCGCACGGCTTCCAGGCGCAAAGGCGATGCCATACTCCATGCTGCCAATCGGTTCGCCGACCAGCTTCATGTCATCGGAAATACTGCCGTAATACATCGCGATGGGTGCATCGAGCAGGATCGCATCCAGTCGCCCGTTCCGAAGATCTGAAAAGGCGTTCGTCTCTTCTTCGTAAGACCGGATTGTGGAACCACCCTGTCGACGGAGCATACGCTCAGCAGTTGTATCCTTAATGGTTCCGATCTTGTGCCCCTTGAGCGCCTCCATCGTGTCGAGGCCAGTCTCATCCTTGCGCAGAATGATCCGCTCGCTCGTCACATAATAAGGGCGAGAAAACAGAACAGCCGCCTTGTGTTCCGGCGTCATTTCGATGCCGTCCACAACCATGCTGTACAGATCGCGGGACAGACCGGGGATCAGGCCGTCCCAGTCGTTCTGAATAAAGCGCCCTTTGCGGTGCATCTTCTCAGCAATGGCGTTGACCAGATCATACTCGAAGCCGGTCATCCGGGATTCATGTTCCGGGTCATGGAACACATAAGGCACGTTGGCCTCACCGTCCGAGGCCCAGGGCAGGTCCGTACTGTCCTTTGCTCCCGGAACAACCAGCGGTGCAGCAGTCTGCTCGTCAGCAGCTACAGCATGAACGGACGGCGCCAGCGTAAGAGCCAGCACAACGAGACACGCAAAAAACTTGTTCATTACAGCAGCGTCCGCAGGAAGCGTCGTGTGCGCCCCTCTTTCGGGTTGGCGAACATCAGGTCCGGGTCACCGCTTTCGACGATTTCCCCACCTTCTACATACAGTACCCGATCAGAGGCAGCCCGGGCGAATCGCATGTCATGTGTCACGACAAGCTGCGTCATGCCATCATCGTCCAGATCCCGCATGACGGAGAGAACTTCTTCCGAAAGCTCCGGATCCAACGCAGAAGTCGGTTCGTCATACAACATGACGGAGGGCTTCATCGCGAGTGCACGCGCGATGGCGGCCCGCTGTTTCTGCCCGCCAGACAAACTGTCCGGATAACGGTTCTTGACGCCAGACAGACCAACCTTCTCCAGAAGGGTACAAGCGGTGGCCTGCGCCTCATCCCGTGAAACACCCTTTACATGCATGGGCGCCATCATGACGTTATCAATGACGGTTCTGTGCGGAAAAAGATTGAAGGCCTGGAACACCATACCAACATGCGCGCGAAGGCGATGAGCCTGCGCTTCATTGGCGCGTGTCCAGTGCTTTCCGGTACAGGACAGTGTCACGTCTTCAATGCGGACAGTCCCGGCATCCGGATGCTCGAGGAAATTAAGGCACCGCAGGAACGTGGATTTGCCACAGCCCGAAGGCCCAATGATCGAGATCAGCTCGCCACGTTCAACATCCAGTGACAGACCACGAAGAATTTCGTTGCCATCAAAAGACTTGGCGATTGCGCTCGCCTGTAACACCAGATCAGTCAGTGCCGGATATCCCTTCAGAAGCCTCACGACCTTGCAGCCGCCCAGCCCTCATAACGAACCTCGCTGCAGCTATCGAGACCTTTCCTGCACATGACTTCGAGAATTCACCAGATTGCAGCTTTTCGGACGCCCCCTTGCAGTTCTTTCCTCCAGGGTCTCTAAGTCAGGCAGGACTGTGAACGAGACAGAATACGACACATGATACCCCAGCCTTCGTCTTCCGCGCCTCCTGCGTCCCTTCTGGATGTCAGGGATGTTACGGTGTTCCGCGGTGATCGACTGGTGCTTGATGGGGTGTCTCTTTCTCTGTTTTCCGGGGATGCGATGATCCTGACCGGCCCGAATGGGGCTGGAAAATCTACGCTTCTCAGAACCATCTCCGGATTACGCAAACCGGATGGCGGAACGGTCGACCGTCAAACAGAGATCGCCTGGCTGGGCCATCAGGATGCGCTGAAGCCCGGATTAACGCTGATCCAGAACCTTGCCCTTGCTGAGAAGCTCGGCAAAAGCCAGATGAACAAAGTTCTGGAGGCTCTGGACCTCGCATTTCTGGCAGATTTGCCTGCCCGTTTGCTTTCTTCCGGGCAGAAACGTCGGGCCGCTTTTGCGCGTGTCATGTTATCAGGCGCGGGTCTCTGGCTTCTGGATGAACCCACTGTCGGGCTGGATGTAGCGAGTATCGAACGACTTGGCGCCATCATGGCAGAGCATCGTGCAAAAGGGGGGGCCATGATCGTGACGACACATGTTCCCCTCCCCCTTGAAAACACCCGTTCGCATGAACTGCCCTCTCTCGCGAATACTGAACCGCTCTGGCTGTCATGACTGCTTTTCTTGCCCTGATCGACCGTGACCTGCGTATGGCCTACCGGTTTGGCGCCGATACGCTGGCGTCCCTGCTCTTCTTCATATTGTGTGGCAGTCTGTTCCCGCTGGCGCTTGGTCCGTCCCCTGACCTATTGCGCCATATGGGCCCCGGTATTGTCTGGGTCTGTGCGCTACTCGCCTCCCTGCTTCCCCTGGACCGTCTGTTCGGCTCAGAATTGGAAGACGGCTCCCTAGATTTGCTGATGCTGACCGGTCTACCCGCTTACGCCGTTGCGTTTGCCAAGATGATCGCTCACTGGCTGACAACAGGATTGCCTCTGCTGATCGCCGCCATACCGCTGGGAGTCATGCTTGGCGTTAAAGGCACCGAACTTCCCCTGCTTCTTCTGGGATTGATGCTGGGAACGATGTGCCTGTCCCTTCTGGGCGGCATGGCAGCATCCGTGGTTCTGGGCGCCCGACGTGGAGGCGTACTCCTGCCGTTGCTGGTCCTGCCTCTTGCAACACCAGTTCTGATTTTTGGCGCGGCCTCGTCTTATGCCGGACAGTTGGGGACCTCTTCGACTGCCGGATTCGATCTTTTGGGGGCGTGCCTTCTGGCTATGCTGCCTCTTTGTCCGCTCGCTGCAGGACAAGGCCTTAAAGCCGCAGTCGGCTAGGACGCGACACTACTTACAGCCTTACATCATATGGATTTTATAGCCGCTTATCTTCGAGAGAGGTGGACAACGGCTGATATCATCCTTCGTTAATAATACATAAATTGTTTATTTTTTTCAAAAAAATTATTGACTGTTAATTTTATATAATCCAAATAAGGCCTCAATACGCTTTCACGTTCCCGTGAGATTAAACTCCGTGAGCGCAGTCAAAGCTTCCCCTTATTTTCTGGAAATTTATAACATCATGGCTACACCTGACTGGACCACTGGCGACAAGTACACTTGGGTTGGCCCCAAGACCGGTGGCGACTGGAACGATGTCGCGAACTGGCAGTATGACGGCGTCGCCGCAACGCATGTTCCTAACACCCAGACAAATCAGGGAACGGTAACGATCCCTGCAGGGGTAACCGTCACGGTTTCAAGTTCCACGACGACGCTTGCAAACGTAAACATCAAGGTTTCCGGTACGCTTGATATTACATCAAGCAGCAGCGCTCTGAGCGTTAACAATCTGGAAGTTGCGTCTGGCGGCACAGCCAATATTGCGCGCGCCCTCACCGCGAACAACGGCCTTCAGGTTGACAGCAATGGTACGGCAACCTTATCAAATGTTACGCAGGACTGGTCGGGTTCTCCGGGCCTTAAGCCTTCCGTTGCTTCGGGCGGCACGCTGAACTTTGACAACTCGAATATTACGCTGGGAAGCGTTAACGGGAACGGCATTGCTGGCAATCTGAACATCTACAACGGTTCAACCGTCAAAACAGCCGGAAACAGCACGACCATCTCCGGTCCGATTACCGTCAGCGGTACGAATACGTCCTTCACTGAAAATTCGCAGCTTCAATCAACTCTGACGCTGAATGACGGCGCCAAGGCAACCGTTACAACTTATCCAGCAGACGGCACAAAGGTTGTTTTCGGAACGGGCCATAACACGCTCATTCTGCCAAGCGAGCAGTATGCTGCCAATAAGTTGGTTCTGGCCAACCTCAAGGAAGGCGACACGCTCGGCGTTAATGGTCAGACGGTAACTTCCGCGACCATGACAAGTGACAATGTCTCCCTGACCACGTCCAGTGGTACCATTGCCCCAAAGAGCGTCACCTACGACAGCAGCTACACAAGCGCTCCAACAGGCAATCAGAAGGTTGCGGTCGACACCAGCAACGGCAACGGCGTCATCTGCTTTCTCGCAGGCTCAATGATCCTAACGCCAACCGGTGAAATCGCAGTCGAAAACTTGGCAGTTGGCGACAGCGTGATTGTACATGTTGCGGGCCGCGAAGAAATTCGTCCTGTGACCTGGGCTGGCCGTCGCACCATGACGGTTCGCGCAGATCTTCCGGCTGATGAAGCGGGCTACCCGGTTCGCATCCTGAAGGACGCGATCTCAGCTGGTGTGCCTCATCAGGATCTGCGGGTCACGGCAGAACATTGCCTGTTCCTGGATGGCAAGTTCATCCCGGCTCGTATGCTGGTGAACGGTCGTTCCATTCACTATGACCTGTCCATTAGCTCCTATGACTACTTCCACATCGAGACGGCTGAACACTCAGTCATCACGGCCAATGGCCTCCTGACCGAGAGCTACCTCAACACTGGTAACCGTGGCTCCTTCCAGCAGGACGGCTCCGTGATCAGCCTTGGTGGCTCCATCAAGAGCTGGGTTGAAGACGCCGCTGCACCTCTAACGACGGATCGCACAACGGTAGAGCCGATGTTCCGGGCCATTGCTGCTCGCGCTGAAGCAGCTGCACTGCCGAAGGTTGCGCAGGACGTCACGCTGACAGCCGATGCAGACCTACACCTCGTGACGGAAGACGGTACAGTCCTTCGCAAGATGCGTGAGACCAACGGTTATGCCATGTTCATGCTTCCGCAGAACGTCCGCACCGTCCGTCTCGTGTCCCGCACGAGCCGTCCGGCAGACGTCGTTGGGCCGTTCGTTGACGATCGCCGCCAGCTTGGCGTGCTTGTCGGCAATATTGTTCTCTACGATGCAGGCAGCACAACCAACCTTTCCGCTCACCTGACAGAAGAAACACTGTCCGGCTGGAGCGCATTGGAAGGCCAGACTGCACGCTGGACGACCGGAAATGCAGAAATCCAGATCACGGATCGCGCTACGCACAGCATCGCCATGCTGGGTGTGCAGATCCTGTCTTCCAGCCAGTACATTGTGTCTGATGTGAAGACGGCAGCAGCCCAGACAGCCTGATCCTGCTTTCTTTTCCAACGGAAAACGCCAGCCTCCCGGGGCTGGCGTTTTTTGTTTTCAGCCTACGAAAATCACGACTGTTATCTCGACGCTGATAGGAAACCGCCGCATCATCAGGCCACGTTTCATATCAGAAGTCTTGCTCACCATGCGGTTTTCCCTCCGACGCTCCCTTCTCTCATGCGCCGCCATTTTAGGGTGCGGCTATGGCCTGACAGCCCACGCGGAAGCTGGTTATTTCAGGGAACCATCTTTATCCGGCCAGACAGTTCTCTTCAATGCAGAGCAGTCTGTCTGGAGCGTTCCGCTTGCAGGCGGCACGGCCCAGCGCCTGACGAGCGCACCGCACGGTGCAAACGCAGTTGATCCGCATCCCGTCCTTTCCCCAGACGGAACCGAAATCGCGTTTCTGGCCAATTTTGATGGACCGACAGAGGTCTATGTCATGCCGAGTTCTGGCGGCACGCCTAGACGGGTCACGTTTGAGAATGCCCCGAAGCTGCTTCTGACAGGCTGGGATGCACATGCTGGTATTCTGTATGCCATGCCGGATGCGACTGGCCCCTACTACAGCTACAACGTCGCCTCGCTCGACCCGAAAACGGGTACGAAACACGTCTATCCCTTGGCCTATGCCAATGACGCTGCGCTCAGCCCGGACGGAAAATGGCTCTATGCCGTTCGCTTCGGGCTTGCCGTTACGGGCGATCATATGCGGGCCTATCGTGGCGGTAGCCTCTCCCAGCTCTGGCGCTTTGACCTGCAATCCGGGAAAGAAGCCGAGCGGATCGGGTCACGCACAGCCAACCTTGTCCATCCCATGCCATGGCGTGACCGTCTGATTGTCCTGTCTGACGAAAACGGCCGCTACAATCTCTGGAGCCTTGCAACAGACGGAACTGATGCAAAGCAACTGACGCATTTCACGGATTACAGTGTTCTGGAGGCCTCTCTCTCTGGCGATACTGTTGTTTTCCGCAAGGGGGCGGACCTGTTTGCTCTGGATCTGACTTCCGGTCAGAGCAGGCAGATCCCTATCACTCTGGTGTCGGACAATGCACCACGCGCACCCTATTGGCTGGATCGTCCAACGCGCTTCACGACGTCCGAGGCCATCTCCCCCAAGGGGGATACAACAGTCTTCACCATGCGTGGTCACACCGTTGTCGCCGCAGCATCCCCCAGACGCCTCATTGTCATCCCGACAGCCGATAATGTTCGTCTGAGACTGGCCCGCGTCACACCTGACGGAAAGTCTGTTATCGCGTTCAGCGATGCAGGAGGCGAATCTGCCCTCTGGCGCTTCGCCGCGGATGGCAGTGGCAAAGGAGAAGCCCTGAGCCAACCTTCCTCCACCGAACCTGTGGCGTTGGCCATTTCACCTGATGGCAAATTCGTCGCCCATACCGATCTTCTGGGTCGTTTGTGGCTCTTCAACCTGTCTAACAAATCCGAAAAGCTGGTTGATGACGCGACAGCGGACGGAACGAATGTCTTTGACACCCTGTCCTGGTCGGCAGACGGGAAAGTTCTGGCATTTGTCAGAACACGAGGTACGGGTCTGCGACGACAGATTGCTCTCTACGCCCCCGAGACAAATCACACGGAATGGGTAACCGGGGATCGCTATGAATCTTATAGCCCGACATTCTCCCCGGATGGAAAGTGGCTCTGGTTCCTGTCAGACCGGACGTTCTCTCTGGCCAACATCTCCCCTTGGGGTGACCGCAATCTCGGTCCGGCCTTTCCACATCGCACGGGAATCTATGCCCTCGCCCTTCAGGATGGAAACCATTTCCCGTTTCAGCCCCCCACCGAACTGGATCACGACGACAGCAAGGACAAGCCTGACGAGAAGACCGGAAAGAAAGACGGCAAGGACACTCCGAAAAAGCCACTCCCTGCTCTTGAATGGAACGGGCTGGCAGATCGTCTCTATCAGGTACCGGTGCCAGCGGCGGACTATCATGGTCTGGGTGCCTCAAACGAGTTCCTTTTCACCATGGATGGCACCGATGATGATACGAACCCTCTGAAGTCCATCCACATCGACAATAATGAGCACAAGATCGAAACTTTTGCTCCAAAAGTGGAGGACTTCGACATTTCGGCAGATGGCAAAACCATCATGACCGTCACGCCTCGTCCAAAGCAGACACCGGAAGTGATGCTGCTCCCTGTCGGAGCAAAAAAGCCTGACGATGTTACCGGCAAGACCGTCAGCCTTGATGGGCTCCGTCTGCGCATCGACCCGGCTCAGGAATGGAGCGATGAATTCGTTGATGCCTGGCGCCTTCATCGTGATCATTACTATGACCGCGATCTGCATGGCGTGGACTGGAAAGCCGTTAGAGCCCATTTCGCACCATTTGTGGACCGACTGGGAGATCGCGCCGATCTGGATGACCTGCTCGGCCAGATGGTGGCAGAAATCGGTGCAATGCACTCCCAGCTTCGCCCTGCACAAGGCCTCGACGAACCAGCAACAAGTCTGATTGCTGGGCTAGGAGCGCAACTGACCCGTGAGGCTCAGGGCTTCCGCATTACACATATCTATAGAGGAGACCGGGACCTGCCGGATCAGCAGTCCCCTCTCGCAAGATCAGGTGTAGACGCACAGGACGGAGACCTGATTGTTGCTGTCAACGGACAACCCACAGCTGGCGAACCGGATCTTTCCGCTCTTCTTGCCAATCAGGCTGGAAAACAGGTTCTCCTCACGCTCTCCCGCAAGGGAAAAGAGCACAAAACCGTCGTGACAGCCGTTAGTTTTGCCAAGCAGAAATCCTTCCGTGCGCGGGACTGGGAAGTCAGCCGCGCCGATGCCGTGGATCGCGCGAGCCATGGCCAGATCGGCTACCTGCATCTGCAGGCCATGGGCGGAGACGACATGGAGGCCTTTGCACGGGAATTCTACGCCAATATCGACAAGGATGGCCTGATTGTTGACGTCCGAGGCAACAACGGCGGCAACATTGATAGCTGGGTGCTGACCCAGCTCATGCGTCGGCCATGGATGTTCTGGAGCCGCTATGGAAACGCTCCGGCCATCGACATGCAGCAGGCTTTCCAGGGGCACCTCATCGTCATCGCAGATGAGAGAACCTATTCAGACGGCGAGACCTTCTCGCAGGGGATCAAGTCTCTTCATATCGCGCCAGTTCTGGGCGAACGCACGGCGGGCGCGGGTGTCTGGCTGTCTGATGGGGATCGTTTGATTGATAACGGGAATGCCCGGACGGCCGAAAATCCGTATTTCGATATGGATGGGCATTGGCTGGTCGAGAACAAGGGAGTCTCGCCAGATATCGAGGTCGAGAACATGCCAGTCGCGACCTTCAATGGACAGGACCAGCAACTCGATGCAGCGATTGCCTATCTGAAGAAGCAAATGGCTGACCATCCACGACCAGCACTCAAGGCGGAACCTTTCCCGCTGCAAGAGCCTGCGTCCCCGAAGTAAGGCACATTGAACAGGGCCTCTGCTTCTGGCGGAGGCCCTCTTTTATCAGAGCATCATGTCCATGACCTGATCGCGGCGGGAGAACCGATGCATCAGGGCCGCCACGATATGCCCAGCAATCAAAACGCCCAGAATCCAGGCTGAAAACTGGTGCAGGACCCCGAGGGTCGGGGCCAGAAGAGGCGTTTTCTGGATGAGTGCGGGGAGATGAACCGTCCAGAGCATCTGCACGGGCGCTCCATGGGCAGAGGCCATGAGCCATCCCGTCAGAGGCGTGCTCAGCATCAGAAGATAGAGACATCCCTGTAGAACGCGGGCCGCAATCTGCTGCTCTTCCGGAACGCTGCCGGGCAACGCGGGTGGTCGATGTGTTGCCCGCCAAGCCATTCTCAACACCACAAGAATAATGACCGTTGAAGCGATTTCCTTGTGAACGGACAGCAAATCGCTCTTGAGTGGAGACGGTCCACGCGGCAGCAGTCGACCGGCCGAAAAGCCAATCAGCCAAACAGGAATGATAATGGCCGCCATGCCCCAGTGAAACAGGCGAGCCGTAAGGGAATAACGCTGGGGCACAGAAAATCCGTTTTGTGAAAGATAAGATTTTCTACTTTCCATATCCCAGATGAAACACCAACGGATTTCCATTCAGTGGCTGGGAGGATAGGAAGTTCTGATATTTTCTCCACAAGGCCAGACCGTGATCGACTCTCTTTACCGCCGCATGACCGACCTCGCTGCCTCTCCAAAAGCTGTATGGTGGCTGATCGTCATCGCCATGGCAGAAGCGTGTATCTTTCCCATCCCAGTGGATCTGATGCTGATCCCCATGATCCTGACACGCCGGGACAGGGCTTGGTTTCTGGCCTCTGTCTGCACAATCGCAAGCGTGATTGGCGGCATAATCGGATGGATTCTTGGGGCATTCCTGATGAAACACATCGGTATGCCCATCGCACATTTCTATCATGCGGATGGACGGATCGTGGCACTCGAAGAAATGTTCCGGCGCTATGGTGTCTGGATCATTCTCGGAAAAGGGCTAACGCCCCTGCCCTATAAATTTGTCACTCTGGCGGCCGGAGCGGCGCATTATTCTCTCCTGCCCTTTATCGCCGCAAGCATCGTTACACGTGGGGCACGTTTCTTTCTGGAAGCAGCCCTGCTCAAGGCTTTTGGCGAGCCCGTCCGTGAGTTTATCGAGAAACGCCTGACTGTGATTCTGCTGATTTTGCTAGTGGTGATTATCGCCGGGGTAGCGTTGGTCGAGCTCTTCTGATCTTATATTCACACGAAAACAACCAATTTTGCATATAAAATAACAGAATTACGCTTTAATTATAACAAATCCATGTTATCATCGCCAATGATCGTAAACCTCATACGGTCATCGGTTACGGCTTTCCGGCAGCTACACCTGCTTACCAGTCCCCGCCGTCCTTTCTGCTTCGCCCACCGCGGCGCTGAAGGGGTGGCGAAGATGGATTGCCAGTCTCCGCACGACAACCCGAACGTCCAATTCCCGCTGTCACAGGAGTATGCCATGTTCAGAAGAGAGACTAACTTTAGCGCTAAACGTTTTCAGATTCTGCCTGCTGCCACACGCGCAACTGGTGTGTTCAGTAGTCTGGAAGCGCAGTTTCTTGGAATGGCTTCTCCTGGCATTCTCACACTGCGGGACGCTGTTGATGGTGCAGACTCCCAGCCGATGACGCCGTTTGAGGACAACTTCCCTTCACGGAGGCATGACCATCCATGAGTGCCACAGAGGTTTCTCCTCCCCACCGACCGCTCATCACAAAATCCCGCGTCCTTTGGGGCATGCCGGTGATGTTGCTGTGGGGCTACATCGCTGTTGCCCTGTACATGACGGGCGACGGCATTGAAGTCGCATTCCTTGCAAAATACGTTACCCAGATCGGATTTACCCCCAAGCAAGCCGGGATGCTCTTCACCATCTATGGTGCAACCGCCGCCCTTGCGAGCTGGCTGTCTGGCGTTCTGGCTGAAGTCTATGGCGCACGTCGCATCATGGCGATCGGCACGCTGTGGTGGGCCCTATGTCATGTGGCTTTCCTGAGCCTGGGGCTGTCCCAGCATTCTTTCCCACTGATGATGCTGTTTTACGGCCTGCGTGGCTTTGCCTACCCGCTGTTTTTCTACGCTTTTTTCTTCTGGATCGTTCAGAAAACACCGGATCACCGACTGGCTTCCGCCATTGGCTGGGTGTGGTCCATGTTCACACTGGGCTACGGCATCATTGCTTCGTTCCTACCAAGCTGGACGATTCCGGCTTTCGGCTTCATGCCTACACTCTGGATGTCGCTCGCATGGGTTCTAGCTGGTGGCGCGCTCGCTTGCCTGACCATTCGTGAAGAACCATCCGAGGGGGCTCCTCTGGCATCAAAGGTTCCGCTGAAGGATCAGTTGATCGAAATCAGCCGCAGCCTCACGCTGATTGTGGACAATCGAGACATCGCGCTGGCACTTATCACGCGTGTCATCTGCAACTTGTCCCTGTTCGGTTTCCCGGTCATCATGCCGCTGTTCTACACCTCTCCAGAGGTCGGCTTCACCATGCCGGAATGGCTTCGGATCTATGGTGCTTTCTTTCTGGTGCAGCCTGTAACGAACGTGGTGTGGGGACTGATCGGAGATCGGATTGGCTGGTTACGGCAGATGCGGTGGTTCGGTTTTGTCGGCTGTGCCATGGCGAGCCTTGCCTTCTACTTCATTCCTCACCTGATGCCGGGCAACATGTTCACCGCCATCATTGGTGCCCTTTTTCTTGCTTTAACGCTCAATGCCTTTGTGCCCATGGGAGCGATCTTCCCGGCTATTGCGCCTGAGCATAAGGGAGCTGCCGTATCGGTTCAGAATCTTGGTGGTGGTCTGAGCAACTTCCTTGGCCCGGCACTGGCAACAGTGTTTGTCACCAGTTACGGCACGCAGGGCGTCGTCTTTATTTATGCCGCCCTGTACCTCCTAGCCGCTGTCATTACATGCTTCATTCGCCTGAAGCAGCCCAAAGGCGCCAATGCAATGGAGGTCTTCTCCGCTGCCAAAGCCGCTGCAGTTCATGAAGAAATGAGTGATCTGGGCCTTCAGACGCAGAAAAGCTGAAGCCAAAAAAAAACAGAACAGCCCGGCGCATGACCACCGGGCTACCAGACAGACAGAAACGCCACCCGCAGCTTTTGTGGGTGGCGTTTTTTTTGTGTCGTTCAGTTCAGGGCGAGACGCTCATGGGCCAGAGCCATTTCAGCTCCGAAGGACGGCCATTCAGCGTGCGTCAAAGCCTTAAGGGATGGGGAAGAGAGACCCATACGTTTGGCGTAAAGCCATGTGTAGGTGAGCGCACGATGAACATAATCCCGTGTCTCGGTATTTGGCAGCGTTTCCATGAAAAACAACGGGTCATGCAAATCTGCCGTCTGAGCGCTTTCCCAGCGGGCGATGGCGCCCGGCCCGGCATTATAAGACGCCAGAACGCGTACCAGATCCCCACCTTCGGGCTGAGCAGCCTGGGCCGTATGGCTGGACTGATTTGCCAGATAGAGGACGTAAAGCTGGCCGATTTCAAGATTGGAAGCCGGATTGTGCAAACGGCTCACCATATCTGGCGGAACCGGGATCACAGCCATACCGTGAGCATCATATGTCTGATGATGCAGCGTGATGAAACTCGCTGTCACAGGACGGATCTGCATCAGACCGTGAGCTCCAGCCCCCGAGGTCGCAGCCGGATCAAAGTTCGATTCAACACGGGTCAGCGCATAGACAAGCGCCGGGTTCATACGGAAACCATGGTTGGGACGAAGGCGCGGCATTGGAAGTATCGTTGCCGACGTATCTGAATGGCTTTCCCCATCCATGATCAAAGACGCCAGTTGCTCGGAAAGATCCTCGAAACCGGCAGCCTGCGCAACGAGTTGAAGCGAACGCGCGCGCGCACTGTCTACGGCAATTTCAGGCCAGATACGCCGCATCAGGGCTTCAGCACGCGCACGCTCCCCGATCTGAAGAAGCGCGAAAAGCTGACGCCCCTGCGGAAGCGCTCCAATAGCCTCGACATCAATTTCGCCGAGAACCGGAACAGGATCATGCAGAGTGATTTCGATGGGGCTATCTGGCAGGCGGGCATGACCTCTCCGTCCCAGATCAAGCGTCTGGGCCGCCAGCATCCCATAGAATGTTTCGTGATGGTTTGCTGCACGGTGCAACCAGGACACATATGCCGCCATGGCATGACGACGCGCCTCTGCCCGCGCAGCCCAGAAAGCTGCAGCGGCATGAAGCTCCCGTGACGTCACAGGCGCGTTGGCTGCAGATTCAAACAGCTCATATGCCGCATCAACATGCCCTTCTCGCCATGCTGCCAGCCCAGCCACATACGCCGGGAGTCCCACCTGATGACCGCCACGCTCAAAGCCTGCACAGCCATGTCGTAATGCACTCTGCGCTTCGCCTTGAGAGAGTAGACTAAGGGAAATCTCTCCATAGAGCTGCGCAGCGTAAGCGGGCGTCATTCCGGGCGTAATATCCACGAGGTGCAACGCACTCGTTGCCCCTTTGAGACCTTGCATGGATCGCTCCTGAACCGTGTGGTCCAGAAGAGGATTCCGGGTAAACGCTCGCGCCAAAGGGTCAGAATTGGGGGTCTGGGACACATGCACCGTGTTCGGGCTGTCATTAGGAGCAAGAGATCGCACAAACGATTGGGCTGAAACGGTTCCTGATGGAGCCGTTTTAAGCAGAAGCCCCTGAATGGCTGGAGCATCCGGTTGACCAGAATAGTTTTTCAGCCAGTCCCGAAGCTGATCGGCTACGGGATGTGCGCCTGGTGCCAGATAGCGATCTGCCAGAACGTCCGAGATCAGAACACGATCCGTCAGAAGACGTGCCAGGTCGTTCGCCGTTTGCAGATCGCCACGACGCTGGGCCTGAAGGATCAGGCGATATCGGTTGGCCACAGTGGCCGTAAGAGGGTGAGGCAGCGAGACGGTACCGTCTCCACCAAGGGAGGGGCGTGCTTCCGCAAACGCTGTTTCGTCACCTGCATGATCCGGTTGAGGCGGCTGTAACCGCAGACCTTCTGCACGCGCCGGGGAGAAAGTTCCACCGGCCAGAATCAGCACACTGACGAGCAACGCTCGTGCCGTGCCACCTGAGATGAAAGGGGTAATCCTTCGCATAGCAGCGGGGTGCTACCCGGTTTCGACTGCGATGGCAAGGTTTCGTTAACCCAGACAGACATCCGGACTAAGCGATGATACAGTCACACACTGGAACAATCCAGTGGCAAACACCTGTTTTCGAGCAGTTTTTTACGTTTTCACGAAGTTTTTTCAGAAGAGAAATTAAGACTGATTTTGTACCTTATTTTCAGATGCCAATCGCTCCATCAAAACCAGCAAATCCTGCCAGGCATTCCGCCGCGCAGCAGGGCTCGCAGCGAGCTGAAGCGGATGCCGCATGGGAAGCAACGGCAACGGATTCGACAGGCCAGGAATCGACACATTCATCCATTTTCCACGCAAACGACCCAACATGGCCTGATCACCGATCAGCATTCGTAAGGGCGTCACTCCCATCGTCACCAGAAACGGCGGCTGACACAGAGCAATTGTCTTGAGCAAAAGAGGACGGCAGGAGCGCATCTCCTGCTCCGTAACCCCTCGCCCCCCGGGTGGACGCCACGGTATGGCAGGTGCCATGGATAAAGAAGCCCGCCTCAGTCCAGCAGAAGCCAGCATCCGGTCCAACAATTCCCCTGCCCAGCCCGCGAAAAGGACGCCTGAACGATCCTCGTCGGCATCAGGCGTTTCACCGATCAGCATGAAAGGAGCCTGCTCAACATGGATGGGCTGGAGTCTGTGTGTTGCCGTTCGAGCAAGAAACAGATCATCCAGAGCATTACTGGCCGCAATCAGAGACGGAAGATCTTGAGCGCGATCGAGAGCAGCTCCTCCTGAAGCACGCGGGGCCTCAGAAGGACTCTGCACGCGAGGCAACCCACTGATCCGTTCAGGAAGCACGCGGGAAGCCTCTGAAAGACGATCTATCGTCTCTTCCGAGAGCACTTCATCCACACCCCATTCGTATTGGAGGTGCAGGGCGGCAAGCAGTTCAGCCCGGCTCGGAACTGGCTGGGGCGTCATGAAGCATCCGTTCAGGTTGGCGTCAGACCACATGCGGTCTAGGATTGGCGCATTATGCAGATCACGCGCGGCTGGCACAGATCAATTCCGGTTTTTTCCTTTCCGCTTCGTGCGGGCCTTTCGGCTGTTTTGCTGACTGGAGCGGTATTACGGGGGGCGTCCGCCGCACCGGCACCAGAGATTCTGCCTGCCGTTAGCCCTGAAAGATCCCTGACCGGCTGGCTTCTGGCATCAAGCGTCATGATGCAACGGGGAGAGATAGACGCCGCCCATGAGACACTGTCGCATGTTCTGGCCCTGTCCTCGCAGAACCTGAAGCTTCGCGAAGATGGCCTTCGATACGCCGCAATGACAGGACATGAAACCGAAGCCGTCGCGCTTGCAAAGACCTTGCCCGCCAGTGACATCGCAACACTTGTCCTCGCCCAGAATGCTGTTCCCAGAAAAGCCTGGGCAGAAATGCGTCAAACCCTGAACCGCAACAGTCATCATGGACCGCTGGTTTCAGTCGCCGCCCCAGTCCTCCTCGCTTGGGCACAAGCTGAAGAGGGACACGTTGAGCAGGCCCTCAACACCCTAAGTACGGCTGCGACCTTTGCCCCAACACGACGTCTATACCAACTCCATGCAGCCTTGATCGCAGAACACCTTTCATCCCAGCATGAGGCTCAGTCTCTTTATCAGAAAGCTGGCAGCAGCCCTGACGACCCGCTCACTCTCCAGATTCTCTATGCACAACTGTATGGCGGCTGGCTGGAAGGCCAGGGACAACATCAAAGCGCCCGTGAGGCCATCGCCGCACTTGGCGTCAGTTCACCATTAGCCTCGATGATCATCGGCCCACTTCAGCATACACTTCAGAAACGGGCGCCCCTCTCCGCAACCCAAGGGGTTGCGATTCTGAACCTGCAACTGGCCCTGATGATTACGGACGTCATACAACAGGAAGGAATTCCTCGAGACCCGGCCATCATCACGCTGCAGCAGGCTCTTTATCTTGATCCGAATCTGACGGTAGCACGCATTTTTCTGGCGGACACCTTTCGGGAAGGAAACCAGACCTCCAAAGGGCTAAGTGTTCTCGATCTTGTAGCAGACACAGATCCACTCGCAGCTCTGGCCGCTCAAGAACGTGTCAATCTGGCCAGCCGCTCCCACGATCTTCCCATGCAGGCCGACGCTCTGAACCGTGCCTTGACCCTCCTGCCGGACAATCCGGAGTTTTTGGTCCAGCTTGCAGAAGTACAGGATCAAATGGGCCATCATGATGAAGCCATAGAACTCTACACCAAGGCTCTGAAAGCATCTCCCCCTCGTAAGGAAATTGTCTGGCCCATTCTCCTGGGTCGGGCCATGGCAGCTCAGGAGAGCGGCAACTGGGCAGTGATGAAGGAAGACATGCATCATGCCCTCGAATTGGCACCCGACCAGCCGGAAGTCCTTAACTTCGTCGGATATGCCAGCATCGAACATGATGTGGATCAGGAGCGCGCCTTACAGCTTCTCAAACGCGCTCTGGACCTGCAACCAAATGACCCCTCCATTCAGGACAGCTATGCCTGGGCACTCCTGAAGCATAAGGGGGACCTGAAAACCGCTCTTCCTATCCTCATTCAGGCGGCCGAACATGCGTCAAGCGATGCCGAAATTGGCTACCATCTCGGGGTCGCCTATTGGTATCTCGGTCGCCACACAGAGGCACAGGATCAATGGAACCAGTCTCTGGATGACAGTCCACAGCCTCAGGACCGTACGCTCATTCTAAATGCCCTTCAGCAGGGCGGCCCCCACCTTAAGGCGTTTGAACAAAACAGATGACTCTTCTTCACGATACCGCTCATGCCAAGATCAATCTCTACCTGCATGTAACCGGCCGTCGCCCTGACGGATATCATCTTCTCGACAGCCTCGCTGTATTTGCTGGCGCCGCTGATGAAGTACGTCTTGCAAAACCGTCAAATACCTTTTCCCTTTCAATCGAAGGGCATTTTGGAAAAGGTCTCGAAGCCAACGACAGCAACCTCGTGCTTAGGGCCGCACGCGCACTCCAGACACATGCGCGACAAGAGAATGCCTACCACCTGATACTGGAAAAGAACCTTCCAGTTGCGTCGGGCATTGGTGGCGGATCAGCCGACGCGGCCTGCACACTCAGATTACTGGGGCAACTCTGGAATATCGCGGAAAAAGATCTTTTGGCGATCGCCGAGCCTTTGGGCGCTGATGTTCCAGTATGTGTTCAGCAGAAAACGACCCGGATGGAAGGGATTGGGGAAATCCTGACATCGGCACCAGCCATGCCAGACGGGGGCATCCTGCTCGTTAATCCCGGCATTGCAGTGTCTACGCCCGATATTTTTCGGAGCTTCGCGGCTATGGGTGGAATTATTGAGCGTCCCACCCCCGTATTTCCTGCCCGCTGGGCATCCATGAACGCTCTTGTGGACATGCTGTCTCACACAACGAATGATCTTCAGGCCCCCGCCATTCATCATGCTCCTGTGATCGGAACTGTTCTTGACCGCCTAAATGCTCAGAACGATTGCCTGATGGCGCGTATGAGTGGTTCAGGTGCCACCTGCTTTGGCCTTTTCCCTACAGCCGAAGCGGCGCGCAAAGCTGAAATGGAACTTTCCAAAAACCCGCTCCATTCGGGATGGTGGACATGGGCGGGTCCTTTCCTTCAGAATTAGTCCGTTTCTACGCTGAGAAAGAAAGAGACTGAGAACCATGACAACCGGACCGCGCATGCAGGTAACCCGCTCCGAGGACGGACAGAAAATTGTTCTCTCATTCCTTGAAAATAGCGGACTAACTGGAGATATCACGCTCGATGAAGCCCAGTTGACTCAATTAATCACAAGCCTTGGGTTGGCGAGAACCGCACTGGTTGAACAGAAACCTCTCCCCCCGATTGAAGGAGCGCGGTTTTCCCCGGTGTACAAAACTAACTGGGCACTTCAGATCGACACACTGACAGAAGGCTCTCTGCTGGCTTTTCAACACCCGGCCTACGGGCCCGTTGGCCTAGTGTTTACTCCTACCGATGCAGAGCGGCTTATTGGGGGGTTACAGCGCCATCGCACGATGGTCCACTCCAATCCTGACGATGCACACACACCAAGCTGACAGGCCGCTAGAAAAAATCGACGTCGCCTGTATTCTGCGGAGAAGTCTGGTTGCACCCACTAAGGGCTTCACGCAGAACTACCAACGTCATCCGATCTACCGCATTGGTAGTCATGATTACGTCCTGAATATCTTCCTGCATAGCAAGTCTCTGAAAGAGTAACGCAAACTGCTCGATAGTCTGCGTTAAGGAATCAAAAGCCTGCAACGCAATTATCTCTTCAGCCCCCACATACGAGAGAGCTAACCGCTCCAGCATCTGACATTCTTCAAGAGCATGCCCCAACTGAATAGCCGCCCCTCGAAACAGCGTCGCCAGCGCAAGCGATGCCATGTTTCAAGCGCCACAGATCGGCCCGAAAACGGCCTCGATGCGCGCTTTTAAGGAACTTGTCGTGAATGGCTTTGCAAGAAAATTGTTTACTCCAGAAGAAATGGCCTGCTGCACCAAGTCTTTACTCGCCTGCCCTGTCAGCATGATGAAGCCAGTTTTTGCGTTTTGCGAAGATGCACGCACAGCTTTCAGCAATTCTAGACCATCCATATCCGGCATGTTAAAATCAGAAATAATCAAATGCGTCGAATTGGTCTTGAGATGCTCCAAAGCTTCCAAGCCGTTACGAACCCCAGCTACATGTACGAACCCCAGTTGAACAAGACTGTTGCGTAGAAGCGAACGAATGGATGTTTGATCATCCACAAGCAGAACGGACATGGATGAAGCGGAAATCATTGATAACTCTCCTGAGTACGATGTTCAGCAAGACGAAGAATAGACGGTCCAATTTCAGGTAATGGTAACTGCATCTCCACAGCCCCACATTCAAAGGCTGCTTTTGGCATACCGTAGATGACAGACGTTTCGCGATCCTGCCCGATGGTTCTCGACCCAGCGCGTTTCATGGCAAGCAACCCACGAGCACCATCAGTTTCCATTCCTGTCAGAATAACCCCGATGGCAAGACGTCCAGCCGCTTGAGCTACTGACAAAAATAACGCGTCAACAGAGGGTCTATGTCCATTAAGCGGAGGGCTGCATACAAGATGACAACTATACGAAGCCATACGCCCGGTACGACTCACTTCAGTATGGGCCTCGCCACCAGGGGCAATAAAAACTTTTCCTCTGGCCAGCTTGCATCCATCCGTCACAAGAGAAACTTCTGGTCTTGAAATGGTATTAAGGCGACGTGCAAAATTACCAGAAAATTGCTGAGGCATATGCTGCACAATGATCGTCGGAGGACAATCCTCTGGAAAGCTCCCCAGAACTTCCCCAAGAGCCTCCACCCCGCCCGTAGAGGCACCAATCGCAACGATAAGATCAGAATTAACTAAAGAGCCCCTCATCCCGCCTGAGCGAGGGTTCTCGATCTGAAGAGCTGCTCGAACGACAGCATCTGCCAGACCGGCAAAGACAGCCTCTCCCTGCATACCAGAAGACTTGGAAAAGCATTCTACCGCACCTAATCGGCACGCCATTTCAGTCATTTCGCTCCGTGACGTCAGGAGACTGGAAACCATGACAACAGGCATGGGTCGAAGCCGCATAATTTTTTCAAGAAACTGCAAACCGTTCATGCCTGGCATTTCAACATCCAGAGTCAATACATCAGGGTTGAGTTTCAAAATCAGGTCTCTGGCTTCCAGCGGCGTACCAGCCGTTCCAACAACCTTGATTCTAGGATCCCGTTTAAGAGCAAGCGTTATCAGCGCGCGACTGGTTAAAGAGTCATCCACGACCAGGACAGAAATAACTCCAGAATAAATTTTATGATCTCTAGTGATCATTCTACTCTCTTATATGAATTAAGACCAACAGATCTCAGTCCAAGCATATTGGGGTTTGAAATTCTTTCTGAGTGACCAATGTATAGTTCTCCGCCAACATGTAGTCTCTGTGCCAAGCGAGACCATAATTTTTCTCTAGTCATTTTATCGAAATAAATCGCGACATTCCGACAGAATATTGCATGAAACTTCGAGCGAAACGGCCATTCTGCTATAAGATTTAGGGATTTAAACCTTAACCGATCTGATATTTCCTTTTTAAAGGTAAATTGATTTTTTTGTTCTAAGCAAAATTCATTAAATATTCCTGAAGGAATGTTTTTTTTCCTTCTAAAGAATAAATTCCAGCTTTGGAACGCTCCAGCATGTTGTTATCAATATCAGTGCCAAGAATTTTCACTTTTGCACATGGTAGAGACATAAGAATTTTAGACGCAGTCATCGCAGCTGAATAGGCCTCTTCGCCGCTAGAACAAGCAGAAGACCATACTCGAAACTCCTCACCATTTTGTATTTTTTCAATAAATTTATCTTCTATTAATTTTGACAAATAATAAAAATGATGTTTTTCCCTATAAAATGATGTCACATTTGTTGTTAACGCGGATACCATTTGTAACCGCTCATCAGTACTCTCCTGAATGAGCGTACAATATTCTTCGAAGCCTGATAGATTATTTGCTCGCAATCGTTTATTGAGACGTGAGCAAATAAGATCTTTTTTCTTTTCATTTAAAATAATACCTGAAACATTGAAAGCGATCTGAGAAATAATCACCAAAGATCTCCGAGAGATTTTTTCATCTTGCTTAATCAATTTAGACATTCTTTTATCAAATCTTTAATATTTAAAATAAATATCACACGACTATCAATAGATATCACTCCATCAATAAAATTATAAATATCATAATGACCGATATCAGGAATATTTTTTACATCATAACTATTTAATTCTATTATATCAGATACGTTATTAACAGAAAAAGAAAATTTTTTATTATTGCAATCGACAATAATAATTGCTTTCTTATCATATTCTTTATTGTTTTTATTAATTTTTTTACAAAAATCAACAAGAGGAATTACTGTTCCGCGAATATTAATAATTCCTTCTATATAGAATGGTGATGAAGGAATAGGTGTAGCTTGAGTCCAGTTTCTAATTTCGCGTACAGATTCAATATCAATTGCATACTCTTGATTGCAAGATGTAAAAATCAATATTTTATTCATTATTACTCTCCAAAATCAAAATTTTTGTTGCTTTTTCTCAGTGAGAAACTTTCTACAAGAAAATCTACATCAACAATAAGAGCTACACTGCCATCACCCAGAATAGTAGCCGATGAGAATCCTGATACTTTTTTATAATTTTCTTCTATTGATTTAATAACAAATTTAGATTGATCTATTATTTCATCAACCATAATAGCTATCTTAGATTTTTTTTCATTTTCTATTATCAAGCAAGAATTACTTAATTCTTTTCTATGTTCGTTGTTTATTAAATCGTAGCAATTCACTATAGGAATATATTCATCTCGATACGGATATCCATATGCATTTTCGGAAATTTCAAACATTTTGTTTTTTTGAAAAAGGAATGCCTCTACCACACTAGACACTGGCACAATAAAATTTTGTTTTTCCACTCTAAAAATCAATCCTTCTACAACAGCCAATGTCAATGGAAGTGAAATTGAAAATAATGTTCCTTTATTTTTTTGTGTATATATGGAAATATTTCCGCCTATTTCTGAAATGGATTTTTTAACAACATCCATTCCAACTCCTCTTCCAGACAGATCTGAAATATTATCGACCGTAGAAAACCCAGGTGAAAAAATAAGATTTTCTATTTCATCTTTTTCTATTAAAAAATCACTCTTAATAATTCCTTTTGAAAGAGCTTTTTTGTAAATTTTATCACAATTTAAGCCTGCACCATCGTCTTCAACTTCGATGATTATTCGACCAGAATGATGAAATGCACGTAAAAATAAATTACCTTCCGCAGTTTTTCCTTCACGCATACGAAGATCTGCATCTTCAAGTCCGTGATCTATGGCATTACGTACCATATGCGTTAACGGGTCAGATAATTTTTCCAAAATAAATCGATCGACTTCAGTATCTTCACCCTCAAGATGTAGAATTACTTCTTTTTCAGAAATTCGACTTGTCTCACGTACAATGCGTCCCATACGTTGAAAAACCATTTTGATAGGATGGGCCCGCATCGCCATGACATTTTCCTGCATCTCATGAGTGAGTTGCTCTAGTTCAGAAATAACAATATCCAAAGCAGAACCAGGACGAACGTTATTTATCCTCATTTGGGTTCGAATGGCACCCTGATTAATGACTAACTCGCTTAAAAGATCGACCAAATTATCAATCCTTTGAGTATCGACTCGAATAGTTATACTTTCTTTACGATAGGAAAATTCTTTATTTTCGTCATTTGGTTTCTTATTATTTTTCTCCTGTAATTTATTAAAATTATCCAGAAACTGTACTTCTAAATTATTTCCAGACCACTCAAAAATCTCTTCAATTAAATCCTTACTGTACGTAGTTTTTATTTCAACATACCATGTTGCGTACGTCTCCCTTAAATCAAAGCGATCAATATCTGGAAGTACATTATCATCTAAATTTGATATAATTGCCCCTAATTTACTTAATGAATGTAATATATTTAAGATATCATCCCCATTTTTATAAAATTTAATTGTTGTATTTATTTTAATAAAAAATGTATTATCTATTTTAACATCAATTTTAATAGGATTAAATAAAATTTCATCTATATTTTCTGAAACACCAACAATTTCATTATGATTTTCTACTTCTTTTAAGTATAAATTTAACTCTTCATTAATGTCATCCTGAACCGCAAAATCTGTTCCATCTCGATAAAATGCTACAATATCACTCAGTACGTCTGCCGCTTTCAAAAATGTAGCGATGGATGCATGACTAACCACGCATTCTCCAGAACGAAATTTTTCTAATACAGCCTCGAAAAGATGAGAAAACCGAACAAGTTTCTCCATTCCAAAAGCTCCTGCTCCCCCTTTTATAGAGTGAACTGCCCGAAAAATTGTGTTGATTTTCTCACCACTCTCTTTCTCCCCTTCAAGAGAAGAAAGCTCTTCCTCAAGAAGACTTAACTGCTCTCCACACTCTTCAAAAAATATCTGACGTATATTTTCTAGATCATCATTTTCAACATAATTATTCATGCTGAAACTCGCTCTATAGCGCTTACAACTCGATTTGAATCAAACGGTTTTACCAACCAACCTGTTGCACCAGCCCTTCGTCCTTTTTCTTTCACCTCCAGACTACCTTCAGTCGTTAGAAAAAGAATAGGAAGAAATCTTGTCTTATCTATCTGTCGCAATTTCTTTACTAGCTCGAGACCATCCATACGAGGCATGTTAAGATCGGTAATAATGACCTGTGGGCTGAAACCCTCTAATTTATCAAGAGCATCAACCCCATCTTCTGCCTGACAAACAGTATGCCCTACGCTTTCTAACGTATCGTTCAGAAGCTTTCGAATTGTCCGAGAATCATCAACAATAAGAATATTCATTATGCCGTTTCCTCATCCAAAATTCTTCTAGCTCCCATCAGAGCCAAGGTTTTTTCTAGTTCAGGAGACGGATTCTGGATTTTAAAGCGCTTATTTCGGGAAAGTGTTGTTTTTCGAGACGACAGGATTATCTCAAGACAGCGGCCACCCAAACGTTTCACTTTTCCACCGTCTAAGAGAGCGTCTCCTGATAGCGTTTTCAAGCTTTTCAGAAGGTCTGCAGCAGCAGCTGTATCAAGAATCTCTGGTAATTGCATAATTTCCATTATCGAAACTCCTCCCATCCCTCATCGGAAGTCTGATAGGTTTCTGTAGCAAAATGCAGAGAAGGTCCTTCATTACGCGACTGCACTTCTGTCTGAGCGGGGAGCATAACGTCACTGTACAAATGAAAATGACGAACAATCTGAACCAATTCTCCCGCTTCTGCGCTGAGATTATGACTCGCGGCCGTCGCTTCTTCGACCATTGCCGCATTTTGCTGCGTATTTTGATCCATCTTTCCAACAGAAGTACTAATTTCGGAAAGATTATTTGCTTGTTTCTGGGCCGTGGTTGCAATTTCGTTAATAAGGAGGCTGATTTCTCCCACATTTCCTACGATTTTTTTCATTGCTACTCCCGTTTCCTGGACAAGAGTTGTGCCTTGACTGATCTGCTGAGTACTTGATGTAATCAGACTTTTAATATCCTTGGCTGCATCAGCAGATCTCTGTGCCAATGCTCGCACCTCTGTCGCGACAACGGCAAAACCTCTACCTGCATCCCCTGCTCGGGCAGCTTCCACTCCAGCGTTCAAAGCCAGGAGATTTGTCTGAAAAGTAATATCATCCAACAATCCAAGAATTTGACCAATTTGCGTAGATGATTTTTGAATATCCAACATTGCTGCTGTCGCTGCAGCCATTACGGCTCCCGAGCTTTCTGCTTGTTCAACGGTTTGTCGTACGACAGCGCTTGCATGCATTGCGGCTTCAGCAGTTTTTTTTACTGCCTCGGTCACTGCGCCAACAGATAGAGTTGTTTCTTCAAGACGACTGACCTGTTGCTCCGTCCTGCGCGCGAGATCATCTGCAGCAGAGGCAATTTCCGCTGATCCGGAAGAAATTGTACTGACGCTGTCATTCAGAGACATGAGGATCTTCTGAAAATCTTCAACTGTAATATTAAAATCCAGCCTCAACTTCTCGTATCGATTTGGAAACGCTTCTTCCAGCCGATAATCCAGACACCCTGCACGCAATTTATTGAATGCCACTCCAAGAGTGTCTGTTAGTTTCTCAAAAGACTCGATCTCAGTTCGGGCATTTTTTCTTTCGCTCGCAGCATCTTCCTGTGCCTGTGACAGAGCCTTAAGAACTTCTGATGCATCTTTATTGCTGGCAAGAAGGTCAGCATGCGTTTGTTGCAACCGGTCTTGTATCGCAATCAGTTCGGGAATCCTTCTCCCTGGCGGAAGAATATTCTGATACGCGAGAACCTGCGAACCGTTTGAAAGAATATTAGCTGGCCTGAATATCCTGAAAAACTGCAGAAACGCACTTAATAAAAGAGCGACTAAAAGCAATTCCTCTGGCAACATTTTCAGGAGGTAGGGCGCTGGGGATATCCCTTCTGGAATTACCCTGACGTGCCAGAATGCTCCTCCTGCCAGAACCAACACGGGAAAAAGTGCTGTCATCCAGAAAAAAAAGCTGGAGGCAATGCTACTTTCAGAACGTACGGTCACATGAGAGGAAAACATTCCAGATTGCCCAGCCATAACAACTCCCTACATTCCGCAGATACAAGACCTGCAAACGTGGCAACGTGTTTAGCTGGAACTGATTGATACTCCGTTAACAGCACTCAGAGAACTCACTCAGCGTTGGCGGCAGCCTATTGCGCTGACTTCCTGTCCGGGTCGTCAGAAGGGATGTCTGTATCGTGTTGGACGTATAGCTTGCTTCCCCGCTCAATCCACAAACGGTAATGCTGCATAAAATCACTCCCAAGCAGCACATCCCCTTCAGGAATATCCTCAACAACAGTCAGGCGAATATTATGAAAAACAATGCCGCCGACTTCGAACATCGAAAAAAGGTGATGATAAGCTTTCAGGGGATCGTGAGTAATACCCCACGTCAGGCTGACCGGATCCTGCTGGAGCATTGCACGTGTTACACCTGCACGGCGAGCCGCGCTCCTTGTAACGAGAGTATTGGCAGAACCAGTATCTAAAGTTGCGTCTGCCGCGTGGTCATTAATTTTGACCTCCAGCGTCGTCTTCAAAGAATCTGATGAACTATGGGTGACAGGAATGGTGTGAATTTTTCCTCCCCATCCCGGCGTCGCACTCGGACAATTTTCCGTCCTCACCAGACGAACGACATGATCAGGAATATCAATGATCGTATCGTAATTGCTGAGAAAATCGTTTCCAAATAATCCTACGATCGGAAGGCCATCAATGGATGATCCAAATTTTCCTCCTGCAATAACAGTAAAATTGGATGCTTTGGATGGCCCCATTTCCAGGCTGTCAACTTTCACTGCCTGGCTAAACTCCCGTCCCCCAACCCCCTGTATGGTTCCATAGGCCCCCAGAACCTCTAAACCCAAAGGATCAACATGGGATGTTCCTATCAAGGACACCGTAGCGCCGGTATCCACGATAAGAGCCACTGGATGACCGTTGATGCCCGCCCGAACAACAGGGGAGCCAGAACGATTGATGATTGGCATCACTCCGCTCGTATAAACCGTGCATTGACGTTCTCCTGTCTGCGCACAGGCTGCCAGTCCTGACATCAGCATTCCGATAACGGCACCCTGCCCCCATGCTCGCATACCGCTTCTCATCCCGCTTTTCATTATTGCAAACAATGACACTTGTCCCGCAGGAGCAAATTCTCCCGCAAGTGACTTTTTTTGTTCGAAAAGCATTTTTTTTGAAAAAAGCCTCTTGTCACCCCCCCGGGAGATTGGTAAATCACCGCCACCGACCGAGAGGACGCCAACACGGCCCCGAACGGACGGTCCAAAAATCGCTAAAAAGCGGTTTGCGGGTGTAGCTCAGTTGGTTAGAGCGCCGGCCTGTCACGCCGGAGGTCGCGGGTTCGAGCCCCGTCACTCGCGCCACTCTCCTGAAAGAGTGGCATAAAAACTTCCCAAAAACTCAAAATATTCCATAAAACCTAATTGAATTAGGTTTTCCTTATCATTTCACCGTTACAAACCGTTACCTTTCGTTCTGAAGCGATACGGTTTTGGTAAGGATGCATTAACTCTGCCGTACGACACTGATGCCTCCAATTTTCCCTCAAGGATGCATCATGTCTTCAAGCATTTCTTCCGTTGCCGCATCGGCTATGTCGTCCCTATACGGCACCACAAGCAGCCAGAGCGCGTCTTCAACGTCCTCCACTCAGGAGACGACGACCACAACCAATGCTGACGGATCCGTCACAACGACGGTCACTGATTCTTCAGGAAACGTCGTTTCTGAGACGACGACTGGTGGAACGTCTTCCAAATACAGCAGCAATCATGAACTGGACGTTACTGCTTAAAAAAGACAGGGTCAGGCCGTAAGGTAAACGTCCAGCACCTCGTCTGGCGTTCCATCCATCCGGATCCGGCCATCTTCCAGCCAGATAACCCGCGTGCACCATTTACGCATCACATCTGGCTGGTGAGTAGAAATTACCAGAATATCCGCGTGCTGGACCATGGCCTCAAGACGCTCCTGCGCTTTGTTCATGAAAGCGCCATCGCCCGCTAAAAACCATTCATCCATCAGCAAAATCTGCGGCTTCACAGCCGTTGCCAGGCCAAAAGCCAGACGAACCGTCATGCCCGAACTGTAAGTTTTCACAGGCATATCCATATACGAACCCAGGTCGGCGAAATCCTGCACGTCTTGGTCAATCTGGCTGATTTCCGCCTTGGATAGTCCAGCATGCAGACCGTAGAGGCGTATATTCTCCCGCCCCGTCAGTTCCATATTCATGCCGAGGCTGGCATCCAGAAGTGTGCCGATAGACCCTTCCAGCCTCGCACGGCCCCCCACCGGTTCGTAAATACCAGCCATCGCACGCAGAAGCGTAGTTTTGCCCGCACCATTCCTGCCGATCAGCCCAAGCCGCTCTCCGGATTTCAGAACAAAGCTGACCTCTCGCAGAACACTCACTACGGTGCGTTCACGCCCGTCCTGCATGAGGTGAGCTGCGGGTGAACCCGGACGCAGGCTGGAGATCGTGTTGCCGACATGCTTTTTCAGCGAGCGGCTCTGACCATGATAAAGTGGGAAATCGATCTGGAGCCGATCAATAGCGATGCTGGGCATAGGTCAGATCCAGTAAGGGATACGGGCGCGCATCCGGCAGAACAGGGCCGCAGCCAGCCCCCACAACAGAACGCCCTGCACAATCGCTGCGATCCATAAAGAGGAACGCACATCATAGCCCATCAGAGGACCACGCATGATTTCAAGAATTGGGTAGAACGGGTCCAAGAGCAGATACTGTCGTCCCACGTAAATCAGATCCGGTTTCCAGATCACAGGCGTGACGAAGAAGAAGATCTGAAGGATCGAGGACATGATTGGCGCAATATCGCGGAAACGGGCACCAAGCATGCCAATCAGAAGAATGATTGCAAAACTGTCCAGGAACCAGATGGGCAGACTGACCAGCAGGCTCCAGCTCTGCTTTGGCCAGACATGATAAATGCCGAACACGACAGCAATCACCACGACATTGTGCAAGAACGTCAGCACGTTGCGAACGACAAGCCGGATAACAGGAAGCGTCGCAGGAATGCGCCTTGCGTGGAAGAGAGACGTACTCTGAGTAAAGACTGTCGCAGCATCATTGATGACACCACTGATATATCCCCACAGAACAATCGACAGTGACAGAAACGGCAGGTAGTGGGGCAGATCCATGTGGAAAAGGTAGCCATAGACGACCCCCATGGCCGCAACCATGATGGCCGTTGAAAGCGTCAGCCAGAATGGTCCAAGGATCGAGCCGCGATAGCGCAGTTTGATATCCAGCCAGCCCAGCGCAAGCGCAAGCGGCAGCAGGCGGATACCCGCCTTCAGGTCATTCAGGGCGGCCCGCACACGGCCGAATCCTCTCTGTGGCGAGAGATCAAGTATGGGAGTACGGGAGTTGCTGTCTTCCATGAGCCTCTCCCTACCATGAAAGAGGGTTCTGCCCACCCCTGCGCACCTCTGGAAATACATCCCGAGCCATAAAAGAATGTTTTCCCTTGCATCTGGCGTCATCCTCGTCGACATGCTGCGGTCATGTCTTATGCTGTGAAGGAAATGTTCGTAACTCTCCAAGGAGAGGGTGCGCAGACGGGCCGTGCGTCCGTGTTCTGCCGGTTTGCCGGGTGCAACCTGTGGTCAGGCCGGGAGCAGGACCGCGAGACGGCGGCCTGCCGCTTCTGCGATACGGACTTTATTGGAGTGGATGGTGAAGGCGGTGGCCGCTTCAAGACCGCTGCCGATCTAGCCGAAACCATTGAGCAGTGCTGGAAAAGTGCTGCGGACGAAAGTAGCCGACGTTATGTCGTCTTCACGGGTGGCGAACCTCTCCTGCAACTGGATGCGGAACTGATTGCCGCTGTCAAAGCCAAGGGGTTTGAAATCGCCGTCGAGACGAACGGGACAATTGTCGCACCTGCTGGAATTGACTGGGTGTGCGTCAGCCCCAAGCCGGGCGGTCCTCTTGTTCAGACCAGCGGTGCGGAACTGAAGCTTGTCTATCCACAGGCCGAACTTCCGCCTGAAATGTTCGATGGCCTGTCGTTCCAGCATTTCTGGCTTCAGCCTATGGATGGTCCTGCACGACTGGAAAACACACAGGCTGCGGTGGCTTACTGCCTCGCCCACCCTCGCTGGCGCCTGTCCCTGCAAACTCACAAACTGATCGGAATCCCATGAGCAACGCCGCACTCGTTCTGTTTTCTGGCGGCCAGGATTCCGCAACGTGTCTGGCCTGGGCGCTATCCCGTTTTGATCGGGTCGAGACTGTCGGATATGCCTATGGCCAGCGCCATCTCGTAGAGCTTGAATGCCGGGACACGCTCCGCGCTCGAATGGCCGAGCATTCCCCTGAGTGGAAGGCGCGCCTTGGCGAAGATCACACGATTGATCTCGCCTCTCTTGGTGCAATTTCTGAAACGGCCCTGACACGCGAAGCGGAAATTGGTTTCAGCGAGAGCGGCCTACCGAATACGTTCGTACCGGGCCGCAACCTGATCTTTCTGACTTTCGCGGCAGCCCTTGCCTATCGCCGGAACGTCAAGCACATCGTCACTGGCGTATGTGAAACCGACTATTCGGGCTATCCGGACTGCCGGGACGATACGATCAAGGCCCTTCAGGTCGCGCTTAATCTTGGCATGGACCAGCGTTTCGTCCTTCACACGCCTCTGATGTGGATCGACAAGGCACAGACCTGGGATCTGACGGAAGAACTCGGCGGAAAGACACTCGTTGATCTGATCAACCATGAGAGTCACTCGTGCTACATGGGAGACCGGACCCATCATCACGCCTGGGGTTATGGCTGCGGCACCTGCCCGGCCTGTGAACTCCGTGCGGATGGCTGGCGTCGATACTGCGAGAGCAAGGCATGACGGCAGAACTCGTCTTCACCCGCCGTTTCTGCATGGGCCACCGGCTGATCACCGGGGGCAGCGAGAAATGCGCCATTCCGCACGGTCACAATGAATATGTGAAGGTAACACTCAGACCCGTTGAAGAGACGCGCTTGGACGGTCATCAGAACATGATCCTGCCATTTGCAGACGCCAAAACGCGTTGGCATGATTTTGTGGATAACAGCCTCGATCATGCTCTTCAGCTTTCAGAGCATGACCCTCTTCTTTCCTGGTTTCGGGATCATGAACCTGAGCGTGCGCGCAGGATCGTCGTCACGCCCGGCGACCCGACAACCGAAGTTATGGCCGCTCTTCTGCTCGCCAAACTGACGGCTATTCTGGCCGCTCAGGAGACCAGTCTGCGTGTTCACGCATTGGAACTGGAAGAAACACCGACCAACACCGTGCGCCTGACGGGTGATTCGGCATTTTATCTTCCGAAAGTCAGCCGGGCTCCCCAGGAGTGCTGGTGGAACCGGGCTGATATGAGCATTTCAGACTTCTGAAAGTTTTCAGCCGCGCAGGAGCGACAGAATTTCCATCCGCGCGGCGTGATCGTGTTTCCATGTTCCACGAGCCACGGTTGTCACGGTCGTAGAGCCGGGTGAGCGAACGCCGCGCATACTCATGCACATATGCTCGGCCTCGATTACGACCAGAACGGCTTCCGGCGCCAGAACATCTTCCATGGCCTGAGCAACCTGATCGGTCATACGCTCCTGAAGCTGTGGGCGACGGGCAAAACCTTCCACAACACGCGCCAGCTTACTGAGACCTGTCAGGCGGCCACCTGCTGGCAAATAGGCCACATGAGCCTTGCCATGCACCGGGAGCAGATGATGCTCGCACATGGAGTGGAAACGAATATCCTTCACAATCACCGCGCCATGATGCTGATCTGCGGAAAACTGCGTCTTCAGATGCTCCCGCGGATCTTCATACAGGCCACCGAAAACTTCCAGATACATCTTGGCCACACGTTGCGGCGTATCCTGCAAGCCTTCACGCTCCGGGTTTTCACCCACGGCTTCCAGAATGGTCCGGACAGCATTGGCAAGCCGTTCTTCCGCATCCGCAGGCCGTGACAAAGCGCCCAGCGGTCGCTGTTCGTCTTTGCAGGCGGTCATGGCAGTAGCGTTCAGATCGGTCATGGCGGGTTTCAGGCTCCTTCGTTCCCTGACGCGGTGCAATCCGGATCACGCCGGGTTACGTCTCCGCTGGTGCGAGGCAGGACTGCTAGCGCGTCCGCCAGCCGCCGTCCACCGATGACATGGTCAGCAGCAATTTCAGCGAGCGGTTCGAGAACAAAAGCCCGGTCAAACAGATGACGATGCGGAACCGTCAGAATACGGTCGGACAGGCTACGCTCACCATAATACAGCACATCGATATCAACGGCCCTGGCGCCCCATCGTGTCCCCGGAATGCGCCCCAGATCCCCCTCAATGACTTTGCAGACCCTGAGGAGAGCATGAGGGGTCAAAGTCGTACGACCCGTCGCGCAGAGATTGACGAAGGAAGGCTGATCAATCCCGCCCCATGGAGCGCTATCATAAAAGGAAGAAACATCCGTGATATCCAGCCCGTTTTCCATCGACAGACGATCGAGAGCAGCATTGAGTGTCGCTTCGCGTTCTCCAAGATTAGCTCCCAGAGAAAATGCAACCTCATGAATCCTGTGTCGCGTTACAGTCGTGGCTGTCTCCGACACCGGGTAAGGCACAGGAGCGGATGGCTTGTGAACGGTTACAAGAACGACTTCGACGCGTTCCAGACGCTCCAAAATGTCATTCGCAATACGACCGGCCAAAGCCTCAATCAGACCCATCGGCTTACCGGCGACGCTTTCCGCTGCGATATCGCAGAGCGTGCCGTAACAGACTGCCTGTCTGTAATCATCCTCCGCAATCGCGCCTGACAGATCAGCCCGGATTTCAATATCAATAATGAACCGCTGTCCGATGCGGTTCTCTTCCGGCAGAACGCCGTGATATCCAAACAGGCACAGATCCCGAACAAAAACGGATGTCAGGGGCACCGAAATCATACAGCCTCCTTGAGGATACGTCGGACGGAAAGAGCATCAGAATGTTCCCGGATATCATGAACGCGCAGAATATCGGCCCCAAGGTCTGCCCCCACCAGATTAGCCGCCAGCGTTCCAGCCAATCGATCTTCTACCGGGCGCCCCAACAGATATCCAAACAGAGACTTCCGGGAGAGTCCAAGTAGGATCGGAAGGTCGTATTCCTGCTTCAGAATTCCGAGAGATGCGATCGCCTGAACATTCTGATCCTGCGTCTTTCCGAACCCGACACCGGGGTCCAGAATGAGGCGCTTCCTCTTCAGACCTGCTTTTTCGGCAAGTTCCAGAGAATGATCGAAAAAACGCCGCCAATCTGCCAGTAGATCAAGCTGGTCATCCACTTCATACCGATTGTGCATGATAACCGCACAGGCTCCGCTATCCGCAACAACCGACGGCATATCCGGATCTGAATGGAAGCCCCAGACATCATTGATGAGTCGTACGCCACCTTGCAAAGCTTTACGGGCCACGACGGCTTTCGTCGTGTCAACCGACAGAGGCACCCCTTCAGGAACCAGTCTGCTGAGCACGGGTTCGAGCCTGGCCCATTCCTCATCTGCCGGAACTGACCGAAAGCCAGGGCGTGTGGATTCCGCACCGATATCCACAATGTCTGCGCCGTCCGCCAACATCTCCCGGGCATGCGCCAGCGCTGTTTCGGGAGACTGAAAAAGACCCCCATCCGAAAATGAGTCCGGCGTGACATTCAGGATGCCCATCAGCGCCGGCCGTCCCATGGCATGAGGTTTGGACAGCCAGAGCGCATGCCCCTCAGAGGCAGACAGAAAATGCTGTTTCATCAGACGCGCGTGACCTTGCCGACCCGGCCGATCAAAGAGGACTGTCTCAAACCTGCGTAAAAGAACATAGAGGAAGGGGATCCCAAACCAGATCTTCCGCAGGGCATGGACGGCCAAGGAAATACCCCTGCACCTCGTTGCACCCCTGCGCCTGCAAAAAGCGGTAATGCTCTGGAGAGGATACCCCTTCTGCCGTTACGGCGATACCCAGATCTACTGCAAGTTCAATCGTGTTGCGTACAATGGCCGCGCTTCGGGAATCCTGGAAAATATCCTGCACAAAGATAGTATCGAGCTTAATCTTGGAAAACGGAAACAGACGCAGATAGCTCAGCGCCGAAAATCCTGTACCAAAATCATCCAGAACGAGCCTGACACCCTGCTGATCCAACAGCCGGAATGCCTGATAAACGGCGGGTTCAGGCCGCAAACCAAGCATTTCCGTCACTTCGATCTGCAAACGTCGCGGGTCCAGACCTACATGAGAGAGGATCGTCAGAATCCGCTCCGCCACATCTGGCTGAGAAAAGCGGGTCGCCATCATATTAACAGCAACCCAGAGGTGGGATGGCCATTCAACGGCAACCCTACAGGCCGTTTCAAGCACCCAGAAATCGAATTCGCTCCCCTGCCCTGAAAACTCGATCAGACCGATAAGTCGTTCAATGGAAAGCGGCCCATGTCGAGAGCCACTCCATCGAGACAGCGCCTCAAATCCATTGATTTCCCCTGTCTGGGCATCCACAACAGGCTGGTACACAAGCGAAAAACTCTTCTCCTGAATAGCCTGGCTGACGTCCTGCAGCAGAGCCTGCTGGTGTTCCTCATCTTCCTGTGTAAGGCGTTCGTAAAATGAATATCGGTTTCCGGGTTTTCCTTTTGCGGCATGAAGGGCCACCTCGGCAGCTTCAAGCAGAGCCTCAAGACCTTGCCCCTGACAGGAAACAAGAGCAATCCCGGCCGCGACACTGGCAGCAAGGATCATACCGTCAGTGAGGATTATAGGCTGCTCAAATAACGCTATTAGCTCAAGAGCCATCCGTTTTGCCTCTTCCGGCCCGGTAAAAGCAGCTCCCTGCATGATCGGAGAAAACGCAAATTCCGTTATTCCGTAACGTCCTGCTACGCCGGATTTTTCTTTGGAAAACTGCAAAAGACGTTTCCCAATTTCGGTAAACAGCACATCCTGTAGAACGCTATCCTGCGTCTTCACACCGTTACGAGACAGACTGTCCACTGAGAAAAACATCAGACTGCACAATGGAGGTTGAGCCGATTTTTCAAGCATCCTGGCTTGCAACTGTTCACAAAACGCCAGACGGTTTGGCAAACCCGTTACAGCATCATGCCGGATTCGTGCCGCATACCGAATCCTTGCATTCCGTTGCCTCGTAATATCAGCACCGATCCCACGGTAGCCCTGAAAGACGCCTTGGCTGAAAACCGGATGTCCGGTCATAAGCCACCAGATCGTTTCTCCACCTGAACTGACCGGAATACACAGATCTCTGAATGCCAACCTGTTGGCAAGGCAATGACCGAAATGTACGGTATCGGACATGGGCTGCCCATCAATCCAGGGTAAAGGCCTGCCTGGTTGAATAACAGGCAATGCCAACAGATCAACAAGCTGTAGACCGGCAATTTCTGCAGAAGATCGGTTCAGAATCGTACAAAATTTATCGGAAGGCGTCCGTACACAGCCATCCGCATCAGTGACCCATATCCAATCACCAGTATGACTATCAGATCCACGGGTCATCATGCTGATGATCTCATTGCGCTCCCGCTGTTCAAGGCGATCCAGAAGAAGGCGCTGCAAGAGATAACGACCAAGATGACTGCCCCCCACCACGAACAGACCGCAGACTGTTATCTCCAGAAAAATCGAAAGAATGATGAATGCCAGTGCACCGCAGAAATGCTGCGCCATCACAAGACAGGCTGCCGCAACGACAGGAAGAGTCAGCGCTTCGACGGATCCACTGACAACCAAGCACAGCAATAGCGGCGCAAAAAGCCCCGTACAGACGATCACTGCAAGAATATGAATGCGTTCACTTGGAAGATGGAAAACGTAGACCAGAAACCATCCCCAGACAGCCCCCAAGGCGCCATTCAACACCCTGAGTGATCTGGCAATCTGTGCGTAGGTCCAGGCGAACTCCATTTTTTCGCCACAGACATCCCCCTTCTCACCCAGCCGGCTTTTGGCGGCCAGTCTGTAGAAACTATTGAGAAAGGACCATTTTAAAATCGTCCATAACCCCACAAGACTCTCGACACATGCCACGAGCATAAAGGCTGCTTTGTGATCCAATGACCACAGGCATCCCCCCGCGACAGCCGCGCTGAGAAATTGGGCGAACAGAAAGAACGGAAGGAAAAGTGCCAGAATACGCAGACGGGAATAATCAAATGCAGGTTGCAAATGCGTTGGCACAGGGGATGGGCCAGGAAGAAAAGACTGAGCCAATATCCGGACCGCACGAAGCACGGGGAATTTGCGCATATACCGCCAAAAAAAGACAGATCTGGAACGCGAGATATTATCGTCAGCCTCAAAAAACGGCTGTTTCTCTTTATTATCCTTGGGATTGAACAGTAAATTCAATGCGAAGGCGCTCCTTGCTTCGCGTGTTTTTCTGTCTGCCATCAGGGCCGTACCAGGGGAGCGTTCTGTTTCAGTTAAAACATCGAGCGACGACGCCATGTCGCAGCTTGAGGTATATGAAGAAAGATTACACAGATTATCTTCAAGAAAAACCCGTCAATAAAGAAATCACCTGCCGCCAATACCTACAGCAGGTATAATTTCAAAAATTTGACGAGGTGCACTCTGAGGACGTGATCAGGATTTTTGAGCCTGCTCCAGAAATGCATCCATTTGATCAGCACTCAATGCACCGGGGGCAACTGCTGCGGCACCGAAAATAAAGGTCGGGGTTCCATCAAGCCCAATGGCGCGCCCCTGATCCAGATTGGTCGTAATCAGTGCGACAGTCGCGGTCGAACTCATGTCCGTCTTGAGCCGATCAGCATCCAGCCCATTCGCCTTTGCCAGTTCCATGACGCGCTCCATGGTCGGCTTGGTCGTATCTTCCATGAGCGCCTGACGCATGACGCCGTATTTTCCCTGCGCACTGGCGGCGAAAATAGCGCGCGTATCCAGAACACTTCCACTTCCCAGAACAGGAATGACCTTTTCAACCAGCCGGACGTCCGGGTGACGGGCCAGGAAACGGTCAACTTCCGGGATCATGGCGCGGCAGTAGGAACAACGCGGATCATAGAATTCTACAACCGTGATCTTTCCTTTCGGATTACCTCGCACCGCATAATCCGGCGCGGTCTGAAGATCATGCAGATGAGCCCGCACAGCCTCGAGTGCCGAATCCTGTTTTTGCCGTTCCGCTTTTTCCCGAAGAGAGCTGATCGCATCCGTCAGAATGGACGGATCTTCTTTGAGAGCCTGTCGCAGGATCTGAACAACTTCGGCACGCTGCGCAGGCGTGAAGGTCTCCGGCTGGCTTGCAGGCGCAGCTCCTGCCACGTTTCCACTCAGAGAAAACATGGAAAAAGCGGCAAAAGCCGTTGCGAGCAAAGGATGTTTCACGGGCAGCTCCAGATTGGCAGACGTCGTGGCACCGTAACGGCAGCTCATGATTAAAGAAAGACTGTCACAAAGAGAAGCAGCCAAGGCCCCTCCCACAAGAGCGCAATACCCGTTATGACTGGAAAAAACTGAACGTCAGAGCTGCTTCCCATTCGAAGCAACTCGCTTGCCGGACCCAAGACCAGAGAGTGGAGAAACGCCAGGTGGCGCACCGTCGAAACCAGATTTCCATCCACGGCATCGTCAACGCACGCCGTGCCTCCATCCTTCTGGCCTCGGTAGCCTCGGGGCTCCTCCTGTCAGCATGTTCCAGCATTCCAGGTATCAGTTCTCTCGTTGGCCCGGCTGCTGCCCCTGCCCTGACAGGAAGTATCGGAACAGTCGTCGCTGACGAACCCCAGGCAGCTCTGGTCGGGCATGACGTTCTGGCTCGCAGCGGCAATGCGGCTGACGCAGCAGTTGCAACAGCTCTTGCTCTGGGTGTCACACTCCCCTCCCGCGCTTCTTTTGGCGGCGGTGGGGCCTGCATTGTTTCCCCCCCGAATGCCCCCGCGGAAAGTGTCAGTTTTCTTCCGCTCCCCGGCACAAGTTCTGGCGGAGACCGACCAGCCTCTACGCCCGCCATGCTGCGCGGCCTCTATCTGATCCAGCATCAGTATGGCTCTGTTGAGTTCAATGATCTGATCGCACCGGCGATGAACCTTGCCAGTAACGGCGTCACCGTCAGCCGCGCGCTGGCCTCCGACCTGTCAGTTGTCCGGACAGCCCTCCTGGCAGATGAGGGCGCGCGCGCAATCTTCGGACGCGGTGAGGCTGGAACGGTCACCGCAGGTGACAGCCTGATCCAGCAACGCCTCGCAGGCTTTCTCGAACGCGTCCGCTCTGCAGGCGTCGGCGATCTCTACAACGGCGCACTGGCTGACGTTTATTCAACCGCTGCCCAGAAAGCTGGTGGACGCGTCAACGACGAAGACCTTCGCAAGACCCTCCCCATCCAGACCGTTGCTCTGACGACCCAGACCAATGGCCTTACGGCAGCCTTTCTGGCACCCCCTGCCGATGGTGGACTGGGCGCTGCAATTCGCTACACAACCGGCGCTTCTGCTCAAGGTGCTGTTGCTTCCTGGCGCGCCTCGGGTGCAACGGATATTGCAGCCGCACAGGCTGCGCTGGATAGCGGCAAGAGCGGTGGCGGCTCACTGCTGCCCCTCCCGGCTTCCACTTCTTTCGTCGTGACAGACCGTAACGGCATGGCTGTCGCCTGTAGTCTGAGCGAGAATAACCTGTTCGGTACGGGCCGTATCGCTGGCAATACCGGGATTGTTCTGGGGGCCTCTCCAGCTTCAACGCCTCGCCCACTCCTAGCCGCTGCCATCCTACGGGATCGTCGCGGTCTCCGCGCAGCGATCGCAGCATCCGGCCAGAATGATGCATCTGATGCCGTCGGTGAAGCGGCACGAGCTGTTGCTCAAGGGGCCGAGATTTCCCATTCCGGTTCTGGTCGCGTCAATGCGATCACCTGCGCAAGTGGTAGCGCCTGTCACGGTAACACCGACCCGCGTGGTGCTGGTCTGTCCGCTGGCACCACAAACTGACATTATCCGGTAAAACTTTGCAACAGGCTCCCCGCCACCAGTGACCAGCCGTCCACGATCACGAAAAAGATCAGTTTGAACGGCAGAGACACGGTACTGGGGGGGAGCATCATCATGCCAAGGCTCATCAGAACACTCGAAACGACGAGGTCGATGACCAGAAATGGCAGATACAACAAAAAACCCATTTCAAAACCACGGCGCAATTCGCCGATCATGAAGGCCGGAACCAGCACCCGCCAAGGTGTATCCACCAGCTTTTCCGGCGGCTTTTCATGAGCGATATTCAGAAAAGTTGAAATATCGGCCGGTCGCGCCGTTGCAGCCATAAAATCATGAAATGGCTGTGCAGCCTTGCTTAGCCCCTCCATTTCTCCAACCTGCCCCGCCATCATTGGTGCCACACCGGTATCCCAGGATTTCTGGAGCGTCGGCTGCATCACGAAGAGCGTCAGAAAAAGAGCCAAACCGATTAGAACCGTATTCGGGGGCGTACCCTGCGCACCCAGCGCACTTCGCAACAGGGACAGCACAATCACAATCCGGGTAAAAGCCGTGACCATGACCAGAAGACTGGGCGCAAGGGACAGAACGGTGATGAGCGCACTGAGCTGCACCAGACGGCTGGTCGTCCCAGCTCCCCCAGACTGCCCCAGATCAATACTCACTGCCTGGGCATGAGCCAGATGAGGAATGAGCCAAGGCAGGGCCAAAACAAGAAAAAGGACCCAACGCTTCACGAGGCATCCTCCAGAGCGGACGTAAACGCTGCGCCCTCATTCTGCCATTCCAACAGAACGTCCTGTGTCCCGCCTGTTAAAACCAGAACTTCACGACTGCCATAGCGCACGACCGAAAGACGCCGCGTCCGATCCAAAGCCATCTGTCCAACCAGCGACAATGCCGCAGTCCCGCCTTTCAGACCGCTACGCTGCGGCGAAACGAGCTTCAACAGCGACTTGAGGCAGACAAGCAGCACAATTACGAACATTAGCGCTGAACAGGCAGTCAGACCGTCATGCAGGGTCATGGCATCAGGTTTCCTTCACTTTGAAAGGAATGATGCAAGACAAAGATTAATAGACGCCTAATACCGCGCCATTCTTTCTCAAATTCTCATCACGCAGCCACCCGATCCTCCAGAATCGGAACCATCATCAACCATTTATTAAGCTGTTTCATTCATGATCCCTCCTGTCGAGCCGCTATCCGGCACCGCAGGGAGGAAAACTGCACCAATGCGCAACACAGACACCACCTCAACCAGTGGAACCAACCTGTTTGCCTTGGGTCAGGACCGCCTGAACTGGCTACAGGCCCGTCAGCAGGTTCTGGCGGGCAACATCGCCAATGCAGACACACCCGACTACAAACCCAAAGATGTCTCTCCCTTCGAGGCGGCTCTGGGCCAGTTCGACATCACCCCGGTTGCGACACAACCCGGCCATTTCGGGGTCAGCACCTCTGATACTTCCGTGCGGGAAGTGGACTCCGAAAGTTCGCTGGATGGAAACCAGGTTTCCCTCGACCAGCAGATGGAACAGGTGGCGGACGTCAACGATCAGCAGCACCTCGCGGTTAATATCTATGGAAAATACATGAGCATGTTCCAGACGGTTCTTGGTAAATAAGGCGCCCTGACACATGAACCTCTCGAATACCATTGGCATCTCCGCCAGCGGCATGGACGCACAGGCCCAGCGCCTTCGTGTCGTCGCTGAAAATCTGGCCAATCAGGATACGACCGGGTCAACGCCCGGCGCCGATCCCTATCGTCGCAAGACGATTACTTTTTCAGAGCATATCGACGATGACACGGGCGTATCCTCCGTTGATGTTCATGATATCGGCCAGGACATGTCAGACTTCCAGACGAAATATGACCCGTCTCATCCAGCAGCGGATGCAAAGGGTTACGTCAAGATTTCCAACGTGGATTCCATGGTGGAGATGATGGACATGCGCGAGGCGGAACGGTCCTACGAAGCCAACCTCAATACGATGCAGAGTTCGCGCACCATGCTGTCGCGCACGCTCGATCTTCTGAAGTAATCCATGATCACATCCCTTTCCCAGGCCCATAGCGCCTACGCCCAAAGTTTGCAGAACAGCCTCCAGACAAGCGTGACGGACGATGTTCCCGACAGCACATCCGGCAATGATTTTGGCTCTGTCATGTCACAGGCGGTCAAGAACGTCATTGCCACAGGCCATGATGCGGAAACCCAGTCAGCCGCCGGCCTGAACGGTGGCGGAGACATGACCCACATCGTCACAGCCGTTTCCAACGCTCAACTCGCGCTCCAGACGTCAACCGTCATCCGGGACCGGATGGTGCAAGCGTATCAGGACGTCATGAAAATGACGATCTGAGCCATGCAGGCGATCGATCTCGGCGCCATTCTTGAGCAGACGTTCATCGTTACCCTCAAGTTGAGTGCCCCCGCTCTGCTCACGGCTCTTGTGGTTGGATTGCTGGTCTCTCTTGTGCAGGCGGTTACGCAGCTCAATGAAAGCACACTGTCCTTCGTCCCAAAGGTCATTGCCATTGGCGCTGTCATGATGATGGCAGGGTCATTCATGACAGCAACACTCCTGACATTCACACGCCATCTTTTTGACCAGCTCATTCTCGTCGGCACAACATGACTCCCATGTTTCTGCCTACGGACCTCGCAGGGCCTGCGCTAACGGAATGGGCCCTCGCTTTCCTGCTCGTTCTGTCCCGCACGGGAGCGACGGTCATGGTCATGCCGGGACTTGGGGAACAGTCTTTGCCCATGATGGTCCGGGCTGGCATTGCCCTGACGCTGACCTTTCTGGTCCTGCCTCTCGTTGCTCCTCTGCTGAATATGGGCAGGCTTGATGCTCTGGGGCCTTTGGGGTTGGGCGGGATGATTGCGGTTGAACTCTTTGCGGGCGTTCTGATTGGCTGGCTGGCCCGGCTGATCACCATGGCCCTTCCTATCGCAGGCCAGATGATCGCCATGTTCATCGGTATTTCCAGCGTTCTTCAGCCAGACCCGGATCTTGGATCAAACAGTTCAGCTCCGGCCAGATTCATGAACCTTCTTGCGCCCCTGATGCTTCTGATCACCGGAGCCTATATCTTCCCGGTTAGGGCAATGATTGGCAGTTATGACCTCATTCCCCCCGGGGGTGCCCTTATGGACCAGACTACCATTGATCATTGGCCAATCCTCGGAGATGCAGCACACAGCGTCATTCAAATGACCGGCAAGGCCTTTGCACTCGGACTAGAACTCAGCGCGCCCTTTCTCATCCTTTCCCTGATCTGGGAAATGATGCTTGGCATTATGACGCGCCTTCTTCCTGCTCTACAAATCTATAATGCTGCCAATCCTCTTCAGATGCTGGGAGGAATTGCCCTTCTTGGACTGACGCTGCAGGCCATGCTGACCGTCTGGCAAGGACAGGCCTTTGACGTGCTGCGCGCTCTGCCGGGTCTGTAATCCATGGCAGACGCAGAAGACAGAACACAAGCCCCGTCCCAACAACGGCTTCAGAAAGCCCGGGATGATGGCCAGATTGTTCTCTCCCGTGAAGCCATGAGTTTCATCGTCCTGATGGCCGGAATACTGGGTGTTTTTACACTTCTGCCTTTTCTAGTGACGGATTTTGTCCGTAGCATGCAGAGCCTGATGGCCAATGCCGGGACTGTTTCCATGGTTCAGGACGGTCTTCTGGTCGCTACAGAACATTCCATTGTCGCGGGGCTGAAACTGGCTATTCCCGTCGCTGGTCTGGTCACAGCACTCACGTTGGCAGCAGGTTTTTTACAAACGGGCTTTCTGATTCATCCCGCCTCACTCCTCCCTAAGATGTCCCGTGTTTCACCTATGGCCGGTCTGACACGCATCCTTGGTGGCGGTACTCTGCCGGATACATTCAAGGCCGTTATCAAGCTGCTTATTTTTACGGCAGTCCTCTGGCAGCTTGCCAAAGGCATCATTCCCGATGCGCGCAGTATGACGGGTCTGACTACAGCGGCCATCCTGACAAAAATTGCTCATCTGGGTTTCAGCGGCGCCATCAGCATGGCTCTGGCACAACTTGTCATTGCGGGCGGGGATATTTTCTGGATGCGCTTCCGCCACACCGCCAAGCTCAAGATGAGCCGGGAAGAACTGAAAGAAGAATATCGGAACACGGAGGGTGATCCTCACATCAAGGGGCAACTCAAGGCCCTTCGAGCCAGACGGGCCAAACAGCGCATGATGGAAGCCGTCAAAAACGCAACAGTTGTCGTAACCAACCCCACCCATTATTCGGTAGCGCTCGTTTACGAGAAGGGGAAATCCAGCGCACCCCGAATTGTCGCCAAAGGAATGGATGATCTTGCTGCTCGGATCAGGGAGACGGCGCAGGATCATCGTGTCCCGGTCGTCTCTAACCCGCCTTTGGCGCGTGCGCTCTTTCCTCTTCCTCTTGAAAGCGAAATTCCGGCGGAACATTTCAAAGTAGTCGCCGCGATCATTGCCTATGTCTGGAAACTTAAAAGGCCAGGCAGCCGGAGTACCCCGGCAGAATAAAAATCTTGCCTTTCCCGCACCTCCCCTCTTGGCGAAACCGGCATGAACCATAATATGAGCACCAGAACATTTGTGAACACGACACGCTTACCGACTGAAATCTGCCCTATGCGGCAAAGAATGTGCGGTCTATCGTGTTCCTCTTTGCCAGCCATGAGCGATTACGAGGATTGAATGGACAAGACCAAGGCGCTTGAGGGCGCACTCAGCCAGATCGAGCGCGCATTCGGCAAAGGGTCCATCATGCGCATGGGCCAGCGTCCGAAAGAGCAGGCCGACGTTATTTCAACCGGTTCTCTGGGACTTGATATCGCCCTTGGCATTGGTGGCATGCCACGTGGGCGTATCGTCGAAATCTATGGCCCGGAAAGCTCCGGCAAGACGACCCTAGCCCTGCATGTTCTGGCAGAAGCCCAGAAAAAGGGAGGCACTGTCGCTTTCATCGATGCTGAGCACGCGCTTGATCCCGGTTATGCCCGCAAGCTTGGCGTCAACATTGATGAGCTTCTTCTGAGCCAGCCGGATGCAGGTGAGCAGGCCCTTGAAATCTGCGATACGCTGGTCCGTTCCGGCGCTGTAGACGTTCTCGTTGTTGACTCTGTGGCCGCTCTGGTTCCGCGTGCGGAACTGGAAGGAGATATGGGCGACAGTCACGTTGGTCTGCATGCCCGTCTCATGAGCCAGGCCCTGCGTAAGCTGACCGGAACAGTGGCGCGCTCGAATACGCTTGTCATTTTCCTCAATCAGATCCGCATGAAAATTGGCGTGATGTTCGGCAACCCGGAAACAACGACGGGCGGCAATGCGCTGAAATTCTACTCTTCCATCCGACTTGATATTCGCCGTATCGGGTCCATCAAGGACAAGGATGAAGTCGTCGGCAACCAGACGCGCGTAAAGGTCGTCAAGAACAAGATGGCGCCTCCGTTCCGTCAGGTTGAATTCGACATCATGTATGGCGAAGGCATCAGCAAGATGGGCGAACTGCTTGATCTCGGTGTGAAAGCCAACATCGTCGAGAAATCCGGCGCCTGGTTCTCCTTCGACAGCCAGCGCATTGGACAGGGCCGTGAAAACGCCAAGCAGTTCCTCCGGGAACACCCGGAGATGTCTGGTGAAATTGAACGCCGTATCCGTGCGGATGCAGGTGTCGTGGCTGACGCCCTGATGGTGGGCCCAGACGCGGCAGATGACACCTCTGAAGACTGAACTTCTTAAAGAAAGGGGCTCTCTCAAGAGCCTCTTTTTTCGTTAAGCGCGCAAAACTCCTGCAGAACTCTCCAAACCGTATTCCCTCGGGTTTTCACTAAAAATTATCAAACCACCTCGTCCTGAGGATTTTACCTGATACAGAGCCGTATCACTGGCTTTGAAAAGAGTGCTGATCTCTTTCAGCCGGGACGAAGATATCGCTCCACCAATACTCAGACCGATCTGAAAGACCCTGCCTCGATAATGAACGGGTTCTTCAAGACTGGCATGAATTCGTGCACCGATCTGTTCCAAAGCCAGTTTATTAGAGGTTTTGCGTGCCAGAAGGGCGAATTCATCGCCTCCCAATCTGGCAATACATTCTGTTGGAAGGCGCACAGATTCCAGGCGCGCTGCGATTGCCTTAAGAACAAAATCCCCTGCATCATGCCCAAAAGCGTCATTGATCTGCTTGAAGTAATCAACATCCAGAAGCAGCAAACCGACTTCTTCTCCTCTGCTCCTTTTCCTCAGCATAAGAGCGGAATGTTTCTTGAACATTCGTCTGTTAGGAAGCCCCGTCAGGGCATCATTTTCGGAAGCAATACGCAGTTTCCGTTCAGCCTCTCTCTGGCGCGTTACGTCTCTGGAGAGGCAGAGAATAGCCATAATCGCGCCATCTGCTCCCATCACAGGCGTTAAAATATTATCCCAATAGACAGTTTTCTGGCCCGGGAGTTCGCTCCGGCCAGAAAATGATGCTTTGAATCCTTGTCTTGCTCGAGAAAGCGCACGTCGCCCACGGGCTCGAATATCCTGCGGAAGCAACTCAAGCCATTTCATGCCAAACGTGGTCTTGCCATGCTCCAAGCCTAAAGCCTCACAACCCGATCTGTTCATACGCAGAAGGGTTCCATCGCAGGACAGAAGCTTGATGCAGTCCACACTGGCGTCGAGCATCAGAGTAAGCCTGTCCAGATCCTGCCGGAGTTGCAGGTCGTGTTCGTGCGAAGAGTTTTTCTTCATAAAATCTTCCCATGCCTCCTCTAGGACATGACGAAGCTTTATTTTGAAAAAAGGTCAATAAGAGGACAATGCCCCTCAATAAGAATCAACGATAACTTATAATTTTTAAGTATTATTTTATGATATATTAACGAACTACATTGCTTATAGAACTCTTGAGGGAGGCATAATTATGCCTCCCCCAAGCCTGATTACCCCATCATTCAGCGACAGCTTTTCGTCCGCCACGCAGGCGCTCCCAGAGATGAGCACCCTTGATAATGACTTTTGCAATTGCTGGCGTTGTCGTCGGACGCAGCAGGCGCGGATCGTAACCAGCAAAACGACGATCATTCTCATCAAGGCAGAGCTGCATCAGCTCAGGAACCTTGATGTCGATATTCGTCATATCCTTGGCGCCAGTTACAGTGAAATTGTTGTCCTGCGTATGCTCCTCGCCATTGTCGTCAATGGAACGGGCTAGTCCCATGCGCTCGTAGGCTAGGAAGATCCAGACGCCAATGACGCGCAGTTCGAACCATGGACGCTTCCAGAACGGCATAGTCGCACGGTGCCAGGCCAGCCAGTTGGCAAAGAGTAGAATGTGACGGCACTCTTCCTGCATGACAGGCTCGAACGTCTCAATCAGTTCCATCGGGAACAGACCAGCGCGCTCAGCCAAGGCAAATAGGCCGAATGCGAAAAAACTATCCACGCATTCTGAGAAACCGGTCACGAGATAGGCCCATTCCGTGTCCTTGGGCTCCACATAAGGAGGCTCGGGCGCCATCGGAATCTTGTAGGCTTCGACCAGTTTGCTCAGAACTTCCTTATGCCGGTTTTCTTCCCAGGCATTGCGGGACAAGGCGTCCTTCATGTCCGGGTCATCAATCATCGCAGCATAGGCTGCCATCCGCAGACGGGCCTTACCCTCGGTCTGTACCGCAATGTCCCAGATCGGCAGGGACGTAATGCGATGCAGCGTCTCCGGGTCCAGTTCCGGCCAGTCGATGACGGATGGTTTGTATGGATTGAACGTGTCGCGGAACATCTGCGCGACAGCCTTCTTGTGCTCTTCCGTTCCCGGCTTGAGAGGTCCCTTGATCGGGCTACTCCAGTGACGCGCTTCATAATCGACGCGTTCAAGGGTCTTCTCCGACGGTGCGTCGGGAAGATGGGAATAGATGTCAGCCAGGCTTTTCATGATATTTTCGCGGCGTGCCCTGCGACACGCCGTGCCCCTTGGAGCTTGTCGTTTTACTTCAGGTCGGTCGCGGAGTGGATGATACGGTTCACTAGACCGTATTCAATCGCTTCCTTTGCGGACATCCAGTAGTTGCGGTCCGTATCCTTGGCGACCTTTTCATAGGTCTGTCCGGTTTCCTTGGCGAAAATCCGGTTCAGACGCTCGCGCATCTTGATGATCTCGCGGGCCTCAATGTCGATATCCGTTGCCGGACCACGCACACCACCCATCGGCTGATGAAGAAGGAAGCGTGTATTCGGCAGGCAAACGCGACGTTCCGGACGGCCCGCTGCATAGATCAGCGCACCGGCGGAGGCGACCCAGCCCGTGCCGATCATGTTGATAGGCGCAATCGAATCCACAAAGCGGATCATGTCATGGATCGTGTCACCACTTTCCACATGGCCACCAGGAGAGTTCACATAGACGTCGATCGGCTTGTCGGACGACCCAGCAAGCGCCAGCAGGCGCCCCGTGACGTCACGCGCGATCTTGTCGTTGATCCCACCAAAGATCAGAACCTTGCGCTGGTCGAACAGGCGGCTTTCGAGTTCGCTGATCGGGCTGTTCAGCGTCTTGTTGTCGTCTTCCGGGGCCTCTGGGGCATCGGGCTCGTCATCCAGACGGGTAAGGGTCATTCTGGTGATGTCCATGTCGTTTCCAGATCCATCGTGCGTCTTCATCCCCCTATCCTGCGCTTCGTTTGCCTTCATGCCAAGTCCGGGAAAGACGAAGTCTCGCCATCCCGATCACGAACGGCTAGTCTCCGCCCTGTTCAGAGATTTGGCGAAGGCAGGAACGGCACAGTGGGTTCAGGGAACATGACGCATCCCGGGAAAGTGGTAACGCGCAGAAATACGGGAAAGATCCCGTTCATGCTGCTGCTGGCCACACCCCTCTTTACCGCCTGCCAGCATCAGGACGCCGTCGATGTTCCGGCTGGATGGTGGCATAGCTTTGAGGGGGGCGAGATCGCCAAACTGCGTCCGCCTCCGCCGGGACAGAACCTGCCATACCCGCATGTTGGTCGTACCCCGGCCCAAAATCCGGAAATGCCATCCCCTGAGGCGCGCGTTAACCTGACAATGCAGCTGGAAGCCCAGCGCAATCTGGCCCAGCGCGAGAGCGCGGCTCAGGGCACACTTCCCACCATACCGCCACCGCCGCCGAAAACCGTACCGTCGGCCGTTAACCCGACCGGGACTGAACCGGAAGAGCAGAACAATCTGACCATGACGTCAGTAGGACAGCCAGCGGACACAACACCTCCTGTCAATGCGGCTCCGGGAACTCCTGCGCCTGTCACCAAGCCTGCCTCCCCATCAAAAACGCCACAGCCAGCCGCGCCAGAAGCCGAACTTCCGCCAGTGGTTGCTGCCTCAATTCCGCCAACACCGCCAGGAGAGTTCCCGCAGATCGGTGCGCTTCCGCCGCCACCGCCACAATTCCCAGGTTTTGATCTTCCCCGAGATGCCAATCTGACTGGCCCTCTCCGCCCGGACATCGATACCTCCACCCCGGAAGGCACGCTGATCCGCTTTCAACCTTCGACAGATCACGTCGTAGGGGACCCTTCGAGCGACTATCAGCGAATCATTTCCCAACGCGGGGATCAGAAAATTACGATTCTTGGCTTTGGTGCGGCCATGAGTGCGGACGCAGGTCTGTCTACGGCCGATCAGGGTCGTGAAATTGCACTCGGACTTTTGCGCGCCCGCGCAGTCGCCAATGCGCTTATCCAGCGAGGCGTCCCGGCTTCGGCCATTGTCCTGCGCGCCGAGGCCATCGGCAACGGTGTTCGCGTCAGGAATGGCGGCTGATCAGGTCAGAAAGGAACATGTCTTAAAGGACTGTTCCCCTTACAGAAAAACCTGTCTATCGTGCCTCCTCCCGTAATCTTCTTACCCTGAGCTGGTCATGACCGAAGAGTTCCACCGCATCCGCCGCCTGCCGCCCTATGTGTTCGCTGAAGTGAACAAGGCCAAGGCTGCCGCGCGAGCGGCCGGTGAGGACATCATTGACCTTGGAATGGGCAACCCGGACAGTGCTCCGCCGGCTCATGTCGTGCAAAAGCTTGTCGAAACTGTCGGTGATCCGCGCGCTCATGGCTATTCTGTCAGTCGTGGCATTCCCGGTCTACGTCGCGCCATGGCAAACTACTATGAGCGCCGCTTCAACGTTTCTGTCGATCCGGAAACGGAAGTCATCGCAACGCTGGGGTCCAAGGAAGGCCTTGCCAATCTGGCAGCTGCCATCACCAGCCCAGGTGATACGATCCTCGTGCCGAACCCGTCCTACCCCATCCATCAGTTCGGGTTCATCATCGCGGGCGCGTCCGTCCGCTCCATTCCGGCAACACCGGATGAGGATATGCTGCGTGCGCTGGACCGCGCCGTACGCCACTCCGTTCCGAAGCCGACCGCGCTGATCGTCAACTTTCCGTCCAACCCGACGGCTTTTGTTGCCAATCTCGATTTCTACAAGGAAATCGTGGCTTTCGCGCGCCGGGAAAATATCTGGATCCTGTCAGACCTTGCCTATAGCGAGATCTACTTCAATGCGGATGAGCCGCCGCCATCCCTGCTGGCGGTGCCAGGCGCGAAGGATGTGGCCGTGGAGTTCACCTCCATGTCCAAGACGTATTCCATGGCGGGCTGGCGCATGGGTTTTGCCGTTGGCAACCCGAAGCTGATTCAGGCCCTGACGCGTATCAAGTCCTATCTGGATTATGGTGCTTTCACGCCGATCCAGGTGGCCTCGGTCGCGGCTCTGAATGGCCCACAGGATTACGTGTCCGACATCCGCGCCATGTATAAGGATCGCCGGGACGTTTTGCTGCGCGGCCTGAGCGCTGCTGGCTGGGACGTTCCTACCCCCGCCGGATCCATGTTCGCATGGGCCCCTATTCCCCCCGCTTTCGCTGACATGGGGAGCGTGGAATTTTCCAAGCTCCTGCTGAAAGAAGCTGGCGTGGCCGTCGCACCCGGCCTCGGCTTTGGCGAATATGGCGAAGGGTTCGTCCGGATCGGACTTGTCGAAAATACTCAGCGGCTGCGTCAGGCGACGCGGGCCATCAAGAGCTTCATGAGCCGGCACGGTGCCGGTGCATCGACCGCTGATCTTCTTGGAGCTGCATCATCGTGAAACCACTGCGGATCGGACTGGCCGGACTAGGGACTGTCGGTGTCGGCGTCATTCGTCTTCTTCAGAAGAATGCCGAAACGATTACGGCCCGGGCCGGTCGGCCGATCGAAGTGGTCGCGATCACGGCGCGCAGCCGGGACAAAGACCGTGGCGTCGATCTGTCTGGCATGCGCTGGCATGACAAAGCCGTGTCCGTCGCACAGGACCCCGAGATCGACGTTGTTGTTGAACTGATCGGCGGTTCCGAAGGCCCGGCACGCGACATGGTGGAAACGGCTCTGACACGTGGTGTGCCTGTCGTGACGGCCAACAAGGCACTCGTTGCACTGCATGGCTCGGAACTGACGCGTCTCTCTGCCGAAAATGCTGCGCCGCTGTTCTTTGAGGCTGCGGTCGCTGGCGGAATCCCGGCCATCAAGCTCGTCCGCGAAGGACTAGCAGCTGATCGTCTGGATAGCGTGGGTGGCATCCTGAATGGCACCTGCAACTACATCCTCACGGAAATGCGCACGACCGGGCGCGATTTCGGGGACGTCCTGACAGAAGCACAGGCCAAGGGATACGCAGAAGCAGAGCCTTCCACGGATGTTGATGGTTGGGACACGGCTCACAAACTGGCCATTCTTGCCGGGATTGCCTTCCAGCCCATCGTTTTCGACACCCTCCCCGTCCACGGTATCCGAGATGTGACAGCCTCGGACCTGACGTTCGCCAATGAACTGGGATACCGTATCAAACTGCTCGGTATGGCTCGCGCCACCGGGGATAATGGGATCGAAGCGTGGGTCCGTCCCTGCCTCGTCCCTGCCAAGGCAGCCATTGCCGCCGTGGAAGGGGTCTTCAATGCCGTCACCACACAGGGGCCGTTCAGCGGTCCCATCACAATTTCCGGCCGTGGCGCTGGCGAAGGCCCAACGGCAAGTGCCGTGGTTGCGGACCTGATCGACCTGGCCCGCGGGGCAACTCTCCCGGTCTGGGGCGTCAAAAGTGCTCCGGCACCTGTGTCCTGCACAAGTCTCGGGGAATTGAAGAGCGCATTCTATATCCGTCTGGATGTGGAAGATCGTTCTGGTGTCATGGCCGATCTGACATCCGTTCTCCGTGACCATGATGTTTCCGTGCATTTCGTCTCGCAACATGACGCTGCGGCGGGACGAGCACATCTGGCCCTGGTGACTCATCAGGCCCCAGAAAAGGCTATTTCTGCAGCTATAACAGCACTTTCCGCGCTCCCAGTCGTTAATGGGGCTCCTTTAGTGCTCAAGATCGAGGATTCTCTCCAGTGATCGATCCCACAAGTGTTCTTCCTTACCGCGTTACCGACCGCAACCTGGCGCTGGAGCTTGTCCGCGTCACGGAAGCGGCCGCCATTGCCTCTGACCGCTGGACAGGCCGTGGCCTGAAGAACGACGCCGATGGGGCGGCCGTTCAGGCCATGCGCGCCGCCTTTGATACGGTTGCCATTGATGGCGTCGTCACCATTGGTGAAGGCGAAATGGACGAAGCACCGATGCTCTACATCGGTGAAAAGGTCGGCTCCGGCGGCCCAGCCATGGACATCGCGGTCGATCCGCTTGAGGGCACGAACCTCTGCGCCAAGAGCCTGCCGAATGCCATTACGGTGGTTGCTCTCGCCGAGCGCGGCAAGTTCCTGCATGCCCCAGACATCTACATGGAAAAGATCGTCGTCGGACCGGATCTGCCGGAGGATGTCGTCAATCTGGACTCTTCCATCGAAGAGAACCTGCGCAACCTTGCGAAGGCCAAGAACCGCGACGTCTCGGACCTAGTTCTCTGTACTCTTGACCGTGAGCGCCACGAAGAACTGATTGCCCGCGCCCGTCAGGCCGGTGCCCGCGTTCAGCTTCTGAGCGATGGTGACGTTGCTGCAGCAATCGCAACCTGTATCGATGGTGGCGGTGTGGATCTTTATGCTGGTTCAGGCGGTGCGCCCGAAGGCGTTCTGGCAGCCGCAGCAATCCGTTGCATGAATGGCCAGATGCAGGGCCGCCTGCTGTTTGAAGACGATGCACAGCGTGAACGCGCCCGTGAAATGGCCGATGGCAAAGATCCGACGCGCCTTCTTGGTTTGCACGACATGGCAGCCGGTCACGTTTTGTTTAGCGCTACAGGCGTTACCACCGGCTCCCTGCTGAAGGGTGTCGAGCGTCTCGGTCCGACGCGCGCAAAGACGCATTCGATTGTCATGCGTTCAAAATCAGGCACAGTTCGCTATATTGAGAGCCATCACGACTTCAGCCTGAAGACAAATCGACCATCCTGAATGGAGTAGCATGTTAGAAGACGATACGGGCCTGGTCCTCGGAGTATCCCGCAGCGCAGGCAACCGTCGGTGGATCTGGCGTGATCCACGTCTGGCAGAGGCAGATAACCGCCTCGCCCTCGGTCTGGCCCAGCGTGCAGCCATTCCGGAACTTCTGGCCCGTATCCTGACAGCCCGTGGCGTTTCCGCCACGGAAGCTGCTTCTTTTCTGGACCCACGCCTCCGCGATCTCATGCCCGATCCATCCTGCCTGCAGGATATGGATGCTGCCGCATCCAGATTGGCCGAAGCTGTTCGCAACCATGAGCATGTGGGCCTTTTCGGCGACTATGACGTCGATGGGGCCTGCGGGACTGCACTGGTCTGCGATACGCTTCGTGAAATGGGTTGCACAGTCAGCACGCATATTCCCGATCGGATGACCGAGGGTTACGGCCCCAATACAACCGCTCTGGAAAAGCTTGTCGCTGACGGTGCGACCCTTCTGGTCTGCATCGACTGTGGAACAGCAGCCATCGACATTCTGAACGGCTTCCATGGTCAGACCGACGTTATTGTTCTGGACCATCACAAGCCAGATGGTTCCATTCTTCCCAAAGGTCTTGTTGTAAACCCCAACCGACTGGATTGCACCTCCGGTCTGGGATCAATCTGCGCCACCGCAGTCGCGTTTCTGACAATGGTCGCCACAGTGCGCCTCCTCCGTCAGGAAGGCTGGTTCACGGACGGACGTCAGCCGCCTGACCTTCTCAAACGCCTCGACCTCGCAGCCCTCGCCACCATCTGTGACGTGATGCCTCTGACCGGCCTGAACCGTGCTCTGGTCATGCAGGGACTGCGCGTCATGGGCCGTGGGGAACGGCTCGGTCTGGCAACCCTGTCTTCCGTCGCGGGCGTCAAGGAGGAAGCCAGTGCCATGGCCTGCGGTTTTGCACTTGGCCCACGGATCAACGCGGGTGGCCGGATTGCAAAAGCCAATCTGGGTCTGCGTCTTCTTTTATCTGACGACGTCATTGAAGCCCGAGCGCTGGCGGATGAGCTCGACAGCGTCAATCGTCAGCGCCAATCAGTTGAAGCCGGTATTCTGGCGCAGGCCATGGAGCGGGCCGAGCAGCAAATAGAAAACGGACACGCCGTTATCTTCCTGCATGGGGAAGCATGGCATCCCGGCGTTGTAGGGATTGTCGCTGGACGTTTGAAGGAACGCTTTAATCGCCCTGCCCTTGTGGGGGCTTATACAGATGGCATCATTAAAGGCTCTGCCCGCTCCGTACCGGGCCTCGATATTGGAAATGCCATCATTACGGCACGGCAATCCGGTCTGCTGGTCACAGGTGGCGGTCATGCCATGGCAGCAGGCTTTTCCCTGACAAGCGACAATGCTCCAGCATTCCATGACTTTCTGGATACCACTCTCTCCGAAGCACACGCGCTCCCTGTACAGGAAGCGCTGCGCATCGACGGTGTTCTAACCCTGCGCGGTGCTTCGCTTGAAGTTGCCTCCCAGCTTGAGCGACTGGCTCCTTTTGGACCAGGTAACGAGGAGCCCGTTCTGGCGATCAGCAATGTACGATGCGTCAAAAGCGATCGGATCGGCAAAGACGGCAATACGCTGCGTCTGATGTTCCAGGGTGAGGACGGAGGGACCCGACTGAAGGCGCTCGTCTTCCGTGCAGGAGACAAACCCTTCGTGCCACTTCTGGAAGATCGAGCAATGCCGCTTCTGCATCTGGCGGGACATTTGAGGGTCGAAACCTGGCAGGAAAGAAAAAATCTAACTTTTTTCATTTCTGACGTTTCAGCCGCTTGACGAGGGTCCGGAACCCCCTTATACACCCGCTCACGCCTCCAGTCCCGTTCGTCTAGAGGCCTAGGACACCGCCCTTTCACGGCGGCAACACGGGTTCGAATCCCGTACGGGACACCAAGGTATTCAGCTAAAAACTGAGTTCCTCATACAGAATGAGCAGCTCATTCTGACCACTTCAGTGCGAGTGCTATCTGCTGTTAAGTGTGTAAATGGGCTGAGTTCAAGCTTTCAACAATCTCACCTCAATATACCGGGATTGACTGTCGGATCAGTCTACACTGTGTCCATGATAGATCGTTCCTACGCCTGAGGCACCACGCCAGTGGCCCGTATGTCCTCGAGAAATACTTCAAAACAATAGATTATACGCAAGGATGCGTTGCCCTGCCCAGAACAGACCGATAGCGGCAATCACAAGCGAGCCAGGTATCGCAATACGGCTTCTGAACCATGGGCGCTTTCTGAACCAGCCCACCGCCAATGTCGCAAGCAGGATGATAAAAAGCTGTCCTGCATCGACACCCAGATTGAACCCCAGAAGAGCACCAATAAAATCACGCTTGGGGAAAGGCACCTCGCTTAGACTGCTGGCAAAACCAAAGCCATGAATCAGCCCGAACGCAAAAACCACCAAAAGCCGCATTATGCCCAACCGGGGCCTGAAGACATTTTCCAACCCAATAAATGAAATAGACAGCGCAATCGCAGGTTCTACAAAACGACTGGGAAGCTCGAAAATCCCATAGGTCGAAAGAAACAATGTTGTCGCGTGCGCAACGGTAAAGACCGTGGTTTGTGAAAGCAGTTTCCGCCGACTGATCCCAAGGAAGAAAAGCCCGAGAACGAAAAGGATATGATCTGTTCCTTCAGGAACAATGTGCTTGAAGCCCAGCTTGAGATAGATCGGAATCTGTTGCCACCACGCCAACGTATCTGGATCAAAACTGGCAGGTTGATCAGCGTGATGAGTAGGAAGTTTGCCACGATACTCGAAGGACAGACTTTCATGTTGTCCCGCATCCATCCACCGGGTCTGTGTAAAATGTCGCTCAGGAAGTTGGAGCGTGTATGCAACAGGGTAATCGATCTGAGCGCCCAGCGGTATCCGAAGCTGTAAAGCTTCCCCCTCCGGAGGCAGCGCAACATCAAACTGGAAATGCGCAGGCTTGTCTGCTGCGAGATCCATGTATTCTGCTTGGCTTTTCTGAGAGAAACTGTACTTTACGAACGAGAGGTGTAACGGTTTCGATCCTGCAAAAAGCGGCAGAACACGGGTAATAAGAGCAGCGACATGCTGCACTTCTGCCGTATGTTGCGGCCCTTTTCCGGTTGCCAAGGCATAATAACGAGCGGGATCACCAAGCAGAACCGTCAGATCCATATCGATCATGACGGTGGCCGCATCAGGTCGATCCAATGACACCAGAACTCTCGTTATGGATTCAGGGTCAGCCTCAGCAACAGAGGCCAACCCGAAAAGGGTCACAATGAGCAAGCCGCAAAGAACAGTCCTGAAAAACCGTCCCAGGCTGCGAACCTTCCTCATACCTTACCAGACCGTCGGCATCGTCTGCCCCGTCTGAAGAAGCACAAGCCCGCTGGGATTACCTGGATAGGGAACAACCAGCCGCCATGTGAAGGGACTGCATGTAATCATGGATATCAGAAGTCTCCGCGGATATCCCGGCGTTCCAATCCATTCCAGAGTATCCGCTTTGGCATAGACATTTTCCATGCTGGCCGCAGCGTCCGGAATGGACCGGCTCGTCATCAGACCTGCAATTTCCAACTGCATTTCCGCCAGAACCTTGCCGTGAGACACCATCACGATGCCTCCTTTGAGTTCGGCAATGCGATTGACGGCTAGCGCCATGGCTTCGTCACTCGTCCCCATGACGGTGATATTATGCAGATCATGAGAAACAGATGTGGCAATCGCACTGTCTGGCGTCTTTGGGCCATTGCCCGTCCAGAACATCTTTCCCAGACGTCCCTGCCCCATGTAGCGATCCACAGTCGCGACTTTGATGATGTCATGGGCAATATCGCGCTGAACAACGCCGTTCACAACGGATAAAGTCGCGGTCTTCTGCACGGGGTCAGTATAAAACGGTGCCTGGATGGCGGCTGTGACCTGTGTTGTCCTGCCTTGAGGAGCAAGGATTTCAAAATCCTTTGCCGTCAACTTCCTGCCAATATGAATGGTATCAGAGGCCCAGGACGGCCATGTGATTTTCGGAACAGGAAGAAGATACTTCCCATCCTGAGCCGCCAGCTTTCCATTTGCAAAAACATATTTGATTTTAACATCTGGCACAGACGACAGAAGAACCACATCCGCATAACGACCCGGCGTGATTGATCCTACAATCTGGTCCATATGGCCGTGCTGCGCCGGATATAAGCTCGCCATGGCATAAGCGGCTTCTACCGGAGCACCCATCTTGATAGCCAGCCGGATATGATAGTTCATCGTCCCCTGCTTCAGGGTATCCGCAACATTCCGATCATCCGTGACAAGGGAAACATTGCTCCAGCTTTTCAGTCCCTTACTAACGAAATAGGGGATAGCCCGCTCAATATTATCATCCCGCAATTGCAGGAACAAACCGTGCTGAAGCTTGTTCCATGCTTCCTGCGGCAAACGGGTTTCATGATCGCTGGACAGACCCGCGCCCGCAAAAGCGTTGATCGTATCCATATCCCACAAACCGGCACCGTGACCGTCGATCACCCCACGATTATCAAACGTCGCCTGAATGTTCTCCCAAATACGCTGATGCCCGGGGTGTGCAGGGTTGGATACCGCAGGCCAGTCCATGACCTCATCCAACCCCTGAACTCGTGGGTTGTTGCGAATATTGTCCGCAATTTCCTGATAGGCGTAACTGCCCCCACCCTGTTCAAAAGCGGAAGGCGGCGTAGCCGATCCCAAAGCAGGAAAGATTTTCAGTGGGCTTCCGAGCCGTTCAGGCGTTAGCCAGAACTCCACGTTATGCACGCCGCTTACATTGGCAAATTCATGTGAGCCTTCTGTCGTCCAGGTATTTCCAAGCGGAATGACAAGAGCCGCCTCCCATTCCGGGGACAACATTGAGCTTTCGATGTGCTTATGGGACTCTCCAAAGCCCGGTACTGCCGGAAGGCCCTTGGCATCAAACACCGAAGACGCATGGCCCTTCCACTGCCCGGCTGGACCAACCCATGCAATGCGTTTGCGGGCGATAACAATATCCTGCCCGTCTTCCCAACTCAGAGTATAGACATTCAGTACCCGAGCATTGTGAATCACAAGATCGGCCGGTTCCCGTCCCAGCGCAACAGCTACAAGGGTCTGCCGCGTTTTGACTTCATCGCTGAAGACAATCGGATGCAGCACATGGCTTGCCGTAGGCACATCGGAAGCTACTCCCGAGGCCATCGCGCCCGCCTCCATAAAACTCCCGATGCAGAAGCAGGACAGGGCGATTATGGAACGACGCCACAGAGACAGGACGATAGGCATTTTGATGATCCAGTCACTCAAAAAAGTGCCGGAGTGTAGGCTTACTAATAACGTATTCGCAATATTTCCGGAGATGTTTTTAATCGAACACTCTGAAGCAGAATATATCCTACTCCGTACGGTCTCCATCCGTTTCCTACGTCTCTGAGCTTTTCGTCGGATACACAAACACATGAAACACGCTGTGGATTGCAGGGATCTTCAAAGGGCTCTAAAAACAACAATGAGAGTCATTCTTATTTACAGAAAATATTTTGGACTGGGCCGTAAAGGGCCAGATTTCACCACAGGGAAGCTTCAGAAACATGCTCATCCATATTCCAAATGTTCTGTCCGACGAGGAAGTTCGCTACTGCCGCGAACGCTTGGAGACTGCAGAATGGACGGACGGCCGCGTTACAGCTGGAGAGCAGTCTGCAAAAGCCAAACTGAACCTTCAAATTCCGCAGGATTCAGCCATATGCCGGGAGTTAGGGGAAATCGTTCTCCGCGCCTTGGGGCGTAATCCAACGTTCAACAGTGCAGCCCTGCCCTTGCGGGTTTATCCACCCCTTTTCAACCGGTACGATACCGGAATGCACTTCAATGCTCATGTCGATAATGCCATCCGCCCTGTTCCTGGCGCAGGTTTTCGTATTCGAACAGATGTTTCCTCCACGCTATTTCTATCCTCCCCGGAAGATTATGATGGTGGAGAACTCGTCATTCAGGACACATATGGCCAGCAAAGCATCAAACTGCCAGCGGGCGATATGGTCGTCTATCCCTCCACCAGTCTGCACAGCGTCAATCGTATTACGCGTGGAAGCCGCTGGGCGTCCTTTTTCTGGTCTCAATCCATGATTCGGGACGATACCAAACGCGCTCTGCTATATGATTTCGATTGTTCCATTATCGAAACCCGCAAAGCACTTCCCGATGATCACCCAGCAGTTCTCGGCCTGACCTCCACTTACCATAATCTTCTGCGGCAATGGGCTGAACTGTAATTGAGCAGTTCCAAGCAACGCCTTGGAGCGTCCTGCACCCTCTCCATGATCTGAAAACAGAACAGTCTGTATTCGAACAAGACAATACCAGCATTGCGTGTCAGTCATGCAGGTCGGGTAACATAGAATACCCGGCCAGCATTACCCCTTCTCAGAGTTCATTTTCTCGGATACTCAGACAAATACGTCTGTTTTCAGATTGCCCCAACCTCACCTAAAAAGCAGCAGCGGCATCCCTCCCCTCCAGCGGAGAGCCAAAAAGCCAGGTTGCATGATCAATCAAAGCGTTTCTAGCATTTACAACTATTCTGCTTTAAAAATGCCGCCCTTCTGGCAAACCTCTTTTGCTGTACTGGCTTTCGCCAGAAACAGAGGCACTGAAATATTTTTTTAGCGTTTTGTTAGTGTTTTCTCGCAACACTCACATCATATGGACGAGCGGGACAGACTTTGTGATACCTCCCCCTGATTTTGGAACTTACCTCGAGTCACTTCAGGCGTGGTCTGAAAGTGCTCATGATTCTTTTGTTCTGCACGCCTTGGACTGCTCAGCTATTGTGGCCGTTACCAATACGCGCGGACAGATCCTCTCTGCCAATGATAAATTTATTGAAATCAGCGGGTATTCACGCGAAGAACTGATCAATCAGGATCATCGAATGCTCCATTCCGGCATTCATGATTCAGGCTTTTTCCAGAAAATGTACAAGACGATTGCACAGGGTAACGTCTGGCATGGCGAAATCTGCAACCGGCGGAAAAATGGTCAGCTTTACTGGGTTGATACAACGATTGTTCCGCGACGTGCCTCAAATGGAAAAGTCACAAACTACGTTGCGATCCGCTTCGACATTACCGCCCGGAAAAATGCCGAACAACGACTTACGGCTAACAAGCTGAAGCTTCAGGTAGCAGTTAATACGGACTTCCTGACGCATATTCCCAATCGCACATCATTCTCCCAATACCTCAAAGATCTTTTCACCTACGATCATCCAGACAATCGGTATGTCTGCCTGTGTCTTCTCGATATTGATACTTTCAAGGCCATTAACGACACCTCAGGCCATGAATCCGGCGACCGGCTGCTCAAGCGTATTGCCAACAGACTCAAAGCCTTTCAGGCAACAGATTGCTTTATCGCGCGTATTGGAGGCGATGAATTCGCCATCATCATGGTATCAGATGAGCCGCAGACATTTGAAATCCGGCTCAGGAAGATTCTTGAAACGATGCGCTTTCGTTTCAGGGGCGGTGGCCTGACGCATCATTGCAGCGCCAGTCTGGGCTATGCCGTTTCACGCCTTAATGACAGCCGGAGACGTGAGATCCTGCGATGTGCGGATCTTGCGCTTTATGAAGCCAAGGCTGAAGGACGCAACCGTATCAAGAAATACGCCCAGTTCATGAAGGAAAAGACCGAAAGGCGCTCCCGCATGAGAAAGGCTATTCAGCTTGGTCTCAAGAAAAAGCAATTCAAGCTTTTTTATCAACTCGTGCTTCCCAGAGACAACAAACGCCACCCTTCCTTTGAAGCCCTTCTACGCTGGGACCATCCCGAACGTGGGCTTCTCGGCCCACATTATTTCCATGAAGCCTTTGAAGATGCTGAACTCAGCATCGCTATTGGCGATTTCGTGCTGCGTCAGGCCCTGACGGATATTCACCATCTGACACAACAGAACATCCCGTTCGAGCGCGTTGCCATCAACGTGACGTCTGAAGATTTCCGGGATCATAATTTCACTGAAAGACTCTTTCGCGAAATGCAGCGCCATACCGTGCCTGCCGAAAAAATTACTATCGAAATCACTGAAAAGATTCTTTTCGGAATGCACAACCAGCACATTCTGGATGAACTGAAGAGCCTCCATCAGGCAGGCATCCAGATTTCACTTGATGATTTCGGAACAGGGTTTGCGTCTCTCACCCATCTCCGCACCGTAACCTTCGACCACGTCAAGATTGACCGCGTCTTCACAGCAGGTGTGACCGAACGTGGAATTGATACTGCCATTATTCGGGGAGTGATCGATATCGTCCATAGTATGGGACGGGTTGTGGTCGCCGAAGGGGTGGAAACAGCCGAACAGGCAGATGCTCTCGCCGTTATGGGATGTGATTTCTTTCAGGGATGGCATTTTTCCAAAGCCATTCCCCTTTCGCAAATCCCCCATATCCTGAACATGAATGGACCACCATGGATACGCCATGACCCGTTCGTTCTGAATATGGAAGTGGCGGAATAAATTCCACTCATAGCCGGCAAGACAAAAGAAGAGGCAGACACTTTCGCGTCTGCCTCTTCTGATTATTCAGAACCGCTGATCGATACCCGTCAGGATTGTCCGACGCAGACCATACTGCGGCGCGCCCACACCAATTCCACTGCCATCACGCAGAAGGTAGGTCTTGTCGAACAGATTTGTGACGTCCAGACGAAGCTGCGTCTGCTTCAGGAATGGAACATGGAACAGATCCTTGAAGGACTGAACCAGAGACAGGTTGAACGTCGCATACTGCGGAACCGACGCACCATTCGGTGTTGCACCATCGGCTCTCAGGCCACTTCCGTACACCATGGTTGCTGACAGACGCAGCGGATGGCCGGTCTTGTAGAACGCCGTGTAGCTTGTGCCGGCAGACGCCGTCCATCGCTGGTCATGATCCAAATGGACCCAATGCTTCTTGATGTAGGACAGATCGTCCGGATCGAAGTTCCACTCCCCGGACACCACATCCTTGCCGATCGCGCGCGACCAGGAGAAGTTGCCGTACACGCTGAATGGGCCGCGTGTGTAATCCGTTGAGAACTCGTATCCGTGCACCTGACCACGCCGGTAATTGAATACCGACAAGATGACCGGCGAGCCGAACTGTCCTTCGTCGATCATGTTCTTCGCCAGTTTAACGTAGGCATCAAACGACGCATGCCAGCCCGGAAGGATCGTCTGGGAAAAACCAGCATCAAAGTAATGGTCGCGCTCAGCTTTGACCGTGCTGTTCTTATAGTTCGCAGGCTGCGCAGAGGTGCCTGTGTATTTGTACAGGGCCGTTCCGGTCACGAGTTCGAACGGCGGCGGCGTGAAGTACCGGGAATAGCCCGCATGGAAGGTTCCACCATGCCACGGCTTGTAAACGATATTGATGCGCGGGCTGACCTGCTTTGAATGGGTATATTCATCCACACCATCAAATCGCAGACCATAATTGATGGTCAGGTTTTTGATCGGGCGCCACTCATCCTGGGCATACAGTCCATACATCCAGCCAGTCCGGCCTGAACCCTCATGAATGTTCGCCGTATCGCCGGAGTAAACGGCGTTACCGTCGTCGTCTTCACCCGTCTGTGTGTAAACGGTTGAGTCAGACTTGGACGTGTTGCGTTCGACATAGATTTGATAGCCGAAGCGGACGGTATGGTTCTTCGCCGCCTGCCAGGTCGCATCCGTCTGGGTGCCTGTTGAGAAAACGGAACGGGCCGCACGTTGGGCGATACCGTTATAAACCAGATCACCCAGAGGATCGGGCGAATATCGCAGGGAACTGTATCGCAGAACGGCAGACGTCTGGAAGCTCAGACGGCCCATATCCTTCTGAAGGGACAGCATGCCAAAATCGGTAATTTCTTTCTGATGTTCGCTCAGGCTTCCACTGTCTCCAGTACCGTACTGGTTCTGGGACAAAGAGCTTCCAAGATAGGATGGGTTGGCAAACTGACGCTGCTGACCCGGATTGTTCGGAAGCTGGTACTCAGCATTGGAAACACCTGCCGTCAGGCTGATCCGGGTATTCTCGTCGACCGTGTAACGGGCGTGGCCGAGGAAGTGATACTGATTGGTCAGATCATGGATCGCATTGAAACTGGGGGTCGTATTTTCAATGCCAACACGGTTGTGAACATAGTCAGCTGTCGCGAACCAGTCCCACTTCCCCTTGTGACCGCCATATTGAAGTGACGGGAAGAAATAGTCGCGCGCGCCGCCGTAGATGGAGATGCTGCCACCAGGGTCGGAATAACCGTTCTTGGTGTTGATATCGATCACACCAGCCTGAAGGAATCCGTACTCACTGGGAAGTGCGCCCGTCGTCAGGGACATGGAATGGGCAAAGCGGGTCATCAGCGCCTGACCGAAGACACTCATGCCTTCTGGCAGCGCCACACCGTCCAGACGGAACTGAACTTCGTTATGATCGCCACGGATATGGATCTGACCATAACTGTCCTGCGCGACACCCGGAGCCTGAAGCAGAACAGAGGTCAGCGGTGCATTGTCACCACCCGGATTGGTTTCGATATCCTGACGGCTGAAACGATAGGTAGTCGCCCCCGTGGAGGACTGAAGTGCGTCACGCGCGCGCTCCAGATGGGCGTTGACAACAATATCATCTTCGCCCGTCCGACTTGTCTCCGTCACTGTCGTTCCGTGCTGATTGTCGGAATGACCGAAGCTGGACCGGGAGGTTTCAGTTTCAGCAGTCGTCGTCCCTGCCGTTGCGTCCTGTGCATGAGCAGCGCCACACAGGGCGGTCGTGCATCCAAGGAGCACAAAGAAAGATCGGGCAGACACAAAAGGCAGCATGCAGTCCTCAACAGACGAAAAAGATAATCAGCGGCAGCTTTGTATTATGTTATATCATAACGTATCAAGCCGAAGCGGACTCTTTTCCTCCTGTTTGCTTGCTCTGGCTTTCGGGTGAGATATAAAAGCCACAATTTCTGCCGTGTGCCGGTATCTCCCCTTTCAGAAGAGTTACTTTTCCCATGTCGTTTCGCAGGGTTCTTTTTCTCGGCGCCAGCCTTCTGAGCGCCACGTCCGCCTTCGCAGAGACGCTTCCACACAGCCAGAAATCACACCGGCACATCACTCCAAAAGCCCTTGAGGCGCACACGGACGAGACCATCAAGGTCAGCGTCAGAAGAACGGATTTTGCTTTTCAAGCCGCCCAGAAACAGCCGGATGCCGATACGCGCTTGACCGCAGAGCGCCTAATCGAGCGCGGTGTTGTGACGTTACGCGACGTCGAGCGTGTTGCCCCCAATCTGACGATTCAGTCCATCAACGGCACAGCCTCCACAAACTTCTATCTTCGCGGCGTAGGCTTCAACGACTTTACCCAGAACAACATTCCAACCGTTCTAACCTATTTCGATGACGTGCCATTTGCCTTTTCGACCATGGCCAGCGGCCTGATGTTCGATCTGGCAGATGCAACCGTTACACCGGGCCCGGTCGGCACCACGCATGGACAGTCTGACACGGGCGGCGAAGTCCGCTTTCACACGGCGGACCCGACGAGCACTTGGCATTATGGCGCCAGCGAAGACATTGCATCCTATGCGCGCAGCAGAAGCGAAGCTTATGTCTCTGGCCCGCTGGCCAAAGGGCTGGATTTTCGTCTGGCCGGACAAACCCGGCAAGGTGGCGGATGGCAAACCAATCCTGTTACGGGTGCTCACCTGGGGGATGCAGACTCCTGGGCCTTACGCGGAAAGCTTCGCTGGCGCCCGGATAGCAAAACAACAGTTCTGCTATCCGGCCATTTCGTTCAGGATGACAGCGAAGTCGTGACCGGGATTCCCGTTCATCGTCTGATTGGATCACAGGGATTACCCTCTCTGGGACGGCAGCAGGCGCAATGGTCTCTCCGGCCTCAGTTCGCGGATCTTATTGGCCGTCCACGGAGTCTCAAACCCAGCGAGCATAATCAGTTCTGGGGCTGGGATCTTCATATTGACCGCGATCTGGGATTTGCCAAAATCACATCCATCAGTGCCTTCGAGACAGAACGTCAGGGCGAATACACGGATCAGGACGGAACATCTGCCTCACAGGCCGACACTTATCGGACCATTAGCGCCAACGCTTTTACGCAGGAACTGCGGCTCTCATCCCGTGATCCGTCCAGCCGCCTGCAATGGGTTGTCGGCGCATTCTATCAGCGCAGCCGGATGAAACAGCGCTTTCTGTTCGATTACACGGATTACTCCGCCCGCGGCTACATGATGTCCACCAACTTTGGGATGAACCAGGAAAGCACGTCCGAGTTTGGCCATATCAGTTATCGTCTGCCGCATAACGTGACGCTGTTCGGAGGTCTGCTCCACGAAATTGATGATCGCTCACTGACAGGTCTGAAATCGGAAATCTTCGGCCGATCGACCCATATCTTTCAGCCTGAGAGTACGGCCTCGGCCCAGTTTGCCGGACAGGTTGGCGTCTCATGGCAGATGCTGCAAAGCACCATAGTGTATTACAAGCTAAGCAAAGGCTTCAAACCGGGCGGATTCAGTGCAAACAATACCCAGATTCAAGCTCAGCTTGACCCATTCGGGCCGGAAACAGTGCTGACCCACGAAGTCGGCTTCAAAAGCGATCCGATCCCTGGAAAACTGCGCCTGAACGGCGCGGCCTTCTACAATGATTTCCATGGGCAACAGGTCGTCGGCACAGTTCTGATTCCGAATTATGGTCCGCTTAGCGAGATTACCAATGTTCCAAAATCCGAAAGCTGGGGTTTTGAGGGCACGCTGGAAATGCACCCTGTGCAGCACGTCTTTGTGACGCAGAATATTGGCTGGCAGCGGGGCAACTATCAGGATTTCCCGAACGTCAATCGCGCTGCGACAAATGCCTATTACGCCAAGACAGGCGTGTGGAAAGCCATAACCAATAATTTTGCAGGCGTGGATAACGGTCAGCCCCAACTGACCCTGAACGGTCAGGCCGAATGGCGGCAACCCCTCACAGACAAGCTGGGCCTCGATGTCGGGCCTGACTGGTCTTATCGGGGGAATCAGGCCATTGCCGTTGGAGGAACCGGCTTTTATCGCCTTCCACCGTATTTCCTGCTGGGCGCCCACGCCACCCTGCACCCCGCTTCAGGGCACTGGGAAGCTACGATTTATGCGTCGAACATCCTGAACCGCCAGTATTTCGAAAGCGGCGGGATGGCGACAACAACCTACTTCTATATCCCCGGCACCCCGCGGTTTATCGGTGGCCGTATTTCAAGCAACTTCTGACCTGGAAGCAGATGATTGAAGCCCGCTTACTGGCGGGTTCCAATCATGCAACGGACCAGCCCCTTGAGATCCCGGATATTGGCCTCTGTTTCCAGCGGACAGTTCCACAATGTGTCCATTGCGCGGAAGTGTATTGTGCTGAGAAGCATGTCCAGAACCGTCTCGGCCGGGTAGCAGAACCCATCTTCACCACGCTGTCTTGCACGCTCCAGAAAGCGGCGCATTTCCAGACGAGCCGGCTCAATGCTGACCTCGCGCAGGACAGTTCCGAATTCCGGGTTGTGAACTGCCTCACCCAGCAGGGTGCCATAGGTGCGCCCAAGTGGGGTCGCCAGAAACCGGATACGTGCCTCTACAAGCTGATCGACGTCTCCAAGAAAACTTCCCGTATCGACATCGGGGGTCAGGCTGGTCTTCCACTGACGGATTGCGTCAAAGAACATGGCCTGCTTCGTAGGCCAACGCCGGTAAACGGTTGCAGTTGAAACGCCTGCGGCCTTGGCCACCTTACCAATCGTCAGGCCCTGATACCCTTCTTCGGTCAGGACCGTGGCAATTGCTGTCAGAATCGTGTCTTTCAGCAGAAGATTGATGGGTCGACCAGGCGAACGCCCTGCCCTCATATCTCCGAGATGCGGCGGAAAAACTTCCTTTACCGCTAAAGATGATGACTGGGACATACCCGGCCTCCCTGTTGAAAAAGGTCTTGTCTCTAGCCTTAACGAAATCGAGAGGCTTTTCACAAGGCTTAAGATTGGTGCGTTTCTCGGAAAAAACACCCCTCATGAAATTGTGAGCATTCTAACGGTACGAGGCAGGGCTCCCGTCTCGCTCATATGGGCGCAGGATAGCGGAAAGTATCGAACTTCTTTATGTAATGCTGTTGAGGCGCGTCTGATTTTGCAATCAGCCTCTAAACGATTCGCCTGCGTCGCATGTTGGAAGCATTGGGAAGAGTATAATCATGGCTATTGTGCGCGTTGCAATGATGCAGCGGGATGAAGGTACTGCACTCGCCCGCTGGATCGCACATTATGCTTGGCTTTTCGGCTTCGAAAATCTGACTATTCTCGATAACGGATCTCTTGATCCACAAACAATCGCCATATTGGATAGCGCCGAAAAGCGCGGGGTAGTGGTTCGGCGAGATCTGAACCAACCCCATGATTTTCATAACAAAGGCGGTCATTTTACCAACATCATCCATAGCTGGGACGGGAATCATGATTATGATTTCGCCCTCCCCGTCGACTGCGATGAACTCCTTGCCATTTTTACAGAAGACGGCCTTTCGCTAGACAAAACCGCAATTCACGCTGGGCTTGATGCGCTTAAAGGGACGGATTGCGCCCTGAGAATTGATACGTCCCTTTTCAATGTTCCGGGTCGGCCTGGCTGGTATGCGCCTGTCCGTCATTTCCACAAAGGGTTTGTCGCAGCGAAAACGATCTCCGTATGTGATAATGGTCAGCACGAACCACGGTCAGCCATTCGTGATGAGTTCAAGAGTACCGCATTGACCTACCTGCATGATCATCATGTCCCTTATCAGGCTTGGCGGGCACGACTGAAAAACAAGGTGAGCGGTCTGGTAGATGCTGATGATGAAACTGCGTTGCGAACATATCTCGCTCAGCCACACGCCGAAGGAGCTCACGCCGTCGAGGCTCTCCTGACTACGGCCGAGGAGTACGCCCATCTTTATGACAACAGTGTGCGTGTCTTTATCGGTGCGGGCTCAACGCCGATCAATTTCGTTGAAGGGCCTGGCCTACCAACCACTCTATGGAATCACGACGCCTATCTTGAAGCCAATCCGGATGTAAAAAAGCATTACACGATTGGCGCGCTACAACATTATCTTCGAGATGGTTTCCGGGAAAACCGGGCTCTGTACCCGACAGACTAAGTGTCGATTATCTGAAGCAGCTTTTTGATCAGAACGTCGGCGGGGTACAGGCGCTGATCAATTCACACGGCGCTTCCCCGATACAACGGAAACGGTGAGGCTTACGGCTGTCAAAGTAATACGCATCACCCGGTCCCAGAATATGAGTCTGATTCTCTACAGTGATTTCGACCTGGCCGCGAATAACGACGCCTGCCTCTTCCCCTTCGTGAGCATAGGCAACACCCGTATCCGAAGCAGGCTCATAGCGCTCATGCAGAACCTGAAGCGAACGTCCGAACAGGTTGCTGCCAACCTGCCGCAATGAGACGCCCCCCTGCCCAATTTCCGTAAGATCCCGGGCCTCATAGAAGTATTGCTCATGCCCCTCAGTCTGGAAGCTGAAAAAATCTCCCAGCGTAACAGGGATACCATCAAGCACGCGTTTCAAGGTGCCGATTGAGGGGTTCATATCGCCTGATTCGATCAGGGAAATTGTAGAATTGGTGACACCCGTACGCTTGGCCAGTTCCCGCTGAGATAGATTTTTTGAGACACGAACATGCCGCAGTCTCTGACCAACATCCGCCACCATTCGCTCTCCCTGCTCTGACAGTCTTTGCAGTATGTCATAACGGTTCAGGAATGGAACACGGAAAAAGACCGCTGCGCCAATGAGATGCCGATCAGAGGTGTAGCTACGAACCCCGCAAATTCTTCAAAACAAGCATATCTCTCGAAACGGATTAAACGAGCAATAATTTATAGTAACTTTATTTAATTGCGAAATTCATATTCCTGAGATGTTTGCGCAAAAAAAGCCTGTCCGATGCAGTCGCACAGGCTCTGGGTCAGCCAAACATCAAAACCGCTCTTTGAAGCACGTCAAAGAGCCGCAAGACTCCGCCAGATCATATAGGCCGCAACGACAAAGATAACGCCTGCAAAGAACGTGGTTAAGGTACTGCCCGCCCCGGCCAGACGACGTGCCACAGACGTTCCAAGTGTACTGCCTACAACGCCTCCGATCACAAAGAGCGCACCCATAACCCAGTCAACATAGCCTGACAGCATATAGCTCAGAGCCGTACTGGCTCCGAAGGCAGCAACGGCGACCAGAGATGTTCCAATCGCGTTCAGAATAGGCATTCTTGTACAGGCGACCAGAGACGGAACGATCAGGAACCCACCTCCAATACCGAAAAAGCCGGAAAGAAGACCTGCCCCAAGACCACTGGCCATGACTTTGGGCATGTTGTCGCGGTTGCAGGCAGCCCCTGCAATTCCCGGATTGCGGCGCCCCCGGAGCATCAGGACACCCACGACAATCATCAGGATGGCAAAGCACAGAAGCAGCTTCTGGCCATCCACCTCTTTTCCCAAAGCAGCACCAACCAGAGCACCGACCACGCCAAAGGGCGCAAAAACAGCCGCACACCGCCATTTGACGGTTCTCTGTCGCGCATGGCTGACCAGCCCGGCCAATGCGTTGACAGCCACCGCCATGGCGCTGGTTCCAATGGCGACATGAGGGTTTTTTACCCCCACCATATAAACCATCAGAGGCACAGCGAGGATGGACCCACCCCCGCCAATTAATCCAAGCGTGAAGCCGATAATGACGCCACAGAACAGTTCAATCGCGATATGCATTGCTCTGGCTAACGATTATTTCTTATCAGATTTCAAAGGCTTGGGAGCGACAAAAAGCTCATGCCCCTTGAGCATTCCCTTCCAGTACAGAACGGGCATAACGTATTTCTTCAGCCACCAGGCCAGACGGGTCGCCTTCTGACCGTTGAGCAGCCATTTCGGCATTGTCGGAGCGAGCTTGCCCCCATAGGAGAACTCAGCCAAAACGATTTTGCCGTTCTCCACCGTCAGTGGGCATGCTCCATAGCCGCCATATCCTGAAACCGGATCCTTGCGCTTCAGGAAGGCCAGTACGTTCGTTGCCACAACCGGAGCCTGAACACGCACGGCCGCAGCCGTCTTGGCACAGGACGCCCCTATTACGTCTCCAAGGGCAAAGACCTGTGGATAACGGACGTGCTGCAATGTTTCGGGATTAACCTCCACGAACCCGTCCGAACCCGCGATGGCACTTTCACGCACGACTTTCGGGGAAATTTGAGGCGGAACGACATGCAACATATCGAACGCACATTCCACACGATCAACACCTGTTTCCGTCTTGCGCTCGAAGACGGCAATACGCTCCGGCCCATTCACCTCAACCAGCTTGGAGCCAAGATGCAAAGCGATATCATAGTCACGCACATAATTCATCAGGGCGGGAACGAATTCCTTTACACCAAACAGGCCTGGCGTCGCTGTATTGAAATCGACCGAAATGCTTTTCAGAACACCCCGACGGCGCCATGCGTCACAGGCCAGGTACATGGCTTTCTGCGGGGCACCAGCACATTTGATCGGCATCGGAGGCTGCGTAAAGATAGCCTTGCCGCCCTTCAGTTGCTCCACCAGTTGCCAGGTGTATGGCGCCAGATCATAGCGGTAGTTGGACGTGACACCGTTCTTGCCCAGCGTTTCCGTAAGGCCGGGAATTGCATCCCAGTTCAGGGAAATGCCGGTTGCAACGATCAAGGCATCATAAGACAGAACCGTCCCGTCCTTCAGAACCACCTCACGCGCTTCCGGACGGAAAAGTTCTACCGCATTCTTTAGCCAGACCGCGCCCTTCGGAATCAGATCCTGTTCATGGCGACGCGTCTGCGCAGCCTTGAAGACACCGCCACCCACCAGCGTCCAGCCTGGCTGATAAAAATGCTCTTCGGAAGGCTCCACAATCCCTAGAGCAAGAGCGGAATCGCGCTTAAGCAGGCTTGCCGCAACAGATAAACCACCTGCTCCACCGCCAATTATCAGTACCTGAAAATGACGAGCCCCCTCGCGCGACGGCATGGAAGGCGCTGGCACAGCTTCAAGGCGGGACTTTAAACCACCCAGATCGATCCCGGCACGCGCGGCATCTGCAAGAATGTCACTGGCCGGACGAGAACCAGCCTCTGCCAGAGCCCATATCTGGGCAGCACGGGTGCCAGAGCGACAATACCCCACGATTGGCGTTGGCAGGGATGTCAAAGCTGCACGGGTTGCCTGAATCTGCGAGTCATCAGGCACAGTCCCTGCCTTAATCGGAATGGTGACAAACGCCATATCCGTCGCTTTTGCAGATTCAGCGACCAGATTGGCTTCCGGCTGGTCCGGGGCTTCACCATCCGGACGGAAACAGATGATACTGCGAAAGCCCTCACTTTTCAGAACAGCAACGTCCTGCGGCGCGACCTGAGGGGAAACAGCATAGCGTTCCGTGATATGGTTTGTCGGCATGGCGACCTCTCCGGTGACAGTGAAACTGGAAAAACAGGGTCCGCTCAGAGGCGGTTGACGGGAATTTTGATGTAGCTGATGCCGTCTGCTTCCGGCTCGGGCATATGCCCGCCACGCATGTTGACCTGTACGGACGGCATCAGCAGTTTTGGCATCGCCAGTGTGGCATCTCGCGTCGTACGCATGGACACGAACTCGTCTTCACTGATGCCATCATGAACGTGGATATTGCACTCACGTTCGAGGGCAACCGTCGTCAGCCATGCATAATCTTCGCGGCCGGGCGCTTTGTAGTCATGACAGAGAAAAAGGCGCGTTTCTGGCGGCAAAGACAACAAACGACGAATGGACTGGAAAAGCTGACGGGCATCGCCCCCCGGAAAATCCGCACGAGCAGTCCCGAAATCTGGCATGAAAATCGTATCCCCCACAAAAGCGGAATTTCCGATAATAAACGCCATATCAGCGGGGGTGTGGCCAGGGACGTGCAAAACCGTAACGGGAATTTCACCAAGCAAGAAAGTCTCGCCGTCCTTGAACAGTCGATCAAACTGGGACCCATCGCGAGCGAAGCGTGTTCCAGCATTGAAAATCTTGCCGAAAACATTCTGGACGCGAATAATGTCCGCACCAATTCCCAGTTTTCCGCCAAGCTGCTCCTGTAACCATGGGGCTGCCGACAGATGATCGGCGTGTGCATGGGTTTCAAGCTGCCAATCCACCGTCAGCCCTTCGCGGCGGACATAGTCCACAATCACCTGTGCAGATCCGTTGGATGTGCGGCCAGCAGCGGCATCATAGTCGAGCACGCTGTCGATGATTGCAGCCCGGTGCGTTACTGGGCAGTGAACGACATGACTAGCGGTGTTTGTGGCTTCGTCAAAGAACGTGCAAACTACCGGAGATGGAACCTCACCGTTCTGCACACGTCTGATTTGGGCGGTCGCAGCTTTAATGGCAGCATCGCACATGACGTTTTCACCTCTGGAGTTTATCGTTTCCAAGAAATTTATTATTGATTTAATAAAGTCATTAACTATCTTGCGTCAAGATCCGGATAAGCTGGAACAGCACCATGACAGGCCTCAATACAGAAGACCTTCCCTTCCCTACACTGCGCATCGGGGATGAAGCTCCTGATTTCACTGCTCGTACGACGCATGGCGAATTCGTTCTGAGCGCCCTGCGCGGACGCTGGGTTCTGCTATTTGCCCATCCGGCGGACTTCACCCCGGTCTGCACAAGCGAGTTCATTACCTTTTCCAAACAGGAACCTGCCTTCCGGGAACGGGACTGTGTTCTACTCGGATTGTCCGCAGACAGTCTGCCCTCACATCTGGCTTGGGTGTCCGCTATTGAAGAACAGTACAACGTGCGTGTTCCCTTCCCGATTGTGGAAGACCCTTCCCTGGAAGTGGCCCGCGCCTACGGCATGATGGATGTGCAGGCGCAGAGCAGCGCCACGGTCCGATCAGTTTTCTTCATTGATCCAACAGGGATCATCCGCACGATCCTGACCTATCCCGCCAGCGTCGGACGTTCGGTAGCAGAGCTTCAGCGCACTCTCTGCGCCCTGCAGGAAGTCGACCGGTCAAACATCCTGACCCCTGAAGGGTGGCAACCAGGCGAACCAGCCATTGCCCCCCCGCTTCAGACACAGGAAGCCGTTCTAAAAGCCGGACCAAGCTGGTTCCTTCAACCGAAAAAGCCTCGCCCATGACCCTGCTTGCCCTTGAAGAAAGCCGCAATCTTGCAGAGTGGCTGCGCCTCCTCGCACAACCTCAACGCCTGACGATCCTTTCTGCTTTGCTGGATGGACCTCATGCCGTCAGCGAAATCGAAAGCATGACAGGAATCGGGCAGCCGACACTGAGCCAGCACCTGGGCACGCTACGTCGCAGCGGCCTGATTGAGTCTCAGCGTGAATCGCGGGCCATCAGTTACTGCATGGCCGACACACCCGACGCTGCCCGGGCCCGGATACTCCTGATGACCCTTCGGCAGGACGGCCAGGCCGTAGCGCCGTCTGCAGCAACCCCCCTGCGCAAAACGAATATTCAGGCGGCATCACAGGATGGCGCACGATTTGCCCGTATCATTCGCCCCTTGCCCCGGTCCGTCTGAATCAAGGCTGTTTGCGGTCACTGAATGTATCCCTGTCATTTTCTTGACGAACAAATCATCAGGCCGGAAACCCCTTCTCTCGCCGGACGCTTTTACATCAAAAAGGAGATGGCTCATGACCTGCTATCCAACCCGTTCCCTGATGACACTGACCTGCATGGCCGGACTGATCCTTGGGTCCGCCCACGCTGCGACACGCGACGAGCAGAAACAGGCCTGTCAGGGAGATGCCATTCGGCTCTGCACCTTTGCCATCCCGAATGAAGCCAAGATCACGGCCTGCATGAAGAAAAAGCTGGATCAGCTTACCCCCAAATGCCGTGCCATGTTCGATCCCCCCGCCAAGAAGGCCAGCACCACCTCCAAACCCAAAGAATGAGCTTTCCAGATTGTGCTGTCGTAATTGTGAAGACGGAATGGGCCTCCGCAGGCTAATATTTGTTTTCAGGGTCTTAGCCCTGACGGGTCAGCGCAACACCCCGCAGGATTGCGTGAAAGATCCGTTTTCATTATTGGACAGCGTATGAAAACCACCCGTCAGCACGGCCGCCGCAAAGTTACCCTCAAGGATGTAGCAGCACAGGTCGGGGTGTCTCACACGACAGTCTCCAATGCCTATATTCGCCCCGGTCAGTTGTCTGCCGCGCTGCGTGAGAAGATTTTCGCAGCGGCACAGGAGATGGGTTACACAGGCCCCGATCCGGCAGCCAAGCAGCTTGCGACAGGACATTCGGGTGCGCTCGGGTTTCTTTTCAGCGAAGATCTCCCCTACGCCTTCTCCGACCCGGCCGTCCTGACCGTTCTGAATGGCGTAGCCAAAAGCTGTAACGAGCTTGAAACAGATCTGGCACTGATCTCCGCTGGCAGCAGCCTTCGTAACATGAATACGCCGGTTTCATTGGGCAATGCTGCTGTTGATGGATACATCCTGTACTCCGTCGCCCCTGACAGCCGCTGCGTCATGATGGCTCAGCAACGCAATGTCCCACTGGTTGTCGTCGATCAGCCAAGGCTTGATGGCGTCCCGTATGTTGGCATTGATGACCGGGATGCTGCCTACAAAGCCGCCAAAACGCTTCTGGAGCTTGGCCATCGCAGCTTTGGCATCCTGTCTCTCAAGACGGCTCATGACGATTATTTTGGTATCCTGACAGCAAAACGCCGGGCCAACATCGCACACAGTACGATCGCCATGCGCCTGGAGGGATACCTGACTGCTCTTCAGGAAGCCGGGATTGCTCCCGAGACTGTTCCGGCTTGGGAAATTCCCATCAATTCCGAAGAGGCTGGCGCAGAAGGCGCCCGTTTTCTCATCAACCGCCCCGAGCGCCCCACAGCGATCCTCGCGATGAGCGATCGTGTCGCGATCGGCGCCATGAAGACCATTCGCGCGGCAGGGCTGAGTATTCCGCAGGATGTGTCAATTTTTGGTTTTGACGATATTCCCGCCGCAGCGACCGCAGATCTGAGCACAATCCGCCAGCCCCATGAGCAAAAGGGCACGGAAGCCGTTCGCCTTCTGATGCAGCAGGACGGCCGTCAGAATGTCATTCTCAAAACAGAACTCGTGAAGCGCGGCAGTATTGGCCCAGCCCCCCAAGGCTGAGCCTTTCAGGGGCTGAGCCTCCCCGTTACAGGCTGACGACGTTCAGAAGATCGGCAACGCGATCAATCCGGTAATCCGGTCTGAGATCAATACAGGGCTGCGCGGCACCATGACCATAACTCGCCCAGCAGGAGGCGATACCCGTATTGCGGGCGAAGGTCAGATCCGCCAGCGTATCTCCCACCATCAGGAATTCGGCAGAATCCGCTTCCGGGAACAGGGGCCGCACCCGATCCGTCATGACGCGGGGATCAGGTTTATGGGGATATTGCGGCTCTGAGCCTATAACGCCACTGAACCAGCGCGACAGGCCAAAACGCTCAATGCTTTTATGGACTGTCGGCGCATGCTTGTTACTCAGCACAACAAGTGTTGCGCCCTTTCCCTTCAGAGCTTCCAGAACCGGCTTCACCCCATCGAACAGAACCGTTTCTTCCTGATCGGCCCTTGGATAACTGGCACGGTAATGCCGGACAAATGCCCCGGCATCTTCGTCTTCACTGTCCGGAACGATAGCCTGAAAAAGCGTCTGAAGCGTCCCGCCCTTCGACAGTTCCGCCTTGAGAGTATCAGGGGCAGGACTGTCGTAACCACTGGCCTCGAAGGCTTCTTTCAGGCTGCGAAGAATGGCCGGCTGCGTTTCCGCCAGCGTACCATCGTAGTCGAGAAGGATGATCGGGAATCGTGTCATTCCCTTTTGTCACCCCGTTTAGGCTGGAAATCCAGCCCCCACTTTTTCAAAGGGGACGACGCCCAAGCAGGCGGCAGAGAGCGGATGCCGTATCTGCATGATTCAACGTGTAGAAGTGGAACTGCTCTACACCCTCGGCCCTCAAAGTCTGGCACAAACGATCAGCAATGGTCGCAGCCACAAGAGCCCGCGTCTGTGGCGTCTCATCCAGCCCATCAAACAGGTCGCGGATCCACCTCGGCACGTTTGCACCGCACATCTCGGCAAATTTCCACGCCTGTGCAGCACTTCCCACGGGGAGAATACCCGGCACAATCGGCTGCTCGATTCCAACGGCAGCCGCCCGGTCCCGGAAGCGTAAGAATGTGTCCGCTTCAAAGAAAAACTGTGTTAGAGCCCGGTCCGCGCCAGCATCAATTTTCGCCCGCAGATGTTCCAGATCCGCCTGAGGGCTGAACGCTGCAGGATGTGTTTCCGGATACGCCGCCACGGAAATTTCGAACGGCGCAATCTCCTTCAGTCCGCGCACCAGATCCACAGCCCCCGCGTAGCCTTCCGGATGAGGCTCATACACGCCCCCGGCTGACGGCGGCGGATCACCACGCAGGGCCACGATGTGCTTCACACCAGCATCCCAGTATGCCCGGGCCACGGCATCGACCTCGTCTCTGGAGGCTCCCACACAGGTCAAATGCCCTGCCATGGGCGCGCCAGTTTCCCGAACCATATCTTTTAAGGTGGCTAATGTGCGGTCCCGTGTTGAACCGCCCGCCCCATACGTCACGGACATGAACTGCGGGCCAAAAGCAGCAAGCGTTTTTGCGTTCTCCAACAGCGTAGCGGCTGCCTTCTCCGACTTTGCGGGGAAAAACTCGAACGAAATTGCGGGCAGAGGCCCTGACTGTGCGGCCATCACGCCAGCTCCTTAGTTCAATATTTGAAATCAGTTAGGACGTTGGCCAAGCCAGAGTTTGACCGTCAGTTCGCCTTCAAGAGCAACCGTCTCCGCGGGGAGTAAACCGGCGGCATGAAACCATGCCGCCATCTGGGAATCCGTGAACCCGAGACGAACATGCGCGTCCCGCGTGCGAAGTTCTTCTCGGTTATGAGAGGCAAAGTCGACAATCAGCAGCCGACCATTGACGTCCAGAATGCGTGCGGCTTCTGCAATCACAGCAGCGGGGTGCTGCGCGTAATGCAGAACCTGATGCATGATCGCGGCATCCGCAGAGTGCTCTGGTAAGGGAAGAGCCTGAAAATCTCCCTGCCGCAGATCGGCGTGTTCCAGACCGGCTTCCGCAAGCTTGGTTCGTGCCAGCCGCAGCATAGCCGGACTACGGTCAAACCCGATAACGGTTCGGGCGCCGCTTCCCAGCAACTCCATCATACGACCGGTCCCAGTACCGATATCCACGAGCCGATCAATCGGAGAGGCTGAGAGCATCTTCACAATAGCGGCTTCAACTTCCTGCTCGGACACATGCAGAGAGCGCAGCGCGTCCCACTCGGCGGCATGGGTTTCAAACCAGTCTTCCGCAGCAATGGCACGAACATCCCGAATGGCCTGCAAGCAAATACGATCTGCCCGAATTTCTGCCGGCTCCCTCACCGTCCAACGATCCAGCGCCATGAAAACAGGCTCAAGGATTTCCGGCGTCCCTAGCGTCAGAAACACCCAGCTTCCTTCCTTGCGACGCTCGATCAACCCCGCATCAGCAAGGATTTTGACATGCCGTGACACGCGGGGCTGGCTTTGCCTGAGAACCTGAGCCACTTCCCCAATGGACAGTTCCATTTCATGCAGCAGGGCCAGAATCCGCAGACGTGTCATGTCTGCCAAAGCCTGAAAAATGGTAAGTGCCTGCTCCATAACGATTTACATATAAGGAGTTCTTTATATGAACAAGAGCTACTAACCCTTTTCCAGAATATGCGGCAGTCATAAGGCCTGTCATGGTTCCATGCCGGATGTTCACGCATTCGGTTTGGCTAAGAAGACAGCGGCCCTCATCAACATGATTGCGGCAGCCCGCTACATGCGCTCGTAAATGAGGTAATTTTCCCCACCAATTCCGCAAAAATATCCAGTTGCGGGCAAGCCAAACAAGACGAAAAAGTCATGCCCCAGAACAACAGGGCATGACCAGACGGTGTCAGTTCTTGCTTTCGACGAGCGCTTTGATCCCGGGCAGAATTGCAATCAACAGACCACCCGGGGGCTGCTCACGCTTCATGGACAGGATGTGGTTCGACGAATTATGGAAGAACTCATCCTGCGCCGCGATCAGATGCTCCGCATCCAGACGCCATGCCGTCCCGGAAGCACCGTTCAGAACATTCAGTCCTGCATTGGAAAGCGCTGCAACCGCATGGGACACAGGCGTCACTTCCTCAAGGGCGGGCACATCCTTGGCGATGGCGGAAAAAGCTTCATCATTGGAGGACCACGCCGTCAGCATGGCTTTCAAGGGTGCCTTCAGGCTTTTCTCACCGGCCAGATACCGCTTGACCATGCTGTTGAAACGTTTGGCTTCAAACGCATCCGGATCGGCAATCGCCACCGGAGCAGACAGCATGGCATCTCCACTCTTGGACGCCAGACGGTTCAGAGCATAGTTCCGCACCGGAACAACGGTTTCCAGAAAAGTGGAAAGCGGACCAGTATGCCCTGGAGCCAGCGCTTCTTTCAGACCATTCTCATGCTGCGTGGCCTGCAGACCGGTTGCCTGAAGCTCCCCCATGATGACAGGCAGGCGACGCTCCAGATCATCCACATCCCGCACGCTCTCAGGAGACCAGAACCGCTCCGCCAGAGCAGCAGTCCGAGGCCACAGACGGGCGTCCAGCATGTTTTCGGAAACAATTTCCGTCCACAAGGCGCCTTCTGCACCGAGAACCAGCTTCTTCTGCTCATCGGTCAGCGGAGCTGCGTTTGGGTCCTGGAGGAAAGCGTCCATCAGCGGAGTGATGTGAGGATGCGTCTCCTCCACCTCTGATGGCGTAATACCATTCGCCTTCGTGTCATACGGATCAACCGCATAATGCGTGCGCGATGGCGTCAGCAAATCAAGATAATAGCCGGAAGACACCACGACCGGATGACCAGCCTGCGTGGCAGACCCCGTCCATTTGGAGCCGCGCCACCCCTCAACAACAACATTCTTTGGGATGGGCGCTTCGCTGACCTCGTCCCAACCCATCATGACACGTCCCTGGCTGGACAGGATCTTCTCGACCTGCGCCGTAAACGCAGCCTGAAGAGCCGGCGCATCCGCATAGCCGTGCGCCTTCATGTAAGCCGCGATCTTCGGATTATTCGTCCACTGCGTGCCGAGAACTTCATCGCCCCCCGAATGGAAATAATGATCCGGGAAGAGCGTCTCCATTTCCGCATAGAGCGCACGGATGAATTTCAGCGTCTTGGGGTTGGTCGGGTCCATTGCCGGGTTGTTCAGGTTCTCACCCACGGCATTAACGTCCGGCAACGGCTGGGCCGCCAGTTCCGGATAGGCTTGCAGAACAGCCAGTGCGTGACCGGGAACATCAAACTCAGGAACAATGCGGATGCCACGATCCGCAGCATATGCCACGACGTCCCGGATCTGAGCCTGCGTATAATACTGCCCGTGAGACCCAACACTGGTCAGCTTCGGGAAAACATGGCTCTCCACGCGGAAGCCGGTACCGTCATTCAGATGCCAGTGCAGAACATTGAGCTTCAGAAGCTCCATGGCATCAAGCTGGCGCTTGACGGCTTCGACCGACGCAAAATGACGGGACACATCCAGGAGCAAACCACGCCATGCAAAGCGGGGAGCATCATCAATATGCAACCGCTCTACGACCGCACCATCAGACGTCCTGTGAACAAGCTGAAGGAACGTCGCCAGTCCATAAACGACACCCGCCGGGCCATCGGCCTCAAGATGCGCTCCATCCGCTGACGTGGTCAGAGCATAATGCTCTTTGGTCGACGTGGTGAGATAGGCGGGATCATGGCCTGCGCTGATATGCAGCACATAAGGTTTCCCCTGCCCCGCAGGCCCGGCGAGAGCCTCAAGACGCATCGTGAAGCGGGCTGCCGCGCGTTGCAGAAGCGGAGAAGCCTGCGTATCCCAGACGATCCGAACGCCTCCCGAAAGAGCGCTGACGCCATTGGACGCTGAAACAGTCTGAGGGACCGGCATGAGCACGGGTGCTGCCTGCGCCATCCCACCAAAGGCCGTACCAGCCAGGAGAACAGCACCCAGACATGCTTTTTTCCAAAAAGAGCTGTTAGGGAAAGAGGAGGTCCGGGTCATCCGAGAGTTTCCTTGCAGTTTCGAATCAATATCTGAAACGATTCTGATCGAATCAGCAATCTTTTTGAGTGCTTTTTACCGTTTTCATTCCGGTGGCAGGGCGGCCAGCATTCGTTTTGCATCCTCAGCACGAAGCGTGATGCCGTAGAACTGTCGGTAAAAGTCCTGCATTTTCGTGATCATTCCAGCCTTATCCACATGACCGGTCTGAACAATCTGTCGCGCCCAATCAACCTGCAGAAGCAGTTCAGGGCTATACCGGTCCCATGGAAAAATTCCGGCCGGATTGCGATAGACACGCCCCGCTTTCACCGCCGCAAGCTGGGACCACACGCCATCACTGGCAAGCTGCGTCGGATCACCCGCATTGGCACCGACTATAATAATGTCCGGATTCCAGGACAGGATCTGCTCGATTGAGACCGGCTGCTTGTTTCCATGAACGCCAATAGCGGCATTCCGCCCTCCCGCAGACCGGATCCACTGATCAATGATGCTCTGATCGCCATCCACACGCAGCGGTTTGAGCGATTCAATATGGAGAACGCGTGGGCCTTGCGGATTGGTGGCAGCCTGCGAGACTGCTTTCAGAAATGCAACGCGATAAGCCTGCGCCCGCTTGGTGGCCAGAGGCGTCTGAAGCAGGGTCGCCGTTCCGTCCACACACTCCAGAAGACCGACGAAACGATCAAACCCTTCGGGCACGACATGCAGCCCCACCTTTGCAAGCGCATCAGCCGAATGCCCGGATGCCGTCACGAACACCAGATCCGGATCAAGACGCAGCAGCTCTTCACCGTTCAGATTGCCGGGCTCCAGGGGTTGGGCCTTTGACAGAGACGGCACCAGTTTAAACATCCAGGGCATGATCGAGGGCTTGGCCACGGTTGCCACGATGTGATCCTGCGCCCCCAGCATGATGAGCGTCGCATTATGCGCGTACCATCCTTCCACAATCCGTGTCGGGGGTGACGCGTAAGCTGTTGTCGCCATGAGGGAGAGGCTCAGAAGCCCCCCGAACAGTCGAGACAGTGTCATCATGTATTCTCCTCATGGTGGAAAAACCGTTTCCCGGCATGATCGATCTGCGCCAGCGGCACACCGTAAAGGCGGGACATCCGTTCTGCCGTCACAATCTGCTCAGGCGGACCATCTGCAACGATATGGCCCCCATCCAGAACAAGCGCGCGACTTCCAGACGAAAAAAACTCTTCCGGCCGATGCGATGTCAGAAAAACGAGATGTCCCTCTGACGCCAACTCTGCCAGCAATCTCATCAACCTGACCTGATGACCATAATCCAGACCTGTCATCGGCTCATCAAGCAGCAGCCCGACGGCTTCCTGCGCCAAAGCCCGTGCCAGAACAACGCGCTGCCGTTCTCCGCCAGACAGCTCCGTCACCGGTCGATCCGCCAAGGCACACAGGCCCAGCCGCTCCAGCGCAGCATCGACTTTCCGCTGATCGTCTGGCCCCAACCGTCCGGCAATGCCGTGATACGGAACACGTCCAAGCTCAACCATCCGCCGCACCGTGTAGGGAAAAACCGCCGCATGGGCCTGCGGCACATACGCCAGTCGCCGCGCCACATCCGTTGAACGAAAAGACGGCAGCAGACGCCCCTCCAGATGAACCGTACCGGATGTCGGCTTCAGCAATCCCATCAGAATACGCAGAAGCGTACTTTTTCCCGCGCCATTCAGGCCCAGCAGTCCAACCAGTTCTCCACGACGAAACGTCAGCGTAATTCCGTCAAGCACAGCCGGGCGTCCGAGACGCTTCAACGTGACACCCTCGCAGGACAGGAACACCTCCGTCATACGCCTTCTCCCCGCAGGCGTCGCAGCACCAGAACAAAGGCCAGAGCGCCAAAAAGCTCGGTCATGATCCCGAGCGGCACTTCTCCCGATGTCAGGGAGCGGGCGACAGTATCCGCCAGAATAAGCCCTGCGGCTCCGAGAAGCGCGCAGACCGGCATCATGTTCCGATGCTCCGCCCCCGCCAGCATCCGCGCCACATGCGGCACCAGAAGCCCCACCCAGCCGATAATCCCCGCCATGGAAATCGTCATGGCACAGACCAGCGTTGCCAGAAGGATGATCACCGGGCGCATGACCTGAACGGACACACCAAGACTTCGAGCCTCGTCATCCCCCAGAGACAGAACATCCAGCAACGGAGACAAAAGAATCAGGACCGTGACCAGAGCAAGAACCGGGACTGTCAGCCAGGAGAGTTCCGCCCAGCCCGTCTGGGACAACGTGCCCAGAAGCCAGTTCACAACAGCGGGCAACTGATCCATCGGATCAGCCGTATATTTCACAAGGGACAGCAGAGCGGTGAAGACTGCATTGGCGATCAAGCCGCCCATTAACAGTGTCAGAAGTCCCCCTTGCGGCAGCAAACGGGAAATGGAAAGACCGGCACTCACCGCTGCCAGGCCACCACAGAATGCCCCAAGTTGGATCAGAACGGGCGAACCACCCATCACGATCACCAGAGCAGCCCCAAATGCTGATCCACTCAGAACACCAAGAATATCCGGCGAGACGAGCGGATTTCGCAGAACGGCCTGAAACGTCGCCCCACCGCAGGACAAAGCACTTCCAACCAGAAATCCAGCCAGAACACGCGGAAGGCGCACCTGCCAGATGACAGCATCTGCAATCGGGTCAGACCCGCCACACACATGCAGCAGTCTGCCAAGAACGACCGCCACACGCGTGGGAGACAGGGGGTACCGTCCCCAGCACAAGCCCAACAGGACTACCAGAACAAGCACTGCGATCGAAAGACTACGAATAAAGGCCGGACGAATGGAAATGAGGCGCCCTTTCACGCGAGATATGTCCCCATCCTAGCCCCTGTCAGGGGGGATCGGAAACTGGGCCGGCCTCTTCTCCTTGCGACAGGACTCTCAGCCTGAGTTGAAACATATCTTCTTTTTGGCACTCGGTGACAGAATATTCATCCAGACCGAATCGTTTTTTCAGAGTGCCTAGACAGTGATGGAACCATATAGGACCAATAAAATACCTATTTATAAATCTGAATATTGACGCATCCCTGCATGGATTTGACTGAAAGATTTTTGAATATGTGTGACATTGAAGCCCCTCCTCCATGAAAACTGCATGACAACATCAATCCAGATGAATTTTGAGTTATCTCAATCTTCCATTTCTGTGGCGTGTGCCATATTGAGGGGCAATCATCCGTCACAACGTGGACGGCAGTTCTGAAAACAGTGCCGGGACAGTACAAGAATGCTCAAACGGATAGCCGCCAGTATTGTGGGCCTCGGTGCGGTGGGCGGTCTCGGGTTCCTCGCTTATGCTTGGTATCCTGCAATTTCCCCAATCTCCCCCCCTTCTGCATCGTCCTTTTCCGCGGACGCCATCAAGCGTGGCGAAATCGTCGCGGCTGGCGGATACTGCGCGGAGTGTCACACCCGCGTGGATGGCAAGCCCGGCCCCGAACTGGCTGGTGATTTCAAGATGGCCACCCCGTTCGGTGACATCTTCTCCTCCAACATCACGCCTGACCCGGAATGGGGTATCGGCAACTGGTCTCTGGAAGCGTTCAAGCGCGCCATGAACAAGGGCATCGCCCGCGATGGCTCGCAGCTTTATCCGGCCTTCCCGTTCGACCACTTCACAAAGGTCAACGATCAGGACGTCTCGGACCTGTATGCGTATCTGATGACCCGTCCAGCCGTGCATCTGAAACCGCGTGACAACACGGTCCCCTTCCCGATCAACATTCGCCTGATCGGTCAGGGCTTCTGGAAGCTCCTGTTCTTCACGCCGGGCCGCTACCAGAACGACCCGAAGCATGATGCACAGTGGAACCGTGGCGCCTATCTAGCTGAAGGCAACGCCCATTGTGGCGCCTGCCATACGCCGCGTAACCTTCTCGGCGCAGAAAAGGCAAGCCATGCCTATGACGGTGCCGTCATTGATGGCTGGATTGCGCCGCCGCTGAACGACCATAACCCGACGCCGGTTGTCTGGACGGAAGATGAATTCTTCCAGTACCTGCGCTTCGGCGTAGCCCCGCTGCACGGTTCTGCGGCTGGCCCGATGTCTCCCGTGCCGCATCGCTTCCTGTCCAAAATTCCGGAAGAAGATGTGCACGCCATTGCTCATTATTATGCTGACATCGCCAAGGCTGATCAGCGTGCTCATGGCGATGAAGCTGCGATTGCCCGTGCCATGCAGATGTCTGGCAAGGATCTGGTCGGTCCGCAGACGCTCGATGCGGATGCCCGTCTCTATCAGGGTGCCTGTGGCGCCTGCCATTACAATTCCGGCCCTAAGCCTGTTTCCGGTCGTCCGGAACTGGCTCTGAACAATGCGCTGTGGCTAGATGAGCCAAACAATCTCTTCCAGGTGATGTTGCATGGCATCGGTGCTGCCGAAGGTCAGGACAACATCGCCATGCCGAGCTTCTACACGGCCCTTTCGGACCATGACATGGCCCGCATCGCCGCGTATCTGCGCCGCACCCGCACCACCCTCCCCCCCTGGACGGATCTGGAAAAGAAGGCCGCGGAAGCCCGCGCCACACTGTCCGCACCGCCCGTTAACGCCTCGCACTGATCCGGGCAGGACAGGGAAACACGAAGATGACGACGAAATTTGAACTCAACGGACAACCCGTTTCGGTCGATGCACCGGATGACACCCCCCTGCTGTGGGTCCTGCGTGACGAACTGAACCTGACCGGCACCAAGTTCGGTTGCGGTATCGGTGAATGCGGTGCCTGCACCGTGCATGTGGGTGGGCGCGCCACGCGTTCCTGCATCACGGCCCTGTCTTCCGTCGAAGGTGCTTCGATCACAACGATTGAAGGTCTCGACCCGGAAGGTAATCACGTCGTGCAGGTCGCCTGGCGTGACCAGCAGGTGCCACAGTGCGGCTACTGTCAGTCCGGCCAGATCATGCAGGCTGCGAGCCTTCTGAAAGACTACCCGAGCCCAACGGATGCCGAAATTGACGGTGTCATGGGGGGCAGTCTCTGCCGCTGCATGACCTATATCCGCATTCGCAAGGCCATCAAGGAAGCGGCTGCCGCACAGCAGGGAGGCGCCAACAATGGCTAAAATCGAGCAGATTGCCCGCAAGTCGGACAAAGCCCGCCTCTCACGCCGCAGCTTCCTGATGACGGCCGCCGGGGCTGGTCTGATGTTCGGCTTTGCCCGTAAGGCTGAAGCCTCCCAGACCTATCCGTCGGCCATGCCGCCAGAAGCCGCATTCGAGCCGAACATGTGGTGCGCCATCGCGCCGGATGGCTCCATCAACGTCAATATCGTCCGTGCCGAGATGGGTCAGCACGTCGGAACCGCCCTCGCCCGTATCATTGCGGACGAAATGGAAGCCGACTGGGATCACATCAAAATCACGGAAGTGGACACCGCCCCGAAATGGGCTGGCAAGTTCGTGACCGGCGGTTCCTGGTCTGTTTGGGATACGTGGGACACGTTCCGTCAGGCCGGCGCCGCAGGCCGTACGATCATGCTGGAAGAAGGCGCAAAGCTGCTCGGCACCACGCCAGACAAATGCGTTGCCCGCAACAGCACGGTCACGGCTGGCGGCAAGAGCATTTCCTACGGCGAGATCGTCTCCAAAGCCAAGCCAACGCGGAGCTTCACGGCGGATGAGATGGCCAAGCTGCCACTCAAGCCTGCCAGCGAACGCCGCCTGATCAGCAAGCCGGTTCCCGCTCTGGATATTCCAGACAAGACGACGGGCAAGGCCATCTACGGCATCGACGTAAAGCTTGAAGGGATGGTCTATGGCCGCCCCAAGATGCCGCCAACGCGTTATGCCGCTAAGGTGCAGTCAGTCGATGACAGCGAAGCCAAGAAGATCCCCGGCTTCCTGCGCTATGTTGTTCTGGATGATCCGTCCGGTATCGTTCCGGGCTGGGTTGTGGCTCTGGCCAAAACCTATCCGGCCGCCATCAAGGCTGCGGACGTTTTGAAGGTTCAGTGGAATCCCGGCCCGACGATCAATGTCTCGGAAGCCGACATTATTGAACACGGCCGCAAGCTGATTGCAGACCCGAACACAGGGGCGCGCGTCTTCAACGACAAGGGCGTGGATGAAGCTCTGGCTCATCCGGCACACAGCTTCGAGCGCAGCTATACCTGTGCCTCCGTTGCGCATTACCAGCTTGAGCCGGTCAATGCCGTGGCCCGTCATGTTGACGGCATGTGGGAAATCCATACCGGCAACCAGTGGCAGTCCCTTGTTCTGCCGCAGCTCTCCAAGGCGCTTCAGGTGCCAGAAGAGCAGATCGTCATGCGGACCTATCTGCTCGGTGGCGGATTTGGTCGTCGTCTGAACGGTGACTATTCCATCCCGGCGGCGCTGGCGTCCAAAGAGATTGGTGGCGCACCCGTCAAGCTGATCCTGACGCGCTCTGACGATATGGCGTTTGACTCCATCCGCTCCCCGTCCCTTCAGACGATCCGCGTCGCCCTCGACGCAGACCAGAAGAAGATCACGGCGATGGACTATGCTGCGACGGCTGGCTGGCCGACGCTCATCATGGCCCCTGCTTTCATGGCAAAGGGCGAAGACGGCAAGTCTTACGATCAGTTCGCCATTGCCGGTGCGGATCACTGGTACGAAACTGGTCCGACCCGCGTTCGCGCCATCACGAACGATCTGGCCAACAAGACCTTCCGTCCGGGTTGGCTCCGTTCCGTGTCGGCGGGCTGGACGCCATGGGCGCTTGAGTCCTTCCTTGATGAAATTGCTCATCAGACCAAGCAGGACCCGCTGGAGTTCCGCCTGTCCATGTTCACGGGCACAGGCCGTAACGCGGGCGATGCGCCAAATGCCGTCGGCGGGGCCAAGCGTCAGGCTGCTGCTCTTCAGCGGCTCGCCGAAAAGATCAACTACGGCAAGACGCAGCTTCCAGCAGACACGGCCATCGGCATCGCGACCAGCTTTGGTCAGGAACGCGGTATGCCGACCTGGACGGCTGGTGCGGCTCAGGTTCACGTTGATCGCAAGACCGGCGTGATTACCTGCCAGAAGCTCTGGCTGGTGCTGGATGCGGGCACGATCGTTGATCCGGGCGGCGCACTGGCACAGACCGAGGGTGCGGCTCTGTGGGGTCTGAGCATGGCTCTGTTTGAGGGCACCGAAATCGTCAATGGCACCATCAAGGACAGCAACCTCAACACCTACACGCCGGTCCGTCTTCCAGACGTGCCGGAGATGGACATCGAGTTCGTCCAGAACACCGAGAAGCCTACGGGTCTTGGTGAACCGGGTGTGACGGTTGTGGCTCCCGCCATCGGCAATGCCGTGTTCAATGCCGTGGGTGTGCGCCTGCGTCACCTTCCGATGCGTCCGGCGGACGTACTGCGTGAACTGAACGGTCACAACAGCTAAAGCCCGGCCCTATCGTCGGAAAACAGAAACGCCGCGCCCACTCGGGACGCGGCGTTTTTTATGGCTGCATCAGCCGTTGCGATAATAATAGCTGTAGCCGTTCAGGGCCGGTGCGCCGCCCAGATGAACGTACAGAACCTTTGACCCGTCCGGGAAATATCCCTTCTTGGTCAGGTCAATCAGACCCTGCATGGATTTCCCTTCATAAACGGGGTCGGTCATCATGGCTTCTGTGCGAGCAGCCAGCCTGATGGCTTCGTTCGTTTCTTCTGAAGGAACGCCATACGCGGGATAGGCGTAGTCTTCGAGGATCACGATCTCATCGTCCCGCACTGCCCGCCCCAGTTCCACCAGATCCGCCGTACGATCCACGATCTCCCTCACCTGTTCGCGCGTCTGCTCGGGCGTTCCGGAAGCATCAATACCGATAACCCGATCTGCACGGTCCTGCGCCGCAAACCCCACGATCATTCCCGCCTGCGTCGACCCCGTCACGACACAGACGATAATGTAATCGAACGTGAAACCGAGTTCCTTTTCCTGTTCCGCGACTTCTTCCGCAAAAGCAGCGTAACCGACGCCGCCATATTGATGAACCGACGCACCGGCCGGAATGGCATAGGGCTTTCCACCAGAATCCTTCACGGATTGAATGGCATCTTCCCAGCTCTGGCGGATACCGATGTCAAAACCATCTTCCACGATGCGGGACTCAGCCCCCATGAGGCGCGTCATGAGGATATTGCCGACACGGTCATAAACGGCGTCATAATGCGGGACCCATTTCTCCTGCACGACAACGCATTTCATGCCCAGCTTGGCGGCTGTCGCTGCGATCATGCGGGTATGGTTGGACTGCACACCGCCGATGGAGACTAGCGTATCAGCGCCAGAGGCTAGAATGTCCGGCACGATATATTCCAGCTTGCGGAGTTTGTTCCCGCCCAGCGCCATGCCGGAATTACAGTCTTCACGCTTGGCGTAGATCTGCACCTTGCCACCCAGCGCTTCACTTAGCCGTGGCAGATGCTCAATGGCAGTCTTACCGAATGTCAAAGGATAACGCTCGAATTTTTCCAGCTTCATGGTCTGTGCCCTTGAAAGAATGACAGGCCACGAGGCGTAATGAATTTTCTTCGGAAGGTGCTTTCTAATTTGATCTATATTTTCTTCTGAAAACTCATCAATCTCGATTTTTATCGAAGATATTATTAATTTTTAGGATTATTATGAAAGAGTCTTCCTCCTCTGATCTCGATGCCATTGACCGCAGGATTCTTCGGCTTCTGCAGGGAAACGGTCGCATGTCCAATGCCGAACTCGCAGAGCATGTGAATGTCAGTCCCGCGACCTGTCATCGCAGAACGCAGCGCCTATTTCAGGAAGGTTATATCCGCGGTGTTCGAGCGGAAATTGACCCGGTGAAGGTCGGGCTTGGCACCATTGCACTCGTTGGCGTCGTGCTGGACCGGTCCACACCAGAGAGTTTTGCGGAACTGGAAGCCGCCGTGAAAAACATGCCCATGGTGCTGGACTGTCATCTGGTAGCGGGCGATTTTGATTATCTTCTCAAAATCCGCGTGGATGACATGGCGGATTTCAACCGCCTTCATGCCGAAAAGCTGATCGCTTTCCCCGGTGTTCGTCAGGCCAGGACGTTTTTCGTTATCAAGGAAGTGAAAGACAACGCACCGCTGGCTTTCTAAAGCTCAAAATATTCCAACGTCTGGAAGAGATCCGGAAAGGCTTCTATTGTTGGCGATACAGTAAAATCAAAGGTCTTGACGTCATGAGATTTTCCGATCTGTCCCAAGGAACGAAAACTGCCGATTGCGGGATTTCAGACTTTCAGGAATGCAGGCCAGCCGAAAAATCCGTTGGACCCTTCAAAATCTGGGAACTGACGGATCATCGGGGGTGGGTTTACGAGCACCATTGGAAAAGACCGACCGAAGACCTTAACCCCGTTGGTTTTTATACCGTCAAAGACCTTATTGTGACGCGCCCGGGCAGTACAATTCTCAGCACGCATCTGGTCTATGACTGTGCCACAGGGCAGGACAATCAACGTACAATTCCGCCTGAAGAAGACTATTTTTCACAGTCTTCCAAAAATAAGATCATTATAGAAGAGCCAGTCATTGTCGCCGATGGGATTTCTTTTGAGATCTGGGGGCACTGGCTGATTGATTATCTGCCCCGGTTCGGTGTCGTAAAAGCCGTGAAGGGAGAGCATTTTGCGGACCTGAAAATCCTTCTTCCGCATTCATCACCCGAATGGATTTACCGCTTTCTGGCTCTGGCGTGCGGCGTCAACAAAGACAATATCATCGGATATAATCCCGGCTCCGATATCGTTCTGTGCAGAGAGGCCATTCTTCCATCGTACTGCTACACGGGAGAATTTTCCTTCCACAGTTTCGTCAGGGATTTTTACAATTCCCTGAAACCGAACATCCGTACTGAAAAGAAATCCCGCAAGATTCTGGTGTCCCGGGCAGACTTCTCACATGGCAATCGGCCATTCCCCAACCGTGCAGCTTTTGAATCCATGGCGGCAGAACATGGCTATGAAATTATCCACCCCGAAAAGCTCTCCCTTGAAGAGCAGATCGAAATTTTTTCCGACGCAGCAGCGGTTATTGGCGAACATGGATCAGGCATGCACAGCACGCTGTTTTCCGGTCCTGCCACTGTCGTCGGATGTCTTGGCTTCTGGAACGCCGTTCAGTTGAACATCGGGTTTCTGATGGGCCATCAGAATGTCTATGTGACCAAAGGCTGCGCGTGGCCCACCCCCGAAAAAAACGAGTTCCTGGTTGGATGTTCTGAAGAAGATCTTCAGGCTTTCCTCCAGAAAATTGACGCTCTCATTCCGTAAGCATTCGCAAAACGCGTACCCGCCGTCCTGAAATATAATTATTCCAAAGAGCTGCGAACGGCTGGTTCGCGATGTGCAAACCCTTTCATTGAGGTATGGTCTCGCGGTTCTCTGCCAACAGCCATGGACACAGTCTCCCATGCCTCTCCTTTCAATCGTCCGCAAAGCGGAACGTTTCACAAAGATACGCAAACAGTTTTGCAAAACCCTGGCTCTCAGCCTGACCGTTGGCACTTTTCTCGCCGGAGCAACGCAGGCCAAGGCTGATCCGCGTCTCGTCATTTTTGATGATGACGGTTTCAGCATCGCCCAGTGGATGATCATCAAGGCGCCCAACGTGCGCGTGCTTGGCATCACGACCGTCACGGGAGACGTCTGGCAGAAAGAAGCGACGAATGATGCGCTTCGTGGCGTGGAAGTGGCAGGCAGGGCAGACATCCCTGTCGTTCCCGGCGCGACATACCCGTTCCTGAACTCCGAAAAGCTCACAGATCGCTGGGAAGCCCTTTATGGCAAGCTGATCTGGAAGGGCGTCTGGATGAAGAAATGGGTCGAGAAGACCGAGCAACCCCTGCCCTATTATCATGGCCCCGACGTTGTGCCGGATCTGCCCTATGGCAACCCGGTCAAGAAGCCGGAAAACGAGCGTGCGGCTGATTTCCTGATCCGTATGGTTCATCAGTATCCAGGGCAGGTCAGCATCATCGCAACGGGGCCAATGACCAATATTGCACTGGCGCAGACGCTCGATCCGGAATTTGCGAGCCTTGCGAAAGAACTCGTCTACATGGGTGGTGGCCTGAACCCGCGCCAGACCCGGCCCGGCGTTGTGGCGCATCAGTTCGCGCGTGAATTCCTGAACAGTCCCCGCCGTGAGTTCAACTTCCGTCTGGACCCGGAAAGCGCAAGCGCTGCTCTTCGCGCACCGTGGAGGCACATCGTGATGGTTCCGGCCGACCCTTCAACAGATACCGAACTGACGCCGGAATTTCTGAAGAAGCTGGAAGCAACCGGCACGCCCATCGGGCATGTCATGAAGTGGCATCTGAGTGGGTTCCCGCTCTGGGATGAGATTGCAGCATCCGTCTGGCTGGATCCGAGCATCATTACGGAGAAACAGGAACTGTTCGTCGATGTGAACAGCCAGTTCGGTCCGGGCTATGGAGACGTTGTCTCTTGGACGCCGGGTTATGAACCGGGTCTGGGTGAGCGTAAGAACGAGGTCGTTTTACGCATCAATGTGCCGAAACTTGAGAAGCAGATCCTTGATCTGATTGGCAGCCCACAGGCTCCCGTCAGCGGTCGTCCTCTGCCCTGAAACATCAAAGCCCCGCTACACATCGTCGCGGGGCTTTTTTCATACTGCAGGCAGGGGCATTGGTTCTTTTGGCCACCGCCGATGCAGCCAGAGCCATGCTCCGGGTCGCTCACGGACCCAACGCTCAAGCGTCTCGTTCATGGCAACACAAATAGACCGGATATCCGCATGACGATCGCCCGTGCGCGCAGCCTGTAACGGTGCTTCACACACCATACGGAACCGCCCTTCTCCCAGACGAACAATGTACACGGGAATGATGGGAAGGTTGAAACGTAGAGCCAGTTGCGCCACAGCCGGAGCCGTCATCGCGTCACGCCCCAAAAACGGAATAGCGAGCCCGTCATTCATCTTCTGATCCACCAGAAAACCCAGTGATCCGCCATTCTGTAAATGGGTCAGAGCCTGCCGGGCACCCTTGGGGCCTTTGGGAAACATCGTACCAGTCGAGCCAAGAGCCTTCTGGCGCATTTTTTGCGTCGCGCTTTCAACGGCCAGATTGGACGAAGCCCGATAAAAACCTGCAACCGACATACCCAAGCTGGTCGCGATCGGCAGGATCAGTTCCCAGTTTCCCAGATGGCCGGAAAAGAACAGAGCCTGTGCTCCTTGAGCCTGAAGAGCAACAAGATGCTCTTCGCCCTCGATTTCCCAACCCGGTCCAACCTCACTGCGCGCAAACGACGCCAGATGAGGCAGTTCCGTGACGTTTCTTCCCAGATTGGTCCAGACATCCCGAATGATCTGCTGTCGTGCATCCGCGGCGAGACCAGGAAGAGCCTGTTGCAGGTTCTGATCGGCGATACGGGTAGCGGAGAGTTTCATCCCCACCCTGCGCATTAACCAGCCGCCGGCGTCAGACGCACGCTTTGGACCGACACCGCGCAGGATGCCGATCACACTCCCCAGTGCGGCGGATTGAAGGTGATAGGAAAGGCGGTGCAGAGCCGAGACGATAAAGGCCATAGGCAGATCATCGTCACAGAAAAAGAGATAATCAATTTATGATTTGTATCTAAAGAATACGGATATACCTGAAATATATTTATCAAGAAAAAATACAGACATATAAAAACATAATTCGTTTTTAAGGATATGAAATTATTCCTGAAATTACTTTTAAAAGATCCTTCCTGCCCCCACACCTTGAAGCCACAGGAAGGATCAACGTCTTCGTCAGGCCGGACCTGCAACCCGGTATGTCTGCGCAAAATCCTGAAGAGCCGCCAGATACGTCTCGCGCTCTGCATCGGAGATCCAGGCTGCCTCAAAAGCATTTCTGCTAATCTGAACGAGTTCTTCCGGTGTCAGATCAGCAGCGGCCTGCGCCTTGGCGAGGCTTTCCGTCATATACACACTTTGCATATAGCCCGGGTCGTCGGAATTGATGGTAATTTTCAGACCTGCCGCCATCATATCCCGAATATCCTGACGGGACCGACCGGGACGGATGACGTCATTCGGGGACGGGCAAAGCGTAAACGTCACGCCTTTTTCGCGTGCCATGGTAATCAGTTCAGTCTTTTCCAGCACATTCAGCCCGTGGTCCAGACGTTCGCTCCCAAGGTCCTGAAGCGCCTGTCGGATGTGCTCATGCGTGTTCTCCTGATCGAGATCGCAATGCATGGTCAGGTGGAGCCCCATTGCTTTTGCACGGGCAAAAGTCTTCGCAAACTTTGCGGGAGGATTGCCCTTCTCGTCAGAGTCCAAACCCACACCAATGATACGACTACGGTCAGGCCGCTCCAGATAGGGGAGCGCCTGGGTGAAGGTCTCATCAGCGGATTCCGCACTCATCTCCCGGATGAAACACAGGATGAGACTGGACCGGATACCGAAATCGCGTTCAGCGTCTTCCTGCGCGGCATTGAAGCCGCGAATAACAGTCCCGAAATCCAGCCCACGGCGAATATGCAGTTGCGGGTCAAAGAACATCTCGGTGTAGAGCACGTTCTGTTGCGCCACTTTCGCCAGATAAGCGTAGCAAAGATCATGAAAATCCTGCTCGGTCTGGAGAAGCTCCACCCCTTCATAATACAGCGCAAGAAAAGACGGCAGGTCATGGTAGACATAGCCCTGCCGGATGTCTTCTGCAGTGCTGGACTTCAAAGGGTGGTTGTTACGTTCTGCAAGCCTGATCTTCAGATCTGCCTCCAAAGTTCCTTCCAGATGAACATGGAGTTCAGCCTTGGGCAGCTTTTCCAGAAACTCCTGCATAGAGACAGCAGACATGATGCGTTTTCCTCATCAACCGAAGACAGGAAACCATCATGCATGCCTGCTGGAAAATTGAAACGATCCCGATACGGTTTTACCGTTTTGTGGTGGCGCGGCAGGTCACAAGTGCCTTGTCGTCCATAGCGCTCGAAAAGAGCACATCATCGCCTTTGCTCCACCAGATATACTGAGCCGCCGTATATTTTGCGCCATCCGCCGCAATGACATTGGAAAAGACCTGTGTCTGCCCACGAATCTGCAGAACAGCCAGACTGATGTCACCAGCGTTGAGATACTGTGCGGTCACAGGATTTTTAGGGAGCACAGCCAGAAGGTCTTTCGCGTTTTCGTCCTGCGCACTACAGGTATAGACCGCCATCTGACGATCCACCTTCACTCCTGAAGGCAGAGGGATCTTCAGGCTGCCTGTCGGAGCAGCCTGAGCCAGGCCAGTGGCCAAGCAGAGAACAGACAACACGCCAATCGAACATTTCTTCATCATTTGATCCTCCATGAGAGGGTAACGCCTCTGCCATTGCCTGAGACGCATCTTTCAGTCAGATTAAGCGCCCATCCTGCCAGGATGATGACACCTTTCCCGAGCAAGGATGGATTGTGAGCTGGTTTTACGAAGAACACGGTAGCCGCAAAGGCCCGGTCTCCGAAGAGGACATGCGCACTCTGGCAACAACAGGAATGATCGAACATTCCACTCTCTGCTGGACGGAAGCCTTCGGGGCGGAATGGCAACCAGCGGGAAGCTGCTCCTTCTGGCCTCCTCAGCCTGCGGGTGTCCCCCCTGCACTGCCCGCCAGCCGGGTTTCCAATCGCTGGGCATGGCTGAGTATTTTCGGTCCGTTTGTCAGTAGCATGATTGTCAACGCACTGGCCTGGGTCGGCGGGATGCCTGACCGGCAGTCGGGGATCATCGCTGTTATTCTCAGCTTTGCCATCATCTTTACGTCCATGCTGACAGACCGTCGCGCCCTGATGGCCGCCGGCTTCCGCCCCGGCTCACCATTCTGGATTCTGATCCCGCCCCTGTATTTCTGGAGACGCATCCGGTTCGTAGGACGCGGAATGCTGCTGTTCTTCCTGTCTATGCTGGTATTCCTGTTCCAGTTCGTTCCGTCATTCTCAGAAAGCTGGGACATGGTGCGTCATCCCGGGAATGTCTCCAGCTACGTCTCTCGCCACTACGAATTATAAGTCTGCTCAGAGAAACCGCTGGTAAAACCGTTCTGTCTTCCGAGCCTGCTCCGCCAGATCGTAGGAAGACAGATCCCAGACCCGTCTGGGCTGCTGCCGGAGACGCTTCAGCCCAGCGGATAAGGCTTCCACATTATTCGGCGTGACGAGCGAAGCCGGATCATGCTCCAGAATATCCAAAACGCCTCCAGCCGCCGTAGCACAGACTGGCAAACCGGCCGCCATAGCCTCCAGCAGAACCAACCCGAATGGCTCGCGACCTGAAGGCAGAACGAAGCCATCAAATGCGGCAAATACGGCCGGTGCGTCGTCCCGGTAGCCCGCAAAAATAATGCGATCCCGCACGGTATGTCCCCGTTCAAGACACGCTCGCTCAGGCCCATCACCTATCAGAACCAGATACGCCTCCGCCGCAAGACCAGCCTGCTTCCATGCCTGCACCAACAGATCAAACCGCTTTTCCGGAACCAGCCGCCCCATCGCACAGATAACAAAAGCGTCCTGCGAAATCCCGTGGTGCTGCCGAAATTTCTTTCGAAGAGCTGGACCTTCCTGTTCAGTCTTGGCGCAGGGAACAGTCCAGTTCGAAATCAGCGCATTTCGGTTGGCCCATCGCTTGGGCAAACTGTCCTGCTGCCAGCGCGCAATACAGATCAAACCATCATGCGCGCCATAACTGCGCCAGCGATAGACGTTATGCAGCGTGCCAATGACCGGCATCCTGCCGCCTATTCCGGCTTTTTTCAGAACCCCAGTCCGAATGGATGCCTGCCCCAGATGCGTATGAACAACATCGAAGGAGCCGACCTGCATCAGTCTGGCCAGACACCCCAGATATCCTCGCCAGTCTGCCCGGACAATCCGAACAGCCGGGTCAATATGAGGTGTAATATCGCCGCCCGTTCTAAAGTCAGTCGTACGGCTTTCCAGCAGCAGCGTCACCTCATGGGAACGGGCCTGAATTGCCGTCAGTTCAGCGACATGGCGCTCGGTCCCGGCAAATTCCCGCGTTGAAAGACAGTGAAGAATTTTCACCGTCTTTCCCAATCAGTTGATTCGACCACCCGTAGACCAGACGCCTTCAATGATTGGCCCAGTGCGGGAAGACATCCGCTGGCGGGGCGGCTGAGGCTGACAAGACACAAAATACAGCCCCATCACGAATGTAAGCTGAGACAGCGTCATAAGCTGGGATAGAATCCAGCCGATACCAACCCCATCCAGCCCACGGAAAAGCTGATAAATCAGAAACGCAATCGCGATCATGCGCATACTGAGCATCATGGGGCGCAACGGGTTCATCATGCCAGGCCGGATCAACGGGATCGTCTTCTTCATACCCAGAAAGAAGGCCAGATTCATGAACCAGATCAGCGCCGTATCAACCAGCCCCCCCAGCGTGACACCGAACAGCACGATCGGCAGCAGCAGGGCGGCACCATTCAACATCAGCGACCCAAGCTGGAAGCTCAGTCCAAGCTGAACAGCAGACAAGCCAGCAGGCAGCCGGTTTGCAATCGGCTGGAACACGCGATCAATCAGCCAGTCATCACAGCGAACGATAAAATTGGAAGACGTCATAATACTTCCACTCTTAGCGGCGACCGATTGAGCACGTCACATGATTTTTTATTCATCCTTCGGCAATCCTGCTCCCGTAGACAGCATCCCCGACAGTCGATTTACTGTCTGGCAGACCATTTTACCCGCAGGAAGTTAACATCCTATGCCCGGTTTCCCCCGCCTGACCCGTCTGACACTGCTTGCAGCTTCCATGCTGGCACCGCCCCTGCTGGCGACCGCACAGGCCGCCCCCGCAGTTCCGCAGGCCAGCACCGCGGCACCGGCAGCCGTGACACGGGCGACACTGCCCAATGGCCTTCGGGTCGTGATCGTGCGGGACACGCTGGCCCCCGTTGTTCAGACGATGCTCAATTACGAAGTGGGCTCCGTCAATGCGCCCAAAGGCTTTCCAGGTACCGCGCATGCCCTTGAGCACATGATGTTCAATGGATCGCAAAGCCTGTCGCGCGATCAGCTTTCAACCATCAGCGCCCAACTTGGCAACAACGACAATGCGGATACCACGTCTGACGTCACGCAGTATTATTTCAAGGCACCGGCGGCTGATCTGGATGTTCTTCTGCGGATCGAAGCAGGCCGGATGCGCGGCCTGAACATTACCGAAAAAGAATGGGCGCATGAGCGCGGTGCCATCGAGCAGGAAGTCTCGCGCGATCTTTCCAGCCCGATCTATCGTTACCTCTCGCAGGTTAGGGCAGCCCTGTATGCAGGAACTCCCTATGAGCATGATGCTCTGGGAACGCGTCCGTCCTTCGATGCCACCACGGCGCCTCTGCTCAAGCAGTTTTACGAAAGCTGGTATGCGCCGAACAACGCCATTCTCGTCATCACCGGCGATGTCGATGCACAGGAAACACTGAAAAAGGTTCAAGCCGCATTTGGCGACATTCCTTCCGCCAAACTCCCGGAACGCCCAACAGTCACTCCCACGCCCGCTAAAGCCCAGTCTCTTGCACTAGATACCGATCTGCCGATCGGGCTTGTCACCATGGCCTGGCGGATGCCGGGACAGCGTGACCCGAACTATGCCGCCGTTACCCTTCTGGCCGATGCCATCGCCAGCCAGCGCGGTGCCCTCTTTGGGCTGGTCCCGGACGGCAAGGCACTGGATGCAGGCTTCATGTATGATCCGGACGCACAGGCGGGTCTGGCCGTGGCCTATGCCGGTTTCCCCAAAGGCGCGAACCCTGACGAACTCCGTCATACGCTTGCATCTCTCATGGAGGGATTCCGCAAAAATGGCGTTCCGGCAGAACTGATCGAGGCGGCACGACGTAAGGAAATCGCAGCGCTGGAATTTAACGCCAACAGCATTTCCGAACTGGCCGAAAACTGGTCGCAGGCTGTCGCCATTCAGCATCTGAACAGCCCTGATGACATGATTGCAGCCTTCCGCAACGTCACCAAGGCGCAGGTGGATGATCTCGCCAAAGCCCTGCTGGACCCGCAACACGCCATCAGCGCAACCCTGACGCCTAGCGAAAAAGGCAAGGCGATTGGCGGCAAAGGATATGGCGGCGCGGAATCCTTCAACACCCCTCCTTCCGGGAAGGTTTCTCTTCCGGGATGGGCCACCGAAGCTCTTGCCCGCCTGAGCATCCCGGCAGCAGCCCCGCTCCCAACGGCCTATACGCTTCCGAATGGTCTCCATCTTCTGGTCCAGCCAGAACATGTCAGCCACACAATCGAACTGGTTGGTTCAATCCGGCAGAACCCCTCTCTGCAACAGCCTGCCGGGAAAGAGGGGGTCGCCGGACTGACGGCGGACATGTTCCTCTATGGCAGCACGCATCATGACCGGCTGGCTCTCGCCAGTGCGCTGGACGAAATTTCCGCGGACGAAAACGCTGGTCCCAGTTTCAGTCTCAGCACGTTGACGCAGAATTTCAGTGCGGGTCTTTCCCTGCTGGCCGAGCATGAGCTCTCTCCTGCCTTCCCGGAAAAAGCATTCCACGTCACGCAAATGGAGGCCATTCAGGCGCGCGCTGGCGAACTTCAGTCGCCAGCCTACCGCTTTGGCCGTGCCACACGTCACGCGCTTGTCCCCGCCAATGACCCCACCCTCCGGGAAGCCACGCCCGCCACATTGAGCAAAATCACGCTCGACGATGTGAAGTCCTATTACACAGCCACTTACCGTCCGGACCTGACCACAATTGTCGTCGTCGGTGACATCACACCAGAAGACGCCAAAAATCAGATCGAGAAAGCTTTTGGCGGCTGGAAAGCCACGGGCCCAGCCCCGGTTGTGGATCTCCCTTCCATTCCACTCAGCAAAGCCTCTCAGGCCGTTGTCTCTGATCCGGGGCGCTCTCAGGATGACGTGAAGCTGGTCGAAACGGTTGGAATGAACGTCACAGATCCAGATCGCCACGCTCTGGCTGTCGGCAACGAAATCCTTGGGAATGGCTTCTCTTCACGCCTGATGCAGGATCTGCGCGTTCGCACCGGATACGTCTATGGAGCCGGTAGCAGCTTCAGCTATTCCCGCACCCGCAGTTCGTTCGGCATCAGCTTCGGCGCGGACCCGGACAAGGTCAGCAAAGCGCGTGTGCTGGCCATCAAGGATGTGCAGGACATGCGGACACAGCCCGTCTCACAGGAGAGCCTCGATCTGGCCAAAGCCTCTCTGCTCCGCCGTCAACCCATGGCGCGCGCCAGCTTCGGCGCCTTGGCCGGAAGCTATCTGGACCTGATCGATCTTGGTCTTCCCCTGAACTCGCCAGCCGAAGCCGCCAAGGCCATCTATGACATGACGCCCGCTCAGGTGCAGGCTGCTTTCAGCAAATGGGTGCGTCCGGATGATCTGGCCCAGATCGTTCTGGGACCTCAGCCTAAGTAAAAATAAAGGTGCCGGGCTTTCCCGGCACCTTTACTGAACCTTGGTATTTCAGTGCTGTTTTTCACCACTTGATCTTGAGCAGCCCCCACGTCTTAAAAATTCATTCGATGATTTTTATACGGAACGCCATATTGCGTACCTCTCCTGTCGGGCCACCAGCATCCACAAGAACGAGATCAAATCCTGTATAATCACTGCTCGCATGGTAGTGCAGAGCTTTCGCCATAACTTTGGTTTTATTGCAACGAGAACGTGGGTTGTTCTCTACAAATTGAGGAAAAACAGAATAATCAGCGAGATATGCCGTACCATGAAGAGGCTGTTTATTGATCTGCAAGACCTGATAAGGGTTTGTAGTGCAGTCAACATTCACCGATTTCCAGGATGCAATAATAACATCGCTGTTCTTTTTTTACGATCCTGTCCGTAAGGCTGTAATAATTAGAGGCGGCCGGAACAACAACCCGCCTTGGCGCCTGAGACGCTTGGGGTACATTCACCACAGTCGCAGTTGTGTGGACACAACCGGCCAGAGCAAGAAAAGTAAGGCTGTAAAAGGTCCTCTTAAATATATGCGGTGGCATTTTCTACGCAAAGCTCCCAACGACATTCAGATCCGTCAGGATCTTTATGAAAACATTACGTCACAATTCTATTTTACAACAATACATTTCAAGCAACAGTTTTGAGACAAAGAGGATGTCTTAACGCCAAACCGTCATCACGGCGCCACCCAGAACAATCAATGTGCCCCCAACACAAATCGGAAGCGTCAGTGTCTGGCCAAAGGCAAAATAGGCGACGATCTGGGCGGCCACAAAGAACAGCGCAACATACACCCCCATCAGGCGTCCGAAATCCCAGTCAGGCAGATTGACGGTCAGGCCATAAGCCAGAAGCACGGCTCCTCCAGCGGCAATATATCCTACCCGTCCCAGCCCAGCCGTATGCAACCCTGATCGCACAAGAGCATCGCCTCCGACTTCCAGAAACGCCGCCACAATCAACAAAACCGTAAGCCAGACAGTTTGCACCACTACACCCCTTCAAAAAGAAAAAGCCGGACAGAAGCCCGGCTTTCCATAATCACCCTCTCAGCAACACCCAAGATCAGAGAAGTCCCTCTGACTGAAGCACAGCCAAGGCCTGCTTGATCCGATGGCTGTAAAGATGCTCGGCCTCTGTCCGCGCCTGAGCCTTGCGGGTCATGGCCAGACGCGCTTCATCATCTCCCAGATACTTTTCAATCAGATTTTCAAAGTCGATCCGATTGGAAAAGACAGGAATTTCATCCGCATCGAAATAGCGACGGATTTCATGCGTATCTTCGTGGAAGACCTGAAACGCACCCGCGAGAGCCGCTTCAAAGGTCCGCGGACCCGGCGTGGAAGGCGCAATCACAAAACGCTTGTTCTCGAAATGCAGCGAACGACCAAGATTAAGAACAATCTTCGAGCGACGATACAGTTCCACGAGTTGGGACTTCTCAATACGCGCATCAGAGAAGCCAATACCTAGCTCGCCCCAACCCGGACCAACAATCTTGATATTCAGATTGCGAAGCACCGGCAGAAGGTTGCGCACAATGTCCTTACGGCTGGTAAACGCCACACCACAGAACAGAACGTCGATCGTTTTTTCGACGTTCTCCTCAATCGGCATGTAGTGCAGCTTCGGGCTTGCGGCGAGCGGCAGATGGAACACCCGGTCACGCTGATAGAAGTTGTGTCCCCAGCGATCACAGGAGAACACAACGTCAAAGTCATCAGCAATGCGATAGTTCGCATCCTGTTCGTAGGGGTCTTCAGTGGCCCAGAAAACCGTCACGGCGCCGATCTTTTTGGCTTCCCGGCATACTTCGCCGAAATAGGTGCTTTCTGGCAGGTAAGAGCCGATAGCAAACACGATCGTAGGCTTCAGGATTTTAACGGACGCCGCAGCGGCAGAAATATGGACAGCCGTTACGTTTTCTTCGCCAAAGCACTCCGCCCAACCGTCCATAATAGACTCACGGATCTGCGCGTTGGCCTGGCTCTCATAGCGGCCACCACTACACACCAGAACACGTCCGGTCAGGCCAGACACGTTCCGCTCTGTTGCAGCGGCATGTTCTTTCACTTCTGTGGTCATAGCCTCACCTGTTTCCTTACACTCTCATGATCCGGCCATCCGGCCCTTCTACGCAATGCAGGCCTGCAGGATCGAAGACAGATCCTGCCGGAATCGTGCAGGAGCGCAATCCCGTTCTACCGCCTTCAGCGCACCGTCCCTCAAACGCGCCCAGAGTGCGCTGTCCTGATAGAGACGGGCAACATGAGACGCGAACCCTTTGGCATCATCAGCGGCAGCCGAAAGAAGCTCCTCGTCATCTTTCCATCCCACCTGGCTGGCCAGAAGAGACGTGACAACCATCGGAACCCCAAAGGCCGCAGCCTCCTGCACCTTGAATGGCAATCCGCCGGCAAACCGTGTTGGCGCCACAAAGACACGATGCCTATTGAAGAGCGGTGCCAGATCATGCACAGCCCCCACAATATCCACGCGCGGATGCCTTGCAAAGACACTCACATCGACAGACGGATGAATGAATCCTGCGATTGTGAAGCGAACATCTTCCGGCAGCACGTCGTCCAGAAATGGCAGAACCTATCCGACAAACCATTCCAGACTGTCATGGTTAGGCGCCCCTTCGTCATGGAGCGCCCCAAGGAACAGAATATCTCTTCTGGTCTCAAAAGGCGCTGCCGTAGGGCGAATGCGCACCTCATGTCCCAGAACCGAAACATTCTCATAGCCTGCCCGACGCACCAGAGACGCATCATGCTCCGTCACAGCGACAATCTGCTGGCAGTAATGAGCGCAATCCAGTTCACGCCGCAGCATCTCGTCAAAATCCACCTTGGGTTCTGGCAGATTCAGAATCTTGATGCGCTCCAGCGTGCGTGGTGTGGAGATGACTTCCGTATCCAGCACAGCCCCGCCCGCCGGCAAGTAACGGCTGGCTTCATTCATGATCGGAAGCAACCGCGCCATGTTGTGCGTTCGCCCAACCCAGACAAGATCATAATACCCGGCACGCGCCTGAATGAAGTCCGGAAATGTGGACAAATGCTGATCTGCGATCAGTTCGACCGTCTCAGGGAAGTCCCCGAAAAGCTCGAGTTCACTCTGATCTCTCGGCAGCATCGGAAAAACCGTCACCTGATACCCGAGGGCCGCCATTTCACGAACAACATCATTGGAGCGCACATATCCCGACCCCAGACGACGAAGCGGCAATCTGTCTTCAACAAACAGAATATGCTTCCGGTCCGATCGACGTTCGCGAGCCTGAACGGCATTCCGGATATGAGCAGGCTGTTGATGCCTCAGGAAATCCTGATGCGCTTTGGCAAAGATACGCAGATTGGCGTGCATCAGGGTCTGTGATCCGGCAGAACCGGAACTGCCATACTCCAGATGTTCCACGACCACATTCGGATCATAGACAATCCGGAGACCCATCTTAAGAATCCGGACACAAAGATCCGTATCTTCGAAATAAGCCGGCCGATACCGCAGATCGTATCCGCCCAGACGTCTCAGCAAGGAAGAACGGATCATCAGGAATGCGGCAGAAACATAATCCACATCACGGACGAAATTGGCTTCCGGCAGATTGGGATTAGCCTCACGCCGATACCCATAGGTGGACCCATCACGCCAGATGATAGACCCCGCCTCCTGCAACCGCATGTTCGTCCGGATCAGTTTCGCCCCAACCGCCCCGACACCTTCATCAAACCGAAGCCGCTCCAGAGCATGGGCAATGCTGCAGGGATACAGGCGCAGATCATTGTTCAGATACAGAACGAAGGGTGCCTCAACCTCGGCCAAAGCCGCGTTGCACCCTTCAAGATACCCGATATTATATCTGAAGCGCAGGATTTTGGCCCCGCGCACCAGTTCTCCCAGACGTCGCGTCTGGTCGTGCGATCCTGAATCGACAACAATCAGCTGGATCGCACCTGCATAATTGGCTCTCAGTGACGACAGCGCCTGCATTGTCAGAGCTAATCGATTGTAAACAACCACAATGACACTGACTTCCGGTACGCCAGTAACCGTGAAATCAAGCGGGTGCCGAGCAAAAGCGGGCAAGAGCGCTTCAGCTTCCCGTTCAAAAACCTGCCGGGAATGATTTTCGTCTATGTCAGGCGTCTCGGCCAACGCTGCCCGCTGCACATCGCCCGTTCTCGCCGCAACAAGATGGGCAAAGGCGCTATCATAAACATGATTGCGGACATCGTTACGCACCTGAGGCCGATTCATATGCGCCAGCAGGTCTACACCTTCTTTGGGAACCCGTCCTTCATGGGCGCCAAAGCGCAGGAAATGCTCATAGCCATTCCTGAAAGACCCCAGGTCAATACAGGCCACGACGTCCGGATGAGACGCTGCATAATACTCTTCAGAGAACAGCTCCTGCGGGTCGAAACGACGCGCTGTCTCATTCGTTAGATAATGATGCAATGCGCTGCTGTAACGACCATCAGCAATCTCACGGCGCACATCCGGATATCGGTCCAGATACCAGACGGGATCAAAATACCATGACACTCGGCCTGCATCCGCGATGCTAGACGGAAGACTCAACCAAGACGCGAACAACCCGATGCTGCTGTCAAAATAGTCGGGGAAACGCAAAGCAAGTCTGCGGCACAATTCATCGTCGAAAAACGGATGCCCCCGATAGTAACGAGCCTCGCCAACTTCGAGATAATGATCGTAGCCATTTACAAAGCCCTGCTCATCCAGAAACCGACGGGTGAGTTCAGGATAGCGACGCAGATAACCGCTTTCGTCAAACAGCCAGTGCGGGGAGTTTTGACGAAAGCCTTCAGCACAATAGTGCTCAAATCCTGACTGCCACTTTTCCTGGATCAGGTCACGACGCACATCCGGATAGGCTTCCCGATACCAGATTTCATCAAAATAGCGATTGGGAGAGTGGCCGTAACGCTGGCCAGTCTCCAGATAAAACGCATAAAGATCCCGATGTCCTTCTTCATGCATCCAGCCCCTGACTTCCGGATAACGCAGCAGATACCACTGCTCATCAAACGCCCGCCAACGAGGCTGATGAGCAGACAGGGGCTGCTCAGGGACTGGATCAGACATCAGGGATAACGCTCCTGCTTCAGGCTATGGCTTTCTCATTCAGCAGGGCATCTACCCGTTCGGATTGCTCAAGCGTCAGACCTTCACGACCTGGAGGGTTCGAAAAACCTTCTGGATTTGAGGGTTCCTCTGTGATTCCATCTCTCCTGCGTTGATTGGGGATGATGGCAGATGAAGCAGCCTGGTTTCTTTGATGTTGAAGAGCGGCTGGCCCGGTTAAGCGGGCTTGGCGATCAGCTTGAGGCATTTTCCCGGACTGTGGATTTTGAGGTGTTCCGCCCTGATCTGGAGAAGGCTCTGGCCTATTCAGA